>JAZTXL010000014.1:0-13165 GCA_045636405.1 Alloprevotella sp.
GATATATTCTTTCTTCATAATCGGTTAATCGGTGTTTAGAGGTTAGAATTTTGCAGCCTTCACATAGCGCTTCTGGCCGTTCACAATGTAGAGGCCGGGAGCGGTGATGCGTTCCACGCGGCGGCCTTGCAGGTCGAAGATAGCTTCGGGCTTGTTGGGGGTTTCGGTCTGTACCTCCTCGATGTCGGTCACAAACTCTTCGTCGGGGTCGGCAATGCGGAACTTCAAGCGGTTGGAAGAGTTGGCAGCACCGCGAAGAGCGCCGTTGGCTGTACGCAAGAAAATCTTATTGGCAGAAGCCTTGATGTAGTTGTCTCGCTTACCGTTAAAGTCATAATACTCCCATTGGTTATCCACCATGAAAGAAGAACCAGACTTGCAATACTTTTCTTGAGCCTTGTAAAGACCTATCTTGCTATTCTTCACTCCGAAGAGATAGAAGTCATAGCTGTTATAAGTCTCATAATTTCCACCTGTAGGATAATTGGGAACGTAGGTATCCACTACGCTACCGTCGAGCTTGTTCTCGCTAATCAGCGTCTCGTTGCCGTTGAACTCTAAGTTAGTTGGTTCGAATGAGCAGAACATGGTACCGCCCTCTGCAATGGTCTGGTTCGACTTCAGAATCACGCCGGTGTTGGCAGGAAGCACTCTGTTCTCGCCATCAAGCTGGCGGAGCACGATGGTGCCGGTCACATTGCCCTCGCTGTCTGTCTCTACATTCTCGGGCACGGAGCTGGTGATGACATAGGCTGTCAGCGCCTCGGGAATCACGGTGGCAAAGTCTAAGTAGAGACCTGCATAGCCCCAGTGGGTCATGTTGAGGTTATAGCTCTTCAGTTCGGCGAGGTTGGGCACTTCCTCAATGTAGAACGCAGCGGCATTGTTGGGCGTTCCCTTGGTGTTTGCAATCTGCTGCAGATTGTTTCCGCTCACCACATTGTAGGCAGCATAGCCATACGAAGAGGAGTTGTAGTAGATGTTCACCTGGCCGTTAGAACCGTCTATCGGAAGGATAACCAACTGGTCTTCATACTTTGTTAAAGAAATACCGGTGGTACTTGTAGAATAGTTGGTCCAATACTTAGTTGCGTCGTCGTAGCTCTGGATGGTATACTCGTTGTTACCCTTGGCTGTAATCTGCCAGATAGCGCTGGTCTGAGTGGCAGGATCGTAGCTGGTGGTCCATTTCAAAGCGCCGGCATTGTTGTAAGTGTACGCATCCTTCATAGAGGCGTTAGAAGAAGCCGAGCGGATGAAGTAGAGTTTCTCAGAGCTGGGCTCGTTGATGGTGATAGCCTCGTAGGCAGCCTTCAAGCGGTTGTACATATCTGTGAGCACATCGTCGGCAGCAGCGGTTTCGAGCATAGCCTTCGCTTCGTCGTAGAGCACGTTGTAGGCATTGGCTGAAGCAGCGCTGGTAGCAAAGAGCTGAGCGCTACCGGCCACTTTGGGATGGCTGTTCACATAGTTGTTCAAAGTATTGTAGGCTGCAGTAGCATTGGGGTTCACAGCTGTGAAGGTAAACTTGGCATCGTTGCCACCGCCACCATTTGCAAAGCCGAGATAGTAGTAACCGGGAAGCGGTGCTACCATTGCTGCATAGAAGCCTGTACCGGAAACGGCGGGGCGGATGTTGAAGCTGCCATCGCCACAGTCCACAAAGGTCCACTCTTGAGCAAAGACTTCCTGGTCGTCCTTCACTGCACCGGCTACACGGGTCTGAGTGCCCAAGCCGTACAAGCCTTCATTGAGCGCCAAGAGCTTGCCGCCTCCGGTGTAAGGATAGATATATACCTGGCCGGTCTCTGTACCCTTCATAAAGTAGAAGGCCTGGTCGGTGTTGCTTACAGAAGACGCTGCGTAGGTCACCCAGTTGCGTTTCTCTTCTGTGTCGTAGAGTTCGTAGGTAGAGGGAGTGGTTTGATACTGCAGCACCTGTCCGCTCTGACCATTCACCTGCTTGATGCCCACTTGATAGAGGTAGGGCGTGTTGTGGTTGGTGGTCAACTTTACGGGAAGCGTGAGCGACTGTGCGCTCTTGAGCTGAGCCAAGAGGGCTTCCATAGCTTCGGTCTCGCGCACCAACTCAGCAGCAGTCTTCGCATTGTTGTAGACATTCTGCGCCTCGTTAATCTCAGCCTGTGCCTCAGCCTTCAACTCCTCAGACACCCAAGTGTCGTTGGTCGTATTGTTGTAGACCTTGGTCAAGCCGAATTCTGAGAGGGCGAAGTAATAGTAGTTTCCAAACTTAGTAGAGCAATTATCATGCTGATAGCAAGCAGACTCTGTTACGGTGAAACGCAGATAGCGATAGTAGTCTCCGATAGAGATTACTTCAGAATTGAAAGTCTGCATGCCTGAGATTGATGAGGCAGGCTCTTCAACCAAAAGCAATACGTCTATGATGCTACCATCTGTACCAGCTATTGTTCCACCAAAATTAGAATTGTTATCACCCTTAGGATCTATACTATTCCAGTCTACCTTATAGCGCATACGATACAAGCCTGGTTTAGTGGGTGCCTTAAACGTTGGAGGATTTAGAACACTACGAGATTCTCCAGAAATATAAGAACCATTACTATTATAGCCTTCGTTCTCATTCGACTCGCTACCATAGAAAGAATAAGAAACTAAGTCGCCACTAGGCTGATATGTTCCATTAATGCTTGCTGTAAATCCGTTATTGTCTGTATCAATATAGATATAGCCATGCATCCAACTCCATTCAGAAATCTGTGTAAATGTAGCTGTCAATGTTTCTCCCGGAGCAGCTTTGAATGTTGTAGCAGTAAGGTCATTGTAAAGCTTAGATGTATTTGTCAGTGTTGCTGTCTGAGAACCATATTTAGGACTGCTCAATTTAATATTACTTAGTTTCTTACCAGACTTGCTGACTGTAGCAAAATTACTATTCAAAGAATAGTCTGCGGAAGGAGTTTCATATTCAACTTGTCCACCGCCACCGGGCAATTCTTTATTCAAAGTCTTGAGAGGTGTAAAGTTTACTCCATCATTACTTCCTGACACAACAATCTCTGTAGGTATAGCATGTGTACCGTTATTGTTATCAGTTCTTGTCTTATAGTTGAACTTGAAGTCAGAGATTTCATTGCCGGCGCCTAAGTCTACTTGAATGTAGTGGGGGGCATTTACATTTGTGCCATCCCATTGTGAATGGAAGTAAGTACTACTAGATGAATCTATCAAACCACTAATACCTTGTCCATCATCCTTACTTCCAAAATCATTCTGACCTGCGTTTGAAGAAACATATCCGGGTTGGCCGGCGGTGGCTGTGAGGGTTACTTTCTCTTCGCCTGAACCACCCATGTTGTTCAAGTAGCCTTGTACGTTGTTGATGGCTGTTTGGAGAGCGGCTTTCTCTGCTGAGAGGTTCACGCCGTTCTTTTGGTTGTAGTAGCTCATCAGGTAGTAGTAGTGTGAGAGGAGCGACTCGTAGGCGGCGTTCATTTGGTCGGCAGTGGCGCTGAGGTTGTTGCTTACTTGCTGTGCGGCGTAAACTGCCTGGCAAGCTTTGGCAATCTTATCGGTGGAGAGGGCTACACCGTCCACCAGCACTGACTGATAGTCGGCCTTGATGCCGCTCACGATGGGCGTGCTGCTGATGGTAGCGTTGGCCATTAAGTTGATAGCCCAAGTGGTTTCGCCGATGAGGGCGTCGAGTTCGTCCTTGGTTTGGCCGAGGGCGCTGAGTTCAACGGCTGTCATGTACCACTGAGAGCTGGTGGCGTCTTCATTCCAGCCTACCACGTTGTGCTTAGCTTCGACGTGGAGGGCGCGGTTGTTCTCATCCACGAAAGCCACGAGGCCGGGGGCTTTTACCACTACGCGGTAAGCGCCGGCGTTGGCTGCGTCGGCCGACTCAGCTCTTACCTGCTGGCTGTTGGCTGTCATTTTGCCTATGTAGAAGTTTGAGCTCTTGTTCTTGATGTAGAAGTAGCCGTTAGTAGCTGTGGCTTCGAAAATCCAGCGCTGAGTATCTGAGTTAACGGTCTTCACGCCGTCTACGTCCTTGTTGTTGTAGGCCATAGAGAGTTCTACCTTCACCTGGTTGTCGTCTTCAAACTTGCCGCTGTTCACCATCTTGTAAGTACTACCGTTCACCACGGACACTTTGGCGTATTCGCCCTTGGCCATGAGGTTGTCATACTCTTTATTGAGGCTGCGGATTTGTGTATAGTAAGCTGTTGCGTCGGGTGTAGGATTATCGTAGACTGCCTTAGCTGTGTTGTAGGCGTTTTGCAAACCTGTGGCGTAAGAAGATTTGTAGTAGCCAATCTTGCTATTGGTGGCGTCGGTGATGTCGAGCACTTCTTTGATGCTCTCCAACAATACGCCGAGGGCCACTTTCTGTGCTGCGGGGCTGGAAGAATTTGCCACGTCGATAGCGGTAACAGACTGGCCTACGGTAGTTCCGTAAACTGTCAAGCGATAGGTTCCGTCCTTCAATTTGTTGGCGATGGCTTCGGTCACTTCGAAGTTGTCGCTGTTGGCGAAGGCGATGATGTTGCCGGAATTGTCGGAGATGACGTAGCCGGCGCCCTTGCCGCTTTCGCTAAATACGAGCACACGGTTGCCTTGGCTGATGGTCCAGGTGTATTCGCCGTCGGGGTCGCTACCGGTTTTGTAGTCGGTGTACTGACCGCGGTCGCCCACTGCCAACTCGCCTTGGCTCCACTGTTTCACTACCTTATTATCAGCGCTCTTCACTTCGCCCACGCGGTCTTCGATGAAGAGGATGGCGTAGTTTTTCGGATAGCCATAGCCTGCCACGGTGTTCTTGGCAGCGTTGATATCATTCTGTGTGCTGGTAATTTTATAATCGTAGTAGTCGAAGATGCTGGACTCGCCGAAGGGTTTGAAGAAGCCCCAAGCCTCGAAGAAGGGGGTAAGGTCTTCTTTAGCGGCCTGACAAGCGTACTTATAGAACTTCAAGGACTCGGTAGAGGTATAGTTGGTGCTTGAGTTGCCATAGGTGTCATGGTACGACATGGGGTCGTTGCGCAAGAGGCGGAACAGCTCGGGGAAGAAGTTCTTGTTTCTGCCGGCTGCGTGGTAGTAGAGCCAGAGTTGGTAGTACATACGCATACGGCTGTTGGGGTCGCGGAAGTGCCAAGCGGTGCCGTTGATGTGTTCGGCGTTGTTGTCTGCGATGGTTCCGCCGCGTGTCTTCAGATAGTCCTGATAGAACATGGCCACGAGCGAGAAGAGGTTGTTCGTGATCTCCGTAGTACCAATCATGTTGATAAGCTGCTGGTTGGTGTGTCCGGTTTCGTGTGCGGGCACCCAGATTTGGTTGGTGGTTTCCATAGCGTCGCCCACGAGGTAGCTCTCGCCGTGTGCAAACTGGATGCGGTAGGGCATTTGCGTGTAGGCGCCGATGCTGGCTTTGGAGTGTACCAAGAGGCGGTTGTTAAACTTGCTGGAGTAGTCGATGCTTTGTGTGTGAAGGCCGAGGGGGTCTTCTTCATAGCGACCGGCTTTCACGCCCATCATATAGTGTTGTGAGAGCATCACCTTGTCCCACATCTTCAGGGCGCGCTGCAATGAGTTGTCGCTGCCGCCTTTGAAGGCAGTTGCCACGCTGGTGCGGAAGGCATAGCGGTTACTGAGCACGTCGTAGTAGGTGCGGCCGTTCTTCTCGGCGTTGGCCTTCAGTTCGGCGTAGATGCCGCTGTCCTTGCCAAGCTCATAGAGACCGTTGATGCTACCACCGGCAATGTTGATTTGGATGTCGGGGAAGCTGGTCAGCGGGAAGTTGTCGCTCTGGCTGTTTACGGCGTAGAGAATGTAGTGCAAGCTACCCTTGCCATACACAGGAATGATGTTCAGACCCTGCGAGAGCGTGGTCTTCTGTGTAGCGCTGAGCGAGGTGAGGTAGTCTTCCGAATCGTCGGAGAGGCTGGTGATGGCAAGCGAACCGCCGTTGCGCACGTTCTCGCCTACGATGACATAGAGCACCTCCATGTTGTCGGCATAGATACCGGTGGGGTTGTTCATGTTGCTATACACGCTGGTCTTCACCACGCTGTTGATTTCTTCGGCCACAGAGTGGGGTTCGTAGCTCTGCACGCGGAAGCGCTTGGCGGTCTCTGAGGTCCAGGTCACAGCGTTGTTGTTGCGGTTGGACTCTGCCCAGTTGTTGTTGCACACTTTCATGGCCAGGTCTCTCAACTCTGCCGGCAGTTTCTGATAGGCTGACGAAGTGGTCAGTTCGCTCTGTGAGTCGTATTCAGGTCTGAGTTGGGTACAGAGCACGTCGGCGAAGATGGTGTTCAGATAGCCTTGATATTCTGCCTTCTTGGAAACGATGCTGTTAAAGTTGTTAATCTGGTTCCAGCGGTCGTTTACATTGATGCCGCTTACGGTTTCCACGTTCCACCAAGATGCATCGATGATGCCCCAGCCTCCGTTTCCGTCGCCGGCTCCGAGCCAGCTCACACACTTACCGGTGAGGGATTCGTAGTGGAGTTTGTCGTAGTCGTAATCGTTGTAAGCTGTAGTCTCGGCGGCCAAGGTAAAGTAAGAATCGTTTTGACACACCTTGAGGCTGGTGGTAAACACGTCCTTCTTTCCGTCGCCGTTGGTGTCGTTCGAACTGGTATACGAGTCTTTGCTGGTCACGGTCTGCCACTGTGTGGACGAGTCGCTGTTACCTTGCAGGTAACGTCCGTTACCAAGGTTGCGCAACACCACGGTGCTGCCTCCGGTTTCAACGTACCAAAGCTGCTGGTAGTCGGTCTTGTCGGGAGTGACACCGGCCACGGCATTGGTTGAAGTAGCTGCTACTGCTTTGCCCGAAGCGCGGTTGGTGAAGTGGACCACGTTGCCCGTTGAGAACTGGGCCATGGCTCCTTCTACCGCAAAGGTCAAAAGCAACAGCACAAGAGAAAAGATTCTCTGTACATTCTTTTTCATATTGCTTTTAGTTAAGTAATTATATATATTCTTTCGCTGTCTGCACACATCATTTTCCTCATCCCGCCTGCCCCTTTTGGCTATATAGTACAAACAGAAAAGCCTCTATACCATAGGTAAAAAGGCTCCGTAACAAGTAGATAATCTGTGCTTTCGGGTGCAAATTTATATAAATTATATTTATTGGAGAATTTTTTAAACATTTTTAGCATTTAGCACCAAGAGTAAGAATCGACGGCGAGCCTTCTTGCCAAAACAGTCATGAGCCGAGAGGCGGGAAACTGCGGAGCGGCGCTCGCAGGTCTTAAGAAAATTTTGTAACGAGCCATTTTACAATGTGTAACTTCCCATGTTACGAAGTGTAACACGCCATGTTACAACTTGTAACACGCCGTGTTACTT
Source organism: Alloprevotella sp. (assembly GCA_045636405.1). Lineage (GTDB taxonomy): Bacteria > Bacteroidota > Bacteroidia > Bacteroidales > Bacteroidaceae > Alloprevotella. The sequence continues at coordinate 7,348 of JAZTXL010000014.1, forward strand.
TTAGAAGTAGTTGAGGCGTACAGAAAAAGTGGACTGTTTTAACTTTAAAGACTATATAGGTTTACACTAAATTTTTTATACCTATAGCAGTTTACACTTGGCCGCGAGGCGGAAAACAAGGGGCCGGGGTTTCTAAGCATCAAGAGGTAATGCCGCCTAGCTGTCGGAGAACAGGAAAGCCCTCCCTACTTTCGAGCCACAGCCTTACAGCTCGTACTCCACGGCGCATGACACAAAAAAAGCCTCCCGCACGGGCTCTCAAAAGCTCGGCGGGAGGCTAAGGGGTATGTAGAAGAAGCTATTTCACTTCTTCGGCTTCTACTACAGGGGCTTCTTTCTTCTTGGCAAGATACTCGGGAAGGTTCAAGCCGGCCATGTCGAAAAGTTCGTTGAGGGGAGGCACAGACTTCATGAGGCCTGATACGAAGTTGGCTGTTGAGCCTTTTCCGTCGGCGCTGTTTCCACCGTCCCAAACAGTGACGTGGTCGATGTTGATGCCCTTCACGGCCTCTACCTGTGTCTTTACCAACTCGGGGAGCTTCTCGAGCAAGAGGAGCATGTAGGCCTTGTTGGCATCGCCACCGGCAGCTTCTACCATCTTGTCGTAACCCTCGGCCTGGCGTGTCAGAATCTCGAAGAGACCCTTTGCCTCGGCTTCCATCTTGGCGTAAATAGCGTCGGCCTCACCCTTGGCGTGTACGCGGAGCTTCTCGGCTTCGGCTTCGGCCTCGATGATGCGGCGCTGCTTCTCGATTTCCTGGGGCACGATGACGTTGGCATACTCAGTGGAGCGCTCGCGCTCGGCACGCGCCAACTCGGCTTCGCGCTCAGCGGCATAAGCATCGGCCAGGGCCTTTGCCTGTTGCACCTTCTCGGCAGAAACGGCGATGCGTTGTGCCTCGGCTTCCTTCTCGCGGCGGTAGGCCTCTGAGTTGGCGATGGCCACTTTGGCTTCGTTCTCTCCCTTCACGGCTACGGCATTGGCTTCGGAAGTACGGATACGGGTTTCCTTGATGGCCTCTGCCTTACCGATTTCACCAATCTTGTCTTGCTCGGCTACGCTCACCTTGGCTTCGTTGATGGCCTTGGCGGCGGCTTCCTTACCGAGGGCTTCGATGTAGCCGCTCTCGTCGGTGATATCGGTCACGTTTACGTTGATGAGGCGCAAACCTATTTTCTTCAACTCCACTTCTACGTTGCTGGAGATGCTGTCGAGGAACTTGTCGCGGTCGCTATTGATTTCCTCGATGCTCATGGTGGCAATCACCAAACGGAGCTGACCGAAGAGAATATCGCGGGCGAGGTCCTGAATCTGCGCCGGAGTTTGGCCCAAAAGGCGCTCGGCGGCGTTGTTCATGATTCCGGGGTCGGTGGAGATGGCTACGGTGAAGCGGCAAGGCACGTCAATACGGATGTTCTGACGGCTGAGCGCATTGGTAAGGTTGGCATCGATGGAGATAGGTGTCAGGCTCAAATAAGCATAGTCCTGAATCACCGGCCATACGAAAGTACCTCCGCCATGCACACACTTGGCTGAAGTGTTCTTACTATTCTGTCCATAGACCACAAGAATTTTGTCTGACGGACAACGGCGGTAACGATTCACAATAGCAACGATAGTTATTACAGCCACTGCTATAATGACCAAAGGAATTGTTATTAAATCCATAATTGTAAAATATTAAGTTGTTAAAAAAATTTTAGCTTATACTTTCTCTACCAAGACGGTGTGATTGTCCAGCAACTCGACAATGCGCACCTTCTCGCCGGTGGCAAGGCGCTCACCCTCGGTCTGGGCTTGAAACTCGTGGACCGTGCCTTTGAGGCTGAACTGCACTTTACCTGCACCGCTCTTGGTGGCGGGGATGGTGAGGTAGACATCTGCCAAGAGACCTACGGCGTCCTCTGGGTTGTAGTTGCCTTGACTCTGGAGCTTCATCATCTGCTTGAAGATAAAGACGAAAATCACTACCATCAGCACTCCCACCAGCAGGGCAACAACACTCAGCCAGAAGCGGTTTTCAATTACACTCCAAAGGCTCACACCGGCCCAGCCGAAGCCAAGGAAGAAGTGTATCACATTTTTTACAGTCAGCAGCGAGAATCCGCCGCCCAAGTCGAGCGTGTCGGCATCTACATCTATGTCGTCAATGCCTATGAGGAGCAACACCAACTGCACCACAAAGAACAACGAGGCGGCGATGGCGCACACCCAAAACACTTGAAGCAAGAACTCCATAGAAGAGAACCAAGCAGTAAGATTTTCCATAATTTCCTTATTACTTTATTATATTATATAATGTGTCAGCGCAGCCTGCGAGCCTACAAAATCCGCTACGGCCTTGCTTTCCACAAATTTATAAAAAAAATCGCATACATAGAACTTTCTCTGCAAAAAAATGCATTATTTCATATACGAGCCTGCGCCCTCTTCTTTCTCTACCCTAGCATCTCCTGAATCCTGCCCCGTCTCTGCGCAATAGACCACATGCGCCACGGCGCTTTTGAAGTAGCCGTATAGAATTATATTACCAATTATCAGAGACAGAGAAAAAAAAGCTGTCACGACGGGCGTCAAAGAAAAAACTGCAATAAAGAGTTTGAGCAGCAGCAGTTGCAAGAAACTGAGCACTACCATCCCAAGGACTGCGCGTATCTGAATCCAGGCAAACACATTGTAGTATTTGGAGGCTATCTTCTCGCCGGCTTTCTGCACTGCCTCTTTCTCCCAATCCGGATTGTCCTTCTTGTAAAAGGAAATCAGAAAATCTCTGAAAGAGCCTTCGCCTCTACCTCCAAGATTAGAGAGCCAAGAGATTGCGGCCATAATCAAGGAGGTAATGATTAAACCCTTTAGGCCGATCTTCATTACTATGCCTCCGAAGAGATCTGCCATGTCATCAAGATCTCCACCGAGCCAGAAAATCAAAAACATTATTGCAGCAAGCAAGAAGGAAGGGAAAGCATAGTAATACAATTTTGAGTGGCGCTTAAAATCCCGGCGCACGCGAGCCATGATTTCTTTACCTTGCAACATAGCTTTAAGCTTTATAACAATCTTTATTTACTCCTCTTCTGATTCCATGTTGGCTTTTAGGTCTTCATAGAAAACCAAGATGAGGGTGTTGTAGGCACGAAGGAGGATGTACAAGTTTATTGTCGCCAAGAAAAAAGAAACTCCAAGGAAAAGAAGCATATCCATATTACAAAAGTTGGTCACCACGGCAAACAATACCATCTCCAGTACCATTACGACTACAAACAGAGCTGCGAGCGCCGAGTATGGATAGAGGAAGCGCTGCGTATGGTCGAGCATCATATCTTCGCTTAGAGATTCTAACTCTGAACGCCTCAGATTGGGGTGGTCTTTCTTTAGAACTTCTATTAAAATATTCTTTATCTTAGAAACACCGATAGTTAGTTGATAAAAATTTATAACGCCTATCACAAGAGGAGAACTAAAAAATAATACCTGCAGCCAAATCGGGGTATCTATAGGCATAAGCAGTTCACCATCAAAAATAAATACGGATGCGATAGGAAAAGCAACAGAAAGTATTGCCATTACCGCTATCTCCATTGTCATAACTAAATGAAACTTTGGACCTTTACCAAAATTCTGCCATACTTGTTTTAATATTTCTGTTGTAGATAACATAACTGATACATTTATTATTTAATGAATATATTTACTCTCCCTCTGCGGTAGCAGTATCTTCTCGTTCTGCCGAATAATCTGTGCAGATGACGTCAAACACATTATTCTCAAAAAAAGCAAAGACAAAAATAGCAAAAATACCTACTACACCAAATAAAAGACCTACCCAGAGATAAGACAAACCAAAGAGGATATGCAATTCATACAGCAATTGAACAAACAAACCGCTAAACAAAGAACCTACCAACATATTCACTAACCAATATCTTTGAATAAACTTTTTGTTTTTCTCAAAGCAGGCTTCAGACTCTTGCTCCAGTTCACCCTCTCCCAATTCGGGTAGTTCTCTACCTAAATGAGTGATAATGTTCCTTTTATATAGTGTTCTTTTCATAAGCCCAACACAGCAACTAGAGAGGAAAACAATAACCACCAATCCTAATATAACCCAAAGGTGGTATTCCACTATTCCTTCTCCAAGACCTCGATAGATATCCATAAACTCTTTATCACGAGATTCCTTCACACTAATAAATGCCAAAACTGCTATCAGCAGCACTGTAAAGACAGCGATTGGAAAAAACCAAAGGAAAAATTTCCAATCTAGTTTCTTAGCCGCGCTTTGAAAAATTTCTTTAGCTTGCAACATAACTTTATTTTCTGATGTAATAAAAAGATTAGCGGAGCAGTTCCTTATCGGCAGATTCTGCTGCAGCAGAATTTACTGTTGCTTTTCTACCCAGGCTGTAAACTCCTTCAACATCTGCACACCCACGTTCATTGCATCCTTCGAAAGCGCAACGCTGCCCTTGTTCATATTCTGGCCGGCGGGTGTCTTCATCATGCCCAAGTAGAAGTCGAGGTCGGCCTCTGTCACGTCGGGATAGAAAGCGTTCAGATAAAACACTTTCAAATTCTTGGTCAAAAACTCTGTGGTGGTGTTCAGCAACTTTCTTATCTCCACTTTCTGGCTCTCAGTCTGGGCCATTCCCATAAACATAGGCTCTAAGGAAGACAACATGGAGGTTACGTTGCTCTCTACAAAGAGGACGTAATACTCTTCAAACTTCTGCTGATAGACAGCGCTGCAAGCTTCGGAACCCACTCCGGTCATCTGTTGGCCTTGGAAGATACCCATCAAAGAGTTTTGCATGAAGGCCTGAGCCTCGGGCGATGACATAACGGCCGAAGCTTTACCGATGTGGTCCATCGCAGCTATTCCTTCCGGTGTACCAAACAGAGCAATCATGCTGTCGATGTCGGCCTCGCTCATCACGTTTTGATAGTAGGGAGCAATCACCTTCACCAAGTCGTCCATATACTGTGTGCGGAAGTACTCGTTGCAAAGAGCTTGGGCCGCCTCGTTGCTAGCGCCGCCGGCCTGCAACATCTTCACATAAGAATCTCTCTGTTGGTTGAAGTCCATACCGGACATGGCGGTGTTCACTTGAAACAGTGCCTTCAACTTGTTTTGGTAACCGCTCTGCGCCTGCAAAGCTGTGGTGCACACCAACGCAAACACCAACAACAGGCTCTTGATAGAATTTCTTGTTCTCATAAGATTTTTTTATATAATTAGTTTACAACATGTATTGCCGCCACGAGAGGCATCAAGCCGCAGCCTTTCTCATCCTCGCTCTAAGCAAAAGGCGCACTGCGCCAACTGCGAGTCGTAATGTATGAATATGCAAATATATAAATTTCTAAAAAAACAAAAAATACCCCCCCATTTTTAACATTCATAAACAAATAAGGAGAAGTTTATGTATCTCACTGCCCCATTCCGGGCGGTTGGAAAGGTGGGAGAAAAAGGGCCTTTGTAAGCTACTGATTTTCAAGAGGCATTTTCGGGCGTTTCTTAGGTAAAAGCTAGGTGAATTTCGGTAACTACTAGGAAAAATTCGGTAACTACTAGGAACACGAAAGTAACTACTAAGAAAAACCCGGTGCGCAGCCTTGTAAAATAATCGGCAGGGTGGACAAAAAGTAGGATGAACCCTCTGTAATTATATGATTTCCATATCTTTGTAGAAATTATCATTGATATGCTAAAAAAAATGCTTTTATTGTAGTTCTTCTGAGGTAGTCAAGAATGGTTTGAGAGGCCGCAAACAGATGTACAAATGTAAGGATTGTGGCAAGCAATTCATTGGAGGTAAA
>JAZTXL010000015.1:0-35485 GCA_045636405.1 Alloprevotella sp.
GGCTATGGGCGCCGACCAGGCACAATGTCTCAAGGCCATCAAAGAGGCCGAAGCTTATCCCGGACCTTCGCTCGTCATTGCCTATGCTCCGTGTATCAACCACGGCTTGAAGGCTAAGGGCGGTATGGGTAAGAGCCAGGCAGAAGAGGCTAAGGCCGTTGAGTGTGGCTACTGGCACCTCTGGCGCTACAATCCGTTGTTGGCCGATGAGGGCAAGAACCCCTTCACCCTCGACTCCAAAGAGCCACAGTGGGATAAGTTCCAGGAATACCTTGATGGCGAGGTGCGCTTCCTCTCACTGAAGAAAGCCCTTGGCGATGAGGCTTCTGCCGAACTCTATGCTGCCACCAAGGAAGCCGCTCAGCGCCGCTATAAGAGCTACGTTCGCAAGTCGCAAGAGGACTGGAGCTTCTAATAGCCTAAGAAAAGAAAAAACTATCATAGGGCGCAGCTTCATAGGAGGTTGCGCCCTCTTTTACTAACCAATAAATTTTACAGAACTATGAGAGAAAAAACTTTAGACTTTAGCGAGATGCCCGCCAGCTTTGGGCGTTGTATGCAGAGTGAGTGTCCCAAGGCCGAGAGCTGCTTGCGCCGCCTGGCCATGCTTCGCGAGGAGCCGCGCGGTAGTTGGCTTACCGTGCTCAATCCTTCCGCCGTTCCCTCCTTCGAGGCTTGTCCTTTCTACATCGATGCCTACCATCCTGTATGCGCCAAAGGGCTGACTTACGATTTGAAAGAAGTGCCCCTGGGCAAGGCAGAGGCTATTATGCGCCAATTGGTGAGCAAGTTTGGCAAGATGAAGCTATCGCGTATGCGTCGCGGGCTTTGTGTGATTAGTCAGAAAGACCAAAAGGTCTTGGCAGACATCTTTGCCCAATATGATGCGCCCCAACCCACATTTGCTAAAAGAGTGCATCCGTGGGAATTAGGATAAACCTCTAATGAAGAAAAAATGGCACACCTCATAGAATGCTTCATCGTTTTCTATGGGGTGTGTTTTTTTCTTGTATAGAATATGCTACGAATCGTTTTGGTGAATCTGTCAAGGGATATAGTGTCGGTAACACGCTATGTTACCTTAGGTAACAAGCCGTGTTACCTCGGGTAACATGGCGTGTTACTCAGAGTAACATGGGAAGTTACTGATGGTAACATGCCGAGTTACTAATTCTATTAAATGCTTCCTAAAAAGGAAGAAGCTAAGGGCAAATATTTTTTTGCGCTTAGCTTCTCTTAAATAGAAGATAAATGCTACTTAAAACGACTTTCAATCACGCGCCAGTCCACAATGTTCCAAAGTGCGGCTATGTGCTCGGCACGACGGTTTTGGTAGTCCAGGTAGTAGGCATGTTCCCAAACGTCGAAGCCCAGCAGAGGGATGTATCCGTGGCGTATGGGGTTGTGTCCGTTGGGTTCTTGTACGATGACAAGGGTGCTGTCCTCCTGCATGGCCAGCCATGTCCATCCCGAGCCAAAGAGGTTGATGGCACGGCGCTCAAACTCCAGCTTGAAGTCGGCAAGCGTGTTCCATTGCTTGCAGATGGCCTCGGCCAAGGCCCCGCTCGGCTCGCCGCCGCCCTGTGGCGAGAACTGCTCAAAGTATAGCCGGTGGTTCAGCACTTGCCCGGCGTTCCCTTGCAGGCTGCCGGTGGTGGTGCGGTAGATGTCTTCGAGCGGCAACTTCTCAAGGCTCGTGCCGCTGATGGCATGGTTCACATGGTTGATGTAGGCAGCCAGGTGTTTACCGTGGTGTAGCTCCATGGTCTGTCGGCTGATGGTCGGTTCGAGGGCATGGCTTGGATAGGAAAGGGGAGTGAGCACAAAGCGCCCACTCTGCGCTAAGGCATATCCTCCTAATAGGCAGGAGAATAATAAGAGTAGAAAAATCTGTTTCATCTTGTTTAGAATTTTGTGTATCGCAAACCAAAGATAGAGGTTACTTCGGACTCAGTTCTGTTATTTTTTGCTAAAAAAGAAGTCCGGAGCAAATGAATTTCTCTTTCCGAAAACTCTCCCTGTCAGCTCGTGCAAGTACATTTGGTCATTTCAAAATAAACCCTTACCTTTGCCCTCGACTTTTACTAAGGGGTGCTCAACGATTTGTTGGGCTGAGATCATACCCAAGCACCTGAACCGGATAATGCCGGCGTAGGAAATGGTAGAAGGTATTGTGCAGATTTGTAGTAGCATGCCGGCTGCTCGCTGCTGATTTTCACATCACCATCTAGATCCCCCTTTTCATTATTCACTTAATAATTATAATAATGAAAAGATTACTTTCAACCACAGCCCTTATTGTGGGCTTACAGCCTTGCGTATCAGCGATGCCTAACGACTCGCTTGACACTGTGCTGGGCGAAGCGAGCGTCATTGCTACGCGTGCCACCCGGCAAACACCCATTGCTTTTACCACCCTCACTCGCGAAGAAATTTCTCGAGCCAATCATGGGCAGGACATCCCCTATCTGCTTAGCACCACGCCCTCTGTGGTGGTGACAAGCGATGCGGGAGCAGGCATAGGCTACACCTCGTTGCGCGTTCGCGGTGTCGACGCCACGCGCATCAATGTTACCGCCAACGGAATTCCCGTCAACGATGCCGAGAGCCACACCGTCTTTTGGGTAAACATGCCCGACTTCGCATCGAGCGTGAAGGACATCCAGCTGCAACGCGGTGTGGGCACATCAACCAACGGCGCTGGCGCTTTTGGAGCCAGTCTGAACCTGCAAACCGCCGACTTCTCTCAAAAGCCCTATGCTGAGGTGAGCACATCGGCCGGTTCCTTTTGTACGCACAAAGAGACCTTCCGCATAGGTACGGGCTTGCTCAAGGATCATTGGACTTTCGATTTACGTTTGTCAAACATCGGCACCGACGGATACATAGACCGTGCTGCGGCAAAGCTACATTCTTTCTACACCCAAGCGGCGTGGGTGGGCGCAGCAACTTCTGCACGCCTCATTGCCTTTGGGGGTAAGGAGCAGACGTATCATGCATGGAACTATGCCAGTCGCGAGGAGATGCAGACGTATGGTCGGCGCTACAACTCGTGCGGCTATATGTACACCGACGCAGACGGCGTGCAGCATTTCTATGAAGACCAGACGGACAACTATGTGCAGACCAACTTGCAACTTCTCCTTGACCACCGTTTCACCAATCATTGGAGCGCTCACATAGGGGCGCATTACACCAAAGGAGATGGTTACTATCAGGAGTATAAGACAGACCGCAAACTGATAGAATACGGCATGCAACCCTTTGAGGCGAATGGCGAGACCGTAAAGAAAACCGACTTGGTGCGCAAGAAGGCGATGGACAACCATTTTGCCGGCGCTGTGTTCTCGGTAAATTATCGCGATGAAAAACTCCGTGCCTCCTTGGGCGGAGCAGCCAATAAATATGTAGGCGACCATTTCGGCCGGGTGCTTTGGGCGAAGAATTACATCGGCGAGCTCGACCCCAATACGGATTACTATCGCAACGAGGCGCATAAGACAGATGCCAATGTCTATCTGCGTGCCGAATATCTGTTGTGTCGTGGCCTCACCGCCTATGCTGATGCGCAGTATCGCCACATCCGTTATCGCATGGAGGGTACGAATGACAAGTACAACTCATGGGCCGGTTCGGGCATGCAGTGCTTGGACCTTGATGAGCGCTTCAATTTCTTCAATCCCAAAGCGGGCATCAATTGGCAGGTGAATCCTCGCTTGCGCCTATTTGCTTCTGTTGCCCAGGCGCACAAGGAGCCCACGCGCAACAATTATACGGACGGCTACTTCACAGAGCGCCCTCGTGCAGAACGCCTGACCGACTACGAAGTGGGTGGTGCTTATCACGCTCCAAGATGGCATGCCGCCGCCAACCTCTACCTGATGAACTACCGCAATCAGTTGGTGCTCACGGGCGAGCTGAATGAAATTGGCGAAGCGGTGTCGGCCAACGTGCCGCGTAGTTATCGTGCGGGCATCGAGTTGCAAGGTGGCTTTGCGTTGCCTTGTGGACTGGAATGGACGGGCAATCTTACCCTCTCGCGCAATCGTATCCGCGATTTCAAAGAGACCATCTACGGCTACGATGATGCGTGGAACGACTTGCCGCCTGTGGAAATCAATCACGGAGATACGCACATCGCCTTCTCGCCGGAAATCCTCGCCGGCAGCCGTTTGGCGTATAGTGTCAAAGGTCTGCGTGCCGAACTCACTACGCAGTACGTGGGTAAGCAATATATGAGTAACGCCGACGTACCTGAGCATCGCTTGGACGACTATTGTGTTTCGCATCTCGACCTCAGTTACTCCTTTGCGCCGCGCCGTTATGTCAAGAACGTGCGTGTGGGTGTTGCCATCTACAATTTGTTCAACGCAGAGTATGAGACCAATGGTTGGGCATCATCTTCTTATCTCAACACATCCGACAATCGTGTCAACTACACAGGCTATGCGGCGCAAGCCGGAACAAATTTTCTGGCAAATCTAACTTTGAAGTTCTAGCCTTTTCATAACAGACTCTATAAAAAGCAGAGCGGCAACACAGAAATAATATGTGTTGCCGCTCTGGTCTATATTTATTTTTTCAAAAGGCCTACGTTCTTCTACCTTCGTTTGGGGCGTAACGTAACAAGGGGGACGAGCATTTCTTCAAGAGAAATTCCACCGTGCTGGAAGGTATCTTTGTAGTAGGTAACATAGTGGTTATAGTTGTTGGGGTAGGCGAAAAAGTTGTCGCCTGTGGCGTAGATGTAGGTGGTAGATAGGTTGGGCGAGGGGAGTCCAAAGCGTTTCGGGTCTTTCATCTCGAACACCTCCTTGGGATTGTAGCCAAGGTTCTTACCAAGTTTGTAGCGCAAGTTAGTATTCACATTTCTGTCGCCCACTACCTTTATCGGCGTTGAAGTGCGGATGCTGCCGTGGTCGGTAGTGATGAGTATGTCGTAGTCTAGCGAGGCAAGATTGCGGAATAATTCTTTGATGGGCGTGTGGCGGAACCATGAGAGGGTGAGGCTGCGATATGCCGCTTCGTTAGCTGCCAGTTCGCGCACCATTTTTGATTCGGTGCGAGCATGGGAAAGGATGTCGATGAAGTTGATTACAAGCACGTTGAGCGGCGAAGCGGCGAGCGTAGAGAATTGCGAGAGCAAACGGTCGGCTGCCGTAGAATCATTCAGCTTATGGTAAGTGAAACTTTCGCGGCGGCGGAAGCGCTCAAGTTGTTTGCGGATGAGCATTTCCTCATTGAGATTTTTACCTTCGTCTTCTTCTTCGTCCACCCAGAGTTCCGGATACATTTGTTTGATTTGCAAAGGCATCAGTCCGGAGAATATAGCGTTGCGAGCATATTGTGTGGCAGTAGGCAGGATAGAATAGTAGAGGTCTTCCTCAATGTCGAAATCTTCGCCAAGTAGTGAGGCCAGTTCGCGCCATTGGTCAAAGCGCAGATTGTCAAGCACGAGGAGAAAGACCTTACGTCCCTGGCTTAGTTTGGGGAATACTTTGCGCTTGAAGATATCGGGGCTGAGAAGTGGCCGATTCTCTGAGTCGGACACCCATTGCTCGTAGTTTCTTCGAATAAATTTGTAGAACGAGAGGTTGGCTTCTGCTTTTTGCATTTGCAGCATCTCGCTCATGGTGCCATCTGTGGCGCTCAATTCAAGTTCCCAGTATACCAAGCGCTTGTATAGCTCTTTCCATTCGTCGGCAGAGAGTCCTTCGCTGATTTGCATGCCGATGCGCCCGAAGTCTTGTCGGTAGCCGGTCTGAGTTACTTCGGAAATAATCTCGCGTTGGTGGATATTCTTCTTGAGTGTGAGTAGAATCTGGTTGGGGTTGACGGGCTTAATCAGGTAGTCTGCAATCTTCGAGCCTATAGCCTGGTCCATGATGTCCTCCTCTTCGTTTTTGGTGACCATCACCACGGGCACGCCGGGTTGTATTTCTTTGATTTGTGCCAAGGTTTCCAATCCGCTAAGGCCGGGCATGTTTTCGTCGAGCAGGATGAGGTCGAAGTGTTCGTTGCGGCAGATGTCGAGAGCGTCTTGTCCGTTCGAAGCGGTAGTTACTTCGTAGTCCTTCTTCTCCAAAAATAGAATGTGGGCGCGCAGGAGGTCAATCTCATCGTCCACCCAGAGGAGTCGTCCGTTTGTCATTTTTGCGTATGTGTGTAAGGTTCTATTCTCTATGTATATATATAATGTGAGATAGCTCTCATTGCGAAGATACAGAAAAAGGCGCAGATGGCGTGTTAGTATAAGTTAAATGTGTGGGCTGCGTAGTTCCCAGAAGGCCACGGATGCCGCCGCCGCCACGTTGAGCGAGTCGACGCCATGCGCCATGGGTATTCGCACCACATAGTCGGCGGCATCGATGGTGGCTTGTGCGAGTCCGTCGCCCTCAGTGCCCATTACGATAGCCAAACGTTCTTCCTTACGCAAGTCAGGATGGTCTATGGAGATGGACTTGTCTGTTAGTGCCATAGCAGCTGTGCGGAAGCCCAAAGCCTGTAGCTCTGCGAACGAACCATCTGTCCATGTCCAGGGAACCAGGAATACGGAGCCCATAGATACGCGCACGGCGCGGCGGTTGAGGGGGTCGCACGAGGTGGGCGAGAGCAGAACGGCGTCAATTCCCAGAGCTGCTGCCGAGCGGAAGATGGCGCCGATGTTGGTGGTGTCTACCACTCCGTCAATCACCACCACGCGGCGGGCGTTTTTGCATACCTCGTCCACGCTGGGTGTCGCTTTTCTTCGCATGGCACAGAGCACGCCGCGGGTAAGTGTGTAGCCGGTGAGCGAAGCCAGCAGCTCGCGCGAGCCGGTGTAGATAGGGATGTCGCCCACGCGGGCCACGATGTCGGCAGCATCGCCCTCGATGTGCTTGCGCTCGCAGAGGATAGACAAAGGTTCGTAGCCGGCATCGAGTGCCACGCGAATCACCTTCGGACTCTCGGCGATGAAGATGCCCTTGGTGGGCTCAACGCGATTGCGGAGTTGCGCCTCGGTCAGTGTGCTGAACACTTCCAGACCGTCCTCTTGAAGCGATGTTATTTCTATGATGGGCATATGACTTATATTTTCAAAATGAAGAACGTCTCTTGCAAAGATAGACATTTTTGCGTAGCAAAAGTTGTGTTGGGGTGTAAAAAGAGAAGCGGTCAGACTATTTCCAACCGCTTCTCTTTGAGCCGAAAGCGGGACTCGAACCCGCGACCTATTCATTACGAATGAATTGCTCTACCAACTGAGCTATTTCGGCCTGTTGTCTTTTTGCGGTGCAAATATAGAGTATTATTTCTTCTTGGCAAAACCTTTCTTTTGCTTTTTGGGGGATTTATCCAAACAACATTGCTATATTTGCGAGGTGTTTGAAAACTACTTGCCAATGCTGATAGAACAAAGATATATGGATAGATGCCTGCGTCTGATGTGGTATTTTTCCCTCCTGCTCTCGCTCGTCTTCTTTGCCTCTTGTAAGGATGATGAACCGTCTGAGCCGGACGAAGCCCCCCTTCATCGCCGCACGGTACTGCTCTATGTGGCGGCCGAAAACTCTTTGGGAGCGGACAAACAATGGCAGCGCGACTCGACGGAGATTCAAGAGGGCGTAGCTGCTCTAAAAGACGGGCAGTGCCTGTTGGCTTTTGTGGACGATGGGAAAAAGCCGCGCCTCTATCGTTTTCACAGAGATAAGCAGCCCAGTGTCGAGAAGCTCTGGCAGGAGAATCTATGCTCTGCCGACCCCGCTACGCTTCGCCAGGTGATGCAAACTGTGGTCAGTGACTATCCTGCCAACGAATATGGTCTTGTGATGTGGTCGCATGCCGATGGCTGGTTGCCGTCAACCAATACGGACTACTCGCCCCTCTCCTTTGGTATCGATGTAGGAAGCGAGGGAGACAGATGGCGAGACAAGGATAGCCAGGGGCGCGAGGGCGCACAGATGAATATAGAGGAGATGGCCTCTGTCATAGCCGAGTGTGGCACGAAGCTGCGCTATGTATTTTTTGACGCTTGCCTAATGCAGAACGTCGAGGTGGCCTATGCGCTTCGCCATGTGACCGACTATGTGGTAGCCTCGCCCATCTCCATTCCTGCGCAAGGAGCCTACTATCGGCATCAGGTGGCCGAGGGACTGTTCAGCGATTCGCCCATGGACATAGCGCGCATCTATCATGAAGATGTAACTTCGCCAGAGCTCTACAAGGATTATACCGACTTTGGAATAGTCATCTCTGTGGTGGACACTCGCCATCTTGAAGAATTGGCGGCCGTAACGGCAGAACTCTTGCCATATTCGGCACTTGCCGGAGGCATTTCGCCGGACATGAGTGGTGTGATGTTTTACAAGCCCTATCAACCATCGTTCTTTTATCGCCCCCATTTCTTTGATGCGGCTTCGGCCATGCGCCGCTTGTTGCCGGAGGCAGACTATTTGCGCTTTCGCGCAGTGCTGGACAAGGTGGTATGCTACAAAGCCGCCACCCAAAAGTTCTGGGCAGGCCCTTTTGCGTGGGACTTTTGCTTGGTGGAAGAAGACTATGCCGGCATCTCCCTCTTCGTGCCGCAGAGCATATATACCAATAATGCCGAGCGATGCAAATATGGCAATCTGAACGAGCGCTTTCAGCAAACGGAGTGGTACGATGCCGCCGGATGGGCAACCACAGGTTGGTAGAGATGCCGCTCGCTCGTACGGCAAAGCATCAATCTGCCGCATTTGCATATAGTTGTTTTCCGAGTTATGCTAACGAGCCGCGTTACAAGATTTTTACCTACATTTTTATTTCTCCGCCTCACCTGTTGTTTCTTCGGCGCCTTCTAGAAAAAACTAGGAGGCTCGCAGATTTTCCTAGAAGCTTTCTAGTTTTTCCTGCGAGCCTCCGAAGAATAGCTCGTATAAGCCCTTGAATTACAAGGTGCTTTTTAGACGATTTATTTATTGCTTGCCCTTCAATTCAGAGATGAAGAAGTTGCTCATGCGCTGGAAGAGGTGGTGGCGCGTGTTGCCGCCGAAGATGCTATGGTTGCGGTTGGTGTAAATCTGCATGTCGAATTGCTTGTCGGCCTGCACCAGTGCTTCGGCATATTCCAGTGCGTTGCGATAGTGTACATTGTCGTCAGCCGTACCGTGGATGAGCAATAGCGAACCGCTCAGGTTGTTAGCACGCTGAATGGGGTTGATGGCGTAGCCACCGGCATTCTCCTTCGGAGTGCGCATGTAGCGCTCGGTGTACACGGTGTCATAGTATTTCCAGTTGGTGGGAGCCGCCACGGCCACACCGGCTTTGAAGACGGGGCGTCCTTCGCTCATGGACATGAGCGTGTTGAATCCGCCAAAGCTCCATCCCCAGATGGCAATGTTGGCTTTGTCAACGTAGGGCAGCGTGCCGAGGTAGATAGCAGCTTCCACTTGGTCTTTCGATTCGAGGTCGCCCAAGCGGAGATAGGTGCACTTCTCAAACTCAGCTCCACGTCCGCCGGTGCCGCGTCCGTCAACGCATACAAAGAGGAAGCCCTGATCGGCCATATAGCTTTCGTAGACGCCACCGCCGTAGAAGCCCATGTTCCAAGAGTCTGTCACCTCCTGCGAGCCGGGACCGCTGTATTGGTACATGATGACGGGATATTTCTTGGTGGCATCGAAGTTGCGGGGCTTAATCATCCATCCGTTGAGTTGCACACCCTCAGAGGTGGTAAAGCTGAAGAATTCCTTCTTGCCCAATATGGGGTCGGTCTTCGCTTTCAGCTTTGCGTTGTCCAGGAGGGTGGTGAGCTTGCGACCGGTGTTGTCGCAGAGGGTAGTGACGGGCGGTTGTGTGGCAGAGCTGTATACGTTCATGAAGTACTTGAGCGACTTGGAGAACGTAGCATTGTTGGTGCCCACCTCGTTGGAGAGATTCTTTACCTTACCGTTCTTCTCTCTCACATATACAGCTTTGCGCAACGGGCTTTCCTGGCGTGAGGCATAGTAGCACTTGCCGGTCTTCTCTTCGTAGCCGTAGAAGTTGGTCACGTCAAAGTTTCCGCTGGTAAGTTGTCTTTCCAGTGTTCCGTTGAGGCTGTATAGGTAGATGTGTTGGAATCCGCTACGGTCGGAGAGGTAGGCGAAGCGTCCGTTGTAGAATTTCAAACTTCCGTAGGCTGTTTCCTTGATATACTTGTCGGAGTTCTCGCGTACGGCCAGTTTGCACACGGTAGAGCGAGGGTTGGCCATGTAGATGTCCATCTGGTTCTGGTGGCGATTGAGGGTGACAACGGCCAGTTGGTTGGGGTCGGTGGTAAACTTGATGCGAGGGATGTAGCCTTCGTTCTCAACGGGCACTTGCAGGGTGCGAGTAACGCGGCTCTGAATGTCGAACGTCAAGACCGATACCTCAGAATTCTTGGCACCTGCTACCGGATATTTGTAAAGGTATGCACCGGGGTATTCATCGTATTGTGACTTCTCAGGATACATGCCTTTGAACTCCTGCATAGAGTAGACCGGCACTTTGCTTTCGTCGGAACGCACCCAAGCCAGCATTTGGCTATCGGAAGAGAAGTCGAAAGCACGGCTCATGCTGAACTCTTCTTCGTAAACCCAGTCGGGGATACCGTTGAGCACCTCGTTGCGCTTTCCGTCCTTGGTGATTTGGCTCTCGCTATTGCCAAAGAGCAGCTTGACAAGGAAGAGATTGTTGTCGCGTACGAAGGCCACCATCGTGCCATCGGGAGAGAAGAGCGGCACTTGTTGCGGTCCGCCATTGGAGAGCGGCTCGTACGAGTTGTTCTGCACATTATAGATATAGTACACGGCGGTGAAGGAATGGCGATAGATGGGCTGTGTCTTGGTCTGGATGAGGATTCTGGTCTCATCGGGCGACATGATGTAGCCGTCTATGCCTCGTATCTTCTCCTTGCCGCGTGCTTTCTCGGCGTCGAACACCACGCCCACCTCCTTGCCGGTCTTGAAAGAAAAGCGTACGATGCGCTTGCGGTCGGGGGAAATCTGCGTGTAGGTCTCGCCGTCGTTCATCGGATTTACTCCGTAGATTTGCTCAGGATAGTAATGTCCGTTGGCAATGTCTTTGAGGTTGAGAGTTTCTTGTGCCTGAAGCTTGGTAATGGATAGCACCACGCAGGCAACGAGTAGAAATAATTTCTTCATATTGAGATAATTGTAAAATTTATTTTCTGTAAAAAAGTATTTGGCTCTGTGAGTCAAAGAGCCGACTATGCAAAAGTAGTAAAAAACTTCGGAACTCTAAGAGTGTATCAACGTAAAACCCGGAGCAGTAGCCTTCTTCAAATCCTCTATTACAAAGTCGTTCTACATAAAAAATAAAAATGTTAAATAAATCTGTTCATCTTGAAAATATTAAAACTGGCAGATAGAATTGCATAAATATGTATAATATGTGAAAAAAAAGAGGTAGTTTTGTACCCGAAAAGTTGTAGCTATTAGTGAGTTACGGAAAAGTTCTTTGTCAAATAAAACTAGACTCTATAATGAAACGTTCCATCCTATTTTTTGTTATGTGGGCTATGGTTTTCGCCGTAGCAGTGGCTCAGCGATATCAAGTGACCGGTTATGTGGTAGACTCAAAGACCGGCGAACCGGTAAGCATGGCCGCCGTGCAATTGCTGAAAGGAGATAGTACTGTAGTGGGCGGTGTGAGCACCGACGCACTGGGCTATTTTAAACTTACTCCCAAACAGAAGGGACGCTATGATGTAAAAATTTCCTTCATCAGCTACAAATCAATAGTGTGCACCGCCGTGCTGGACGAAAAAACCGACTCCGTTGGTTTGGGACGCCTGGAGATAGTGTCAATGGACCAGTCTTTGCACTCAGCAGTTGTGACAGGTACTGCCGCTCGCGTAGAGCAGAAGGAAGATACCACCGTCTTTAATGCTTCGGCCTATCGTGTGCCGGAAGGCTCCACGCTCGAGGCGCTCGTAAAACAATTGCCGGGCGTAGAAGTTTCCGACGATGGCAAAATCAAGGTGCATGGTAAAGAAGTAAAGGAATTCTTAATCAATGGTAAGGACTTCTTTAAAGGAGATACAGAGACCGCAATGAAAAATTTGCCTACCAATTTGGTGAACCGCATCAAAGCATACGACAAGCAAAGCGACTATGCAGAAATGACAGGTATCGACGATGGCGAAGAGAGTGCGGTGCTCGACATTATGACCAAGCGCGAACTCAACCAGTCGTTGGTGTCAAACGTAGACTTGGGCTACGGTACAGAGAACCGCTACACCGGCCGTGTGTTCGTGACACACTTTACGGACAAGAGTCGTGTTACCGCTTATGGCCAAGCCAATAACGTGGGCAATCAGGGCTTTGGCGGACCACGTGGATTCGGGGGCGGTAATGGCTTGACGGCCACCAAAGAAGCCGGTCTTGACTTTACTTGGGAGAATGGAAAAAAGAAGCGTGAGCCCGGTCGTTTTGAAGTAGGAGGTATGGTACGTTACAGACATACTACTAATGATTTGCTTTCAACTTCGGCTTCTGAAACCTTCTTGAATACAGGAAGCACGAGCTCGTTCAGCAATAGCCGAAACAAGAACTACTCTTCTTCTACATCGTTGAACACAAACCTTAGATTCCAGTGGAGTCCGGATAGCATGACCAACATTACTTTCCGTCCTTCATTCTCGCATAGCGATGGTAGAAATCAAGGCAATAGCCAAACGGCAACTTTTAACGACGACCCTTATGATATAGACAACATGGATAGTCCGTTAGACAGCATTTTTGCCAATCCCATCAATAATGATCTTCAGAAAATAGCCGTCAATAGCAACAACCGCCTCTCTAAGGGCGATAATAAGAGCAATAGAATAAATGGTGTGCTTAATATCGTGCGTCGTATAGGCAGTGCTGGGCGAAATGTATCGCTCCGTGCTACGGCCAACTATTCGCAGAGCGAAAACAACTCATTTTCTATCTCCAACATATCTTATTTCAACGGTAAAGAACCTAGCTTCCTTAACCAATATAGTACCACACCTTCTAAAGACTGGAACTACAATTTCAGAGTTGGCTATGCGGAGCCTATTACGAAGAACCTCTTTGCCGAACTACGTTATGAGTACTCATTCAAGTATACAGATAGTGACCGCTCAAGGTATAATCTGGACAAAATAGATGCCGCCATCGGCTCATGGGCCGACCCCAACAACTTCCCACCCATCGGCACCTTGCCAACAGATGCCGATGTGTTGGCCGCCGTGCGTGATTTGAACAATAGCCAGTATGCCACCTATAAGTATTACGACCACTTGGTGAATGTAGGCTTGCGCTACAACACGGAAAAGATACGCTTTAACGCCGGTGTCGATTTTAATCCCGAAAAGACAAAGATGGCTTACGAACGTCCGGGACAGAATATTGACACACTCATCACAAGAAAAGTATTCAACATCTCTCCGCAGATACGTTTCCGCTACCGCTTCTCAAAAACAGACAACTTAGACATCAGATACCGAGGCTCTGCGTCGCAACCTTCTATGACCAACTTGCTGGCAGTTGTTGACAACTCAGACCCTTTGAATATCTCAATGGGAAATCCTGGCTTGAAACCTTCGTGGACCAATAGCTTCAATGCTAATTATCGTGGTTATAATGCAGACTACCAAAGAACGCTTGCCGGAGGTCTTAGCTACTCTCAAACGCGCAACTCTATCAGCAATCTGATGGTCTATGACGAAGCAACCGGTGTGCGCTACACCCGACCGGAAAACATCAGCGGCAACTGGAATGCCAATGGCTATTTTGTATACAACGCGGGCTTCGGAGCAGAGAAGACCTTTACCCTTTCTACCTTTACCCGCCTTAATTATAACAACCAAGTGGGTTACGTAAGTAGCTTCGATGGCAAAAATAGTAATTTTAACACCGCACCCCTAGTGCGTGCCACGGCCGTCAATAGCTACGACGACATCTTCAAAGCCGCTTCCCCGCAAAAAAGTACCACCCGCACCACCGGTGTCAATGAAAACTTAGATGCTACCTATCGTGGCGCTTGGGGCGATGTGGGTTTGTTAGGATCCTTAGGCTATCAGCATTCACGCTCAACGCTGCAAGATAAAGCCAACATGGACACGTGGAATTTTGCTTATGGCGCTCGTGCAAATATTTACCTTAGCTGGGGCATGTCCATCTCCACAGACATCCGCATGAACTCGCGTAGAGGTTATGCCGAGGCTTCTATGAATACCGACGAGCTGCTTTGGAACGCTCAGATTACACAGAGCTTCCTTAAGAACAAAGCCGCCACTCTCAGTTTGCAATTCTACGATATTTTGCAACAACAAAGCAATGTGAGCCGTATGGTTAATTCAATGATGCGTAGCGACTCTTGGAACAATGCAATTAACGCCTATTGTATGGTACACTTCATCTACAAACTCAATATCTTCGGTGGTACGAAGAACGATGCCAAGGCTACGCAAGAGAAACGTCCCGGTATGCCGGGCGGAGGCTTCCCGCAAGGCGGAATGCCAAGAATGATGGGACGCCCCATGTAAAGCTAAAGAAAACGTCGAGAGCCATCTCGGCGTTTTCTTTGTATTATTTTTGTAGAATAGTATTCTATAAGGCAATAAAAAAGGCAACGATATAGCTGTTTTTGACCCACGATTTAAGGTCCAATATCTATGTCGTTGCCAAAATTTTCTTTGTGTTTTCACACGGGGTGTGTGTGATATGAAAATAAAACAATTGTAAAACTGTAAAACTGTAAAGGGTGGGTGCCTAAAGTAGGCAATCGTTTTGGGATGGTGATTAAAATCCCCCAGCGTAAACTATCGTAAAAGAGTTCGTGAAGTTGTGGCGTTTCGTAAAGTTTTAGTAATTTTGTAATCGGAGGAGTTTTCGGAGTAATCAGAGTTCTCAGAATGCTCGGAGTCCTCAGAGTTCTCGGAGACCTCAGAGTCCTCGGAGTTCTCGGAGTAATCGGAATCCTCAGAGCCTCTCTCCTCTTTCAACTTTAACCTTTAACTTTTCTTCCCCTATGACCACCATCAAAAAACTCGAATCAGAACTTTGGGAATCGGCGGACCTGCTCCGCCAGGGCAGTAAGCTCACCAGCAGTCAGTATTGCATGCCGGTGTTGGCGCTGCTGTTCCTGCGCTATGCTTACAGCCGATTCAAGATGGTCGAGAGCGAGATTTTGCAACATCGCCCTTCGCGTGGCGGGCGCGTCATGCCCGTCGAAGCCAGCGACTTTGTGGCGAAGAGTGCACTATATATCCCCAAGCAGGCGCAATACGACTATTTGGTCAATCTGCCTGAAAATATCACCGACTCCGCACTGACCAAGGCAGACGGCACACCCATCAATTCGCTGGGCGAGGCGGTCAACTATGCCATGGAATTGGTCGAGGCGCAGAGTGCCCAACTCACAGGTGTGCTGCCCAAGACCTACACCATGTTTGCCGACGACCTCCTGGCTGAACTCCTGCGCATCTTCAACAACAAGACTATCGACCAGGTGGGCGGTGATGTCATTGGGCGCATCTACGAATATTTCCTCTCCAAATTTGCCAAAGCCGTAGCCAGCGACGACGGCGTATTCTTCACCCCAAAATCGTTGGTCAAGATGCTGGTGAATGTGCTCGAACCCACGCACGGCACGATGCTCGACCCCGCCTGTGGTTCGGGCGGTATGTTTGTGCAGACGGGCGACTTTGTCAACCATGCCGGACTGAATGCCAACACACAGATGACCTTCTACGGACAGGAGAAGGTGGAGTACAACGCCCAACTCTGTATGATGAACATGGCGGTCCATGGCTTGAACGGGCGCGTCATCTCGGGCGACGAGGCCAACTCCTTCTACCACGATGCCTATAACCTTGAGGGCAAGTGCGACTATATCATGGCCAATCCCCCATTCAATGTGGACAAGGTCAAGTCGGAATCTGCCTGGGCGGCAGGGCGCCTGCCCTTTGGTCTGCCCGGTGTGAATGCCAAGACCAAGGAGATTGGCAATGCCAACTATCTGTGGATTAGTTATTTCTATGCCTACCTCAACGAGCACGGTCGTGCGGGATTCGTCATGGCGAGTTCGGCAACGGATAGTGCGAATAAGGACCGCGACATCCGCGAGCAACTCGTCAATACGGGCGATGTTGACGTCATGGTGAGCGTGGGCAACAACTTCTTCTACACGCTCTCCCTGCCCTGCTCCTTGTGGTTCTTCGACCGCGCCAAGCGCCCCGAAAATCGCGACAAGGTGCTCTTCATCGATGCCCGCAATTACTACACCGTGGTGGACCGCACGCTCAACGAATGGACCGAGTGGCAACTCCGCAACCTGCAAGCCATCGTCCACCTCTATCGTGGCGAGACGGACAAGTATCAGGCTCTCTTGGCGGACTATCGCGCGGAGTTAGGCACCACCACCGTAGCGTCAGCACAAGCCGCCCTTGAGGCGCATAAGGCCTCTGCAAAGGCGCTCATTGCCGATGCCCCACGCAAGGACAAGAAGCGCATAGAGGCGGAGCAAACGGCCTTGCAGGACGCCCTGGAGCAGACGCTCGAAACCGCCCGCCAATACGAGTGGCTCACCGAGAAGTTTGGCAAAGGCGAATACCGCGACATCCTCGGACTCTGTAAGATGGCCACCATCCCCGAAATTGCGGAAAAGAACTACTCCCTCACGCCCGGCGCCTACGTCGGAGTGGCAGAAGCCGAGGACGATGGCGTCAACTTCCACGAGCGCATGGCGGAAATCCACACCGAACTGCAAAGCCTGAATGCCGAGGCCAATGCCCTGATGGCAGACATCCTAAAGAATTGGGAGGACATAGTATGAGCAATCAGAATAATTTGAGCAATCAGAATAGTCAGAATAATCAGAATAATCAGAGCCCTCAGAATAATCCGAGCCCTCAGAGCCCTCAGAGCCCTCAGAGCAATCAGAGTCCTCAGAGCAATCAGAAAATCACCTTTCTGCCCAACCATGGGCATTATCGCAATCTGCGTGTCTATCAGGTGACCGAGATCATCTACGACATCACCTACTACTTTGCCCACCGCTACCTCGGCAAGGGCGATCGCACCGTCGACCAGATGATACAGGCCGCGCGCTCGGGCAAGCAAAACATTGCCGAGGGCAATCAGGCGGCTACCACTTCGAGCGAGACGGAAATCAAGCTCACCAATGTGGCAAAGGCGAGCCTCGAAGAGCTCCTTGACGACTATGAGGACTACCTCCGCGTGCGCCATCTTGAGCAATGGGGAGCGCTCCACCCGCGCTACGAAGCCATGCGCACCTACGCCCGCTCCGAGAGCATCAAGAGCACCTATGCCCAGCACATCCGCAACATGAACGATGAGGAGATTGCCAACCTCTGCATCACCCTCCTCCATCAAGCCAGCGTCATGCTCCAACGCCTGCTCGAAACCATGCAACACCGCTTCATCACCGAAGGGGGCATCAAAGAACGCATGTTCAAAGCACGCACCGATTACCGAAATGAACAACAACAATATATTGGAAAGGAGGTGGGGAGATGAAGGAGTGGAAGAAGGTTAAGTTGGGGGAAGTTGGTAAAGTTATAACAGGAAAAACGCCTCCTACTAAGAATAAAGATAATTATGGTGGAGATATTCCATTTATTACACCTGTTGATATGGTTGGTAATAGATCTATATTTTCTACACAAAGATATCTTACGCAATTAGGAGTTAATTCTGTAAAGAATTGTTTACTTCCAGCTAATTCATTATGTGTTTCTTGTATTGGTTCTGATATGGGTAAGACTGTTATAACAACATCTCCTAGTATAACAAACCAACAAATTAATTCATTGATAGTTAATGATGAAAATTATTATTTGTTTATCTACTATCTATTAAGGACACAGGAAGAAAAAATTAAAAGCTTAGGGAAAAATGCAACGGCTGTTCCAATTTTGAATAAGTCTAAATTTTGTGAAATTGAGTTCCTTCTCCCCCCTCTCCCCACGCAACACCGTATAGCGTCGATTCTCTCTCGTTACGATGCGCTTATTGAGAACTATCAGAAGCAGATTAAGTTGTTGGAAGAGGCGGCGGCACGACTCTACAAACAATGGTTCGTGGAACTCAAATTCCCGGGATACCAAAATACTACTATTATTGATGGGGTGCCCGAGGGGTGGGAGAAGAAGCCTGTTTCACATCTTGGAGAATACATAAATGGATTTGCTTTTAAGCCAACCGACTGGCAAGAGAACGGCAAACCTATTATTAAAATTAAAGAAATGAGTAATGGTGTGACAAAAGACACGCCAAGAAATAATGGGGAGCGAGTACCAACAAAATATCTTGTAAAACCAGGAGATTTGCTATTCTCATGGTCAGCAACATTGATGGTAATAATATGGGCAGGTGAGGAAGGATGGTTAAATCAGCATTTGTTTAAAGTAATACCAGCAGAGGGTATTGGAAGAGAATTCCTATTGCAATCTATAGAGAACACGATTGAGGAATTTCATAACCTCACAACTGGTTCAACAATGAAACATATCCAACGAAATAAACTTGATCAAGTATTTATTAATGTACCTAATCAAGAAATAATGGAACGTTTTAGCAAGAAAGCTGAAAAAATAAGAGCAAATATCCTCAACCTCTCCCTCCAAATCCGCCACCTCACCGAATCCCGTGACCGCTTGCTTCCCAAGTTGATGAGTGGTGAGTTGGAGGTATAAACCGACGAATAGAAAAATTTATCCACCGAGATATGTCAAAAGATTATAGCGAAGACTTGTTGATACAGGAGAGTGTCGCCCATTTGCTGGAAAGCGAATTGGGCTGGCAGAGCGTGACGGCTTGGGACCATGAAGTGCTGGGCGAAAACGGCACGCTGGGCAGGCGCTCCTATCGCGAGGTGGTGTTGACGGGACGCCTTCACCGCGCCCTGCGCAACCTCAACCCCTGGATGACGGACAAGCAACTCGCCGAAGCTACGGAGCGAATGACGGTTTACATGAGCAGTCAGACGCTAATGCAAATCAATGAGCAGAAGTATCAGTACATCCGCGACGGTATCCCCGTGACTTGCGTGAAGCCCTCGGGCGAAACGGAGGAACGCAGGGCAAAGGTGGTGGACTTCCGACAGGCGGAGCGCAATGACTTCCTATGCGTCCGTGAACTATGGGTGCATGGTGCGCTCCACCGACGCCGCGCCGATGTGGTGGGCTTCGTTAATGGGCTCCCCCTGCTCTTCGTGGAACTCAAGAACCATGATGTGGAGGTGGTGGACGCCTTCAATCAGAACTATCGCGACTATCTCGACACGATTCCGCAACTCTTTCACACGAATGCCTTCATCATGTTCAGCAACGGGCTGGAGGCGCGTGTGGGCACTATTGACTCGAAGTGGGAGTTCTTCCACGAATGGAAGCGCCTGCGCGAGACGGAGGCGGGAAGTGTGGAATTGCCCACCATGTTGCGCGGGATTTGCCGTAAGGAGAATTTCCTGGACTTGCTCGAAAACTTCATTCTCTACGACCACTCCGACGGGCGCACGGTGAAAATCCTGGCGCGCAACCACCAATACTTGGGTGTGAATCAGGCGGTGGAGATGTATCGCAATCGCGCCTATGTGGGCGGTAAGTTGGGTGTGTTTTGGCACACACAGGGCTCGGGCAAGAGTTACTCCATGCTCTTCCTGGCGCAAAAGATTCGCCGTAAGTTTGAGGGTTCGCCCACCATCGTGGTGCTGACCGACCGCGAGGAACTCAACAAGCAGATCAGCGACACCTTTGAGCATTGTGGCCTGTTGGGCAAGGTGAAGGCCAGCGAGTTTGTGGCACAAAGCGGCGAGGACCTGCTCGGCAAGTTGCGGGGCAACCCTTCGTTTATCTTCTCGCTGATTCAGAAGTTCAACCGCCCCGACGCCGAACCCATTCGTCCCGACCACGATATCATCGTCATGAGCGACGAGGCTCACCGCACGCAAAACGGTGTGTTTGCCGAAAACCTCATGCACATGCTCCCCACCGCCAACCGCATCGGATTTACGGGTACGCCCCTGCTCACCAACGACAACATCACGGTGCGCACCTTTGGCGAATATGTCAGCATCTACGACTTCAAGCGTGCCGTGGAAGACAAGGCCACCGTGCCCCTCTATTACGAAAACCGCGGGGAGCGCCTCCATGACCTCAAAAACCCTGAAATCAACACCGAAATAGCCGCCGCACTTGAGGAGGCGGGCGAGATGGACCCCTCACAACAGGCGAAACTCGAGCGCGAATTTGCCAAGGAGGTGCACCTGCTGACCGCCGAGAAGCGCCTGCGCATCGTGGCACGCGACTTCGTGCGCCACTATTCTGACCTGTGGACATCGGGCAAGGCTATGGTGGTGAGTTACAACAAGGTGACCTGCGTGCGCATGTATGACTATGTGCAGGAGTATTGGCAGGAGGAAATCAAGGCCCTGAAGGATGAAATTGCCCGTTGCCCCAATCAGCAGGAGGTGCAGGAACTGACGCGCAAGTTGCGCTGGATGGAGGAGACGGAGATGGCCGTAGTTGTCTCGCAAGAGCAGAACGAGGTGCAGACCTTCGAGAAGTGGGGCGTGGACATCCTCACGCACCGCACGAAGATGGAGCAACGCGAACTCGACAAGGAATTTAAGGACCGCGAGGGTCGCCTGCGCGTGGTGTTCGTTTGTGCCATGTGGCTCACGGGATTTGACGTCAAGACGCTCTCGTGTCTCTACATCGACAAGCCCATGAAGGCGCACACGCTGATGCAAACCATCGCGCGTGCCAACCGTGTGGCGGAGGGGAAGACGAACGGCCTCGTGATTGACTATATCGGCATCGTGAAGGCCCTGCGTCAAGCCCTGGCGGACTATACCGCCAACCCCGAGGGGGAGCTGACAAACGACCCCACGATTGACAAGCGGGAACTCATTGACAAGGTGATGCAGGCCATCGCCAGTGCCGAAGGTTTCTTGAAAACCCACGATTACGACCTCGAAAAACTCATCGAGAGTTACCATTTCGACAAACTCGAATTGCTGAAAATGGGGGCGAATGCGATGTGTAAGACGGTGGAGGTGCGCAAGACGTATGGCACCTATGCCGCTACGCTCCTCAAGCTTTGGAAGTACCTCAACCGCGAGGATATTACGCCCGAAATGAAGCGTAAGAAGGACGCTATTGAAGCGATTTACAAGGAACTACAAAAGAAGCGCAAGCATGCCGACATTACCGACTTGAGCGTGGCGATAAACAACATTGTGAACGACCACCTGGAGGTGGACAACGCCATGCAAGTGGCCGAGCACGCCGAGGGCCGACGCTTTGACATCAGCGGTATCAACTTCGAGGTGCTCCGCCGTGAGTTTGCGAAGCGCAGGGATAAACACCTCGTGCTGAAGGACATTGAGGATCTCCTGCAAGAGCGACTCGCACGCATGATGGCGGAAAACCCCATGCGCATCAACTTCTACGACCGCTATCAGGAGATTATCCGCCACTATAACGAGGAGCAAAATCGCGTGACCATCGAAGAGACCTTTGAGGAACTCATGAAACTCTCACAGGAACTCAGCGAGGAGCAACAACGCTACATCCGCGAGGGATTTGACAACGATGAGCAGCTCTCCATGTTTGACATCCTCATGAAGCAGGACCTCGGCAAAGAGGACATCAAGCGACTCAAGAAGGTGGCAATAGACCTGCTGGCGAAAATCAAGGAGATGATAGCCACCATGAGCCAACCCTTTGAGAATCCTACCGCTAAACACCACATCATCGTAACCATCCGCGACACCCTCTGGGAACAACTCCCCGAAAGCTACTCCGACGAAAGCATCAATTATTACCGCGAGGCGGTGTATGATTATTTGAGCAGGAGGTATGGTTAAACAATAAGAGCGCCCCTTTGCAGGGCGCTCTTGTTGTTTCTTGGGAGTTCTCTCCTCTCTTGCATCCTCATTATCTCCATTGCAATAGCATAGTGTCTTGTATTGAAATAGGTTGACTCATAACAAGGCTTAATTATTAAAAAAAATGAGTTATGAGTAGACAAAAATTCAGTAAAGGATTAATAATCAGATAGCCTCGAATGTATGCAAAGTGGCAAGTCTCGCCAGGAAATTGCTCTGAAATGTGGGCTTCCCAGTGTAGAAACTTTGTCCAGTTGGGTGAACGCGTATCTCACGCCCTTTGAAATTCGTGACAAGTGGGTATCTAAAGCCGACAATAGTTTTTGGGTGTGGTGTGATATAAAAATAAAACAACTGTAAAACTGTAAAACTGTAAAGGGTATTTTTCTAAAAGGTTGATAATCATCGTTTTGGGTGGTTATGCTCTGCTTCCGGCCTTTACAATTACTTCAAAAATGGGGCAAATTGTGCAGAAAAACGAGAGAAATGATGCTGAAAAACGAGTCAACTTGTGCAGAAAACGAGAGAAATGATGCTGAAAAACGAGACAAAACCTGATTCCGTACGAAAACGGAACTGCTATATTCTAAAAAGCTGATAATCATCGTTTTGAGTGGTTATGCTCTGTTTCCAGCCTTTACACCTTTACAGATTGACAGTTTTACAGAAATTAAAAATGACCTCTCGGATGAATGGAAAATAGTATACAAAATTTTTTCTAAGAAGTTGATAATCATGGTTTTGAGTAGTTATGCTCTGCTTCCAGCCTTTACACCCTTTACAGATTGACAGTTTTACAGAAAATGAAAATGACCTCTCGGATGGATGAAAAATAGTACAAAAAATAGGTTATAATATAATATTATAAAATTTTTCTTTTTGTTTTCACCGGGGGGGATGGTGATATGAAAATAAAACAACTGTAAAATTGTAAAGGGTATTTTCTAAAGGGTTGATAATCATCGCTTTGGGCGGTTATGCTCTGCTTCCAGCCTTTACAATTACTTCAAAAAGGGGGTAATTTGTGCCGAAAAACGAGAGAAATGATGCCGAAAAACGAGTCAATTTGTGCCGAAAAGCGAGAAAATGATGCAGAAAACGAGAGAAAACGGATGGCGTACGAAAAACGGAAATGTTATATTTTAAAGTAAAAAATAGGGTCAATCTCTTTAGAAAAACACACGCACCCTTTACAGATTGACAGTTTTACAGAAAATAAAAATGACCTCTCCGATGTGCGAAAATAGCGCATGCACAAACACACTTTTTTCTTTGTTTACACACACACGGGCGGCGATGTAAAAAGATTCAACTATAAAACGCTTAAGAGAGGGAGCGTCCCCCCAAAAAAGTCGGCATTCGTTTCGGGGGCGATCCTGCCGCCCGCCTGTTCTTAGAAACCTGCAGGCGCTCCCTTTGCTGCCCAAAAAGTGGCGGATTGATGGTCATTGCTGTCAAATTTTAAAATTTTTTTTGAGCCTTCTAACGCATTGGAATACACGTGTTTGGGGCGCAAAATTTCGCCTTTTTTCAAATGCTAAATGACAAAAAGTGACAAAAGGGGGTGGGGCGGGATGTAACTTTGCAACAGACAACGGACAACAGACAACAGTCAACAGTCAACAGACAACGGTCAATTCTCTCCACTCTCCACTCTCCACTCTCCACTCTCCTCTCTCAACCCATCCCTAATCTCTCATCCCTAATTTCTCATCTCTAATCCCTAATCTCTCATGTCTGTTGTCCGTTGTCCGTTGTCCGTTGACAGGCGTAGCCTCCTCCGTTCTCTCAACTCTCCTCCCTAACCTCTCTTCATTCAAATCAACTTACTCTTATGTTCAACTAACTCCCAATTGGTTTAGAGAACTCGGAAGACGACTTCAGGATAGAAAATATTCGTGGCATCCGTGTGCGCTTCTTGCCCTCCAGTAAGCTACGCTATGAACTCTCTCTCTCAAAAGCCCTAATGTATGGCTCATGAAGGTGACGGTGCTTGTAGAAGAATAGAGGCGAATCTCTCCCCTAAAAGCCGGCAAAGCGGGGAGGGGTGCCTGCTCTCCCCCCAGCTCTTTATTGCCTCAATAAATTCAAGTTTAGAAATTCCACAATCTCCTTGCGGTCGTTGACAAAGATGAAATGCCCCTCGTCCTCCTGCCAATACTTATCGACCTTCGTTCCGTTGCGCTTTAAGCGGTTGTAAGCGCTGGGCATAGAACCCGAAGAGGGGTCCTTGCCGCCACCAATGAGCAACACCTTGCTGCGGATGGGGTGAGTTTGGTAGATGCCCGTAGAGATGAAGGTAATGGATTTAAATCGGTGCGAGAAACTGCTGTAGGCCACGTTAGTAGCAGTACCTCCGTTTGAGAGACCGAATTACCTTATGGCAATAGAAAGAGCCGCCCGATTCGCAATGTTCACATTCTATCGAATTTGGAAACGGAGGGTGTCGCCCATACTTGTTCCCACTCCGTTGGTAGCGTAAGCTACCATGAAATATTCTCCAGGCAGGAGTTCTTCTGTGTAGGCTTGAAAGAGGTCGGTCTCTATTTCCGATACAACTTCGAGGCGCAGGGTGTCATTCCCGTATTTGAAACCGCGCTTGCGGATGCGACTATTGGGAGATGCGTCAATCTGTCCGGTCATTAAGCACACGTTGCCTTGTACCTCTGTTGTAAGAGTGCGTACGGTTGGCGCAAAGGGTTGTTCGTCCGAACGATCTTCAGGATGACAGGCAATGAGCGTACATAGTAGTCCAATACCCCAAATATATTTTTTCATAGTTTACTCTGTCGTAGTAGGTGAAAGAAGTATGGTTTATTGGATGTGAAGTTTCTTTTTGCTTCCTATTATATAAACACCGGTAGGGAGACTTCTTTCTATGCTATGGCGGAGCTTTGCGCCGCTTAGTGAGTACACCGATTCTTGCTTTGGTGCAATCAGGGTGGAGGAAACTGAAGTCGCCTTGTTTGTGAATGATGCGGTGGTGGCATCGCTATGGTCTATGCCGTCTTTGAATTGCGCATCGGCAAGACTTACGATGACGCGCTCAGCTTCTTGAGCTTCTTGAGGTACACTCACATTTAATATGTATGCACCTTCAAAGTCGGGGTCGGGTACAGCCGTAAAATCTTCTACCATCACATTCTTACTGGTCGTTCCACTCTCGCAGAGGAAAGCTATGCCTTGGTGGCGGATTTTTTCGTAGTCGGTAATCCAGATTTCCAATTCTTTGGTGTCAGCAAGAGAACTACCTGGTGAAGGACTGAATTCGCTGACGATGTCGGCTTTCACCTCTTCGTAAGTCATGCTGAAGCTATACGAACCTATGGTGCCCGATACTGGATTGTAAGCATATTCGCCTTGTGCGTTGCGCACGCTTTCCAATTGCAGATAGACATCCGGATAGAGATTTCCTGACTCAAGCATGTCTTGCGGGCGGCGCAGTTTGTCGGAGAGATCAATAAGGATGGTGTTGCCGTTGGCCTCGTAGGGAATGATCTCTGTATACATTTCGCTACTGCCGCGTTCGGTGTTGCCATACGTGATTTTGAGAAGGGCTTCATCCTCTCGTCCTTTTGAGTTCATGAGTGTGCCGTCGAACTCAAATTTCAGAATAGCTTGCTCGTCGCCTTTGAGCCAGTAGGACAAGAAGCGGTTGTTCTCAATGCCTTCAGTTTTGACAAGCGAGATGGGTTTCGGGCCGCATACGAAGGTCAGAGCGAGCGTGCCGTCAGTACCATATTTAACGGAGTTGTTGTTGGCGGCACAGATGCCTTTAATAATCAGCTGGAAGGTGTCGCCGGCCTTTAGCAGTCCGTTGTTTAGGAAATCCATAATCATGGTCTTAGGTTCTACCAGAATATTGGAACCTTGGATGTTAAACTCTATGTCTGTGCTCTGGCTTCCTACGGCTATCTCTGCGCTACTTGCAATAACGGCCTTGTTGAAGGATGCAATGATGTTGCTACCTTTGCCCACGCTATAAGTAGCTCCCTCTTCCGGACTAACGGCTTTAAGTTCTATGTTAGGGTTGTCCTCCATCTGCAAGACTAAAGTACCTTCGTTCATCGAGAAACTTTTGTACAGATAGTATTTCCTTCCGCTAACGACGTTCATGTCGTAGCTTTCTTTACCGTCGGTGAGAAAGGAGTGATTGTAATCAATGGGTCTTGTAAATTCTGCATCTTCGTAAGGCGACATCAGGCATCCGCTGGTAGACACTACGGTGAGCATGCCACTTTTAGGTGCCACGAAATAGCCTTGGTAGTCGGAGAAATCGGCTTCCAGTTTGTAATCTTTGTTGAGTTCCATCTGTCCGAAGTCTATGATGTCTCCAAATCCGGCATGGGCGTTGAGGCTACCCATAAAAAACAGGGTTAAGTAGATGCCCATAAGATACAAGGCATTTTTTGCAGTAGTGAAGTAGTTATTTCTCATATATATAATAATGTGGTATGTTTAATAATGTGGTTTCTTGGATTTTCTTCTCAGTCCAATCACTTGCAAATGTAAGGATAAAATCCAAGACCTCAAGCCTTAGAATAGAAAAACTACATAGCTTTTTCTCTGTAAGCCTCGGTGAACTTCTGCTTACAGAATTTGTTGTAAGCAACATTCTTGCCTCAGGCGTGCTCTCTTTCGTATCTTTATTGTATCTTTGTCGCAAATAGCCCAGCTATTCTCTTACGGAGAAAGAAAATTAGTAACAATAAAAATATTCAGACTCTTATGTTAGACGTAAAGCAATGCCTCGCCGAGTGTGAGGAAAAAATGGAGATGAGCGTGATGCACTTGGAAGAGACCCTTTCGCACATTCGTGCCGGTAAGGCCAATGCACATATCCTTGATGAGATTCGTGTGAACTCCTATGGCTCTATGGTTCCCATCAACAATGTGGCGGCCATCACTACCCCCGATGCGCGCACCATTGCCATTAAGCCTTGGGACAAGTCAATGTTCCGTGTGATTGAGAAAGCCATCATTGACAGCTCGGTAGGCATCATGCCCGAGAACAACGGCGAAGTGATTCGCTTGGCCATTCCCCCTCTCACCGAGGAGCGTCGTCGCGATTTGACCAAACAATGTAACAAGGAAGGCGAAGAGAGCAAGGTGGCCATCCGCAATGCTCGTCGCGATGGAAACGACAAGTTGAAGAAAGCCATCAAGGATGGACTCTCTGAGGATATCGAGAAGGACGCCGAGGCCGACTTGCAGAAAATCCACGACAAGATGATTAAGAAGGTTGACGACTTGCTTGCCGCCAAGAGCAAGGAAATCATGACCGTATAAGATTTGCAAATCAAGAGAAGAGCCAATTAGTTGAGACGGCTAATTGGCTCCTTCTTTTATATATTCCTATCCCTATTCTTTTTACCCGTGCACGGAATAGTAATCAAGAACACAGGCTATTTTTACGAGGTGCGCACCGACGACGGTCGCATCGTAGAATGTAAGGTGAAGGGCAACTTTCGCTTGCGAGGCATCCGCTCCACCAACCCCGTAGCCGTGGGCGATGGCGTAACCATCAAGGAGAACAACGGCGAGACGGCTTTCATTACGGAGATTGACGAGCGTCGCAATTACATTATCCGCAAGGCTTCCAATCTCTCAAAGCAGAGCCACATCCTTGCCGCCAATCTCGACTTGGCCGTTCTGGTCATTACCATAGCCCGTCCTGAAACCTCCACCACTTTCATCGACCGCTTCCTGGCTTCGGCCGAGGCCTATCGTGTGCCTGTCGTTTTGGCTTTCAACAAGATGGACAGCCTCACCGCCGAAGAACAAGCCGTGGCCGAAGAATTGATGGCGCTCTATCGTAGTGTGGGCTATGAGTGCTTTGCCATCTCGGCCTTGACGGGCAATGGGGTGGACGCACTCAAAGAAGTGCTACGCGGACAGGTTACTCTCCTCTCCGGCCATTCGGGTGTGGGAAAATCTACATTGCTCAACCTGCTCGTGCCCGACGCCCATGTGCGCACGGCAGAGATTTCCGAGGTACACGGCACCGGTATGCACACCACTACCTTTAGCGAGCTCTACGAGTTGCCCGAAGGCGGAGCCTTGATAGATATTCCCGGAATCAAAGGCTTTGGCACCTTCGATATGGAGCGCGAGGAGGTGGGCCATTATTTTAAGGACATCTTCCAAGTGTCGGCCGAGTGTCGATTTAATAATTGTACGCACACGCGCGAGCCGGGTTGTGCCGTTCTCGAAGCCTTGGAGCGAGGAGAGCTGCACCTTTCGCGCTATGCCTCCTACCTTTCCATGCTCGAAGACAAGGAGGAAGGAAAGTATAGAGCCGGATTCTAAAAAAGCCTACAATCTCCTTTGGAGAGTCAGGTAAAAGTCGGGGCTATCCCATAAGAGGAGTCTCTGTTGCAAGCAACAAGCAGCAGAGGCTCTTCTTTTTGTGTATAATATGCAAAGTATGAAGATGTTGCCAGAGCACATCAGACTTTTCTTTATTTTCGTTTCCTTGAAACAAAAAGCCTTGCAGTTTTTGTAACACGGCATGTTACAACAAGTAACTTCCCATGTTACAACAAGTAACAAGCCATGTTACATCAAGTAACGAGCCGTGTTACATCAAGTAACGGACCATGTTACAACAAGTAACGAGCCATGTTACATCAAGTAACGAGCCATGTTACAAAAACTATGCGCCGCCGAAGAAACAGAAATAAAGGAGCGGGGAAGGGGAACGAGGACTTGCAGAAGAGCACACGCTCTATCTTCTACGGAACAAAATGAGCAGAACGATAGGGGCGCCAATAAGGGGCGTCAGTGCATTGAGGGGCAGCACGTTTCCGTTTGCGGGCAGATGGGCCACCACATTGCAAAGCAAAGCAATGGTGGCTCCCCATAAGATAGAAGCCGGGATGAGATGGCGATGGTCGGCTGTACGCAAGGTGAGACGAGCGGCATGGGGCACCGCAAGACCTATGAACGAGATGGGGCCGCAGAAGGCTGTAACAATGGCCGTGAGCAGTCCTGTGAGTAGGAGCGAGCCAATGCGGACGGCGCGCACGCTCACACCGAGATTGGTGGCATAGTCGGTTCCCAATTGTAGCACGTTGAGCGACTTAGCCATCAGCCAGGCACCGAACAAGCCGATGCAGAGGATGGCTATGTAGGCCGGCAACTGTTGTGTACCTACTCCGCCAAAATCTCCCAATCCCCAAATCATAAAGGAGCGCACACCCTGCGCCGTTGCATAAAAATTGAGGATGGCGATGACCGACGAGGCTAAAAAGCTAATCATCACGCCGGCAATGAGCAAAGGAAGGCGGCCGCGCAGAAAGGCGGAGCAGAAAAGCAGTAGGAAAATGACGGATATGGCTCCGGCAAAGGCCGCGGTGCATACAAGGGCATAGCCCGACAACTGAAGACCGCCGGCTACGGCACTACCGCCCAACCATAGCATGGCGATGGCCACACCAAGGCCTGCGCCGGTGTTGACGCCTAAGATGGAGGGGTCGGCAAGGGGGTTGGCAAAGATGTTTTGCATCAAGAGTCCGGCTACAGCCAGGGCGGCTCCGGAGAAAAGGGCTGTGAGCAAACGTGGCAAGCGCGTGTCGAGCACAATAAAGTCGGCCACTTCGCCCCCGCTACCTCCGCATCCGATGAGGCTTTGCCATACCTCCGAGGGCGAGAGCGAAATGCTCCCCACAAGCAATGATGCTACGGAGAGTATCAGCAGAAGGACCAACGGCAGGAGGTAAGAAAAAAAGAGGCGGGCGTTCTTCATCGTAACTTTAATGCAGGGGGTGATAGTATTGAGGTGTGTAGTGTGGCAACAATTGCGGATGGAAAATCTTTACGAAGTCGCTCAAGAGACGCTCAGGGTGGAAAGGCGTTTCTTCATAGAAGGGCGAGCAAAAGGTGTTGCAACCATAAATGTTTTGGTCTTGCCAAGCGGAGAAAGCCTCGTAGGGTTTGTACTCATGGCTCAGCGACTCGTAGGTGAGGTGGGCAGCGCTGCCATATTTTATCAGCCAGAAGTCGGCCTTTGCGGCTTGTTGGTATACAGCCTCGAAAGAGAGACACACCGAGCCGCTTTGCTCCCTGTCGGCAAAAAGATAGTGGGCACCGGCATCTGCAAACATCTGTCCCATAGTGCTCTTTCCGCCCGGCACATACCAGGCCGAGCCGCTCTTCGTGTCGCAGAGCACGGTGGGCTTTGCTTTCTGCTTCAATGCCACCTCCCTTAAGGCAGTATAGGTCTGTTCTACTTCGGCAAAAAGCGAATCGGCTTCGGCTTCGCACCCCAATAGCAAACCATAGAAGCGCATCCATTCGGCACGACCAAGGGGCGACGTCTCCATATAGTCGGCACATTCTATAATAGGGATTCCTGTCTGCTGAATGGCGCCATGTCCGGCATTCTCAAAGGGAGAAATAAAGAGGGCATCGGCGCGCTTGGAAACAAGGCGCTCAATGTTGGGACTCATAGACGAGCCCATGTCGGACAATCTGCCTTCATCCAAAGCACGGCGGAGGTCTTTGTTGTAAATGTATTCTGTATCACAAACGCCACATAGAGATTCCTGCTTATTGAGTTCAGCAAAGAGAGCCGCATGAACTGAAGAGAAAGCCACGGCTCGGCAAACGGGGATGCGCACCACAGTGGCCTTGGGGGCAGTGGTAGGCACGGGGACATCATGTGGAAGTAAGAGATATTGCTGGAGCACTTTTCCGGGGTTCCACGCATCGCGTATAGTGGCTAGGGCAAAACAGTCCGTGCGTACAACATGCAACAATTGGGCATGCGAAAAGACCAATGTATCACCTTGAAACTCCGGTGCATTGGTGCGCTCGTGGCAACTACATAGTCCGGAGCAGAGCAGCAAGGACAATATGTATACCTTAAAGCGGGTCATGATTAAGATAAGGGTGGGGGCTTACACGTCTTCGGCGAGCGTAATTTCTCCGGCTATGTTGGTGTTCATCAACTCTATGATGCGATCGTTGGTGTACTCGTGGCCCAAGAGGAACATGAGTTTGGTCACCATACTCTCCAGCGTGCAATCGTAGCCGTTGAGTACGCCGGCTTGCAAAAGTTGCAGACTGGTTCCGTATCTACCCATTTCCACCGTACCCTTAGAGCATTGTGTGATGTTCACCACGATGATGCCTTGTTCGTTGAGGCGTTTCAAACGCTCAAAGAGCCAGGGACGTTGTGGCGCATTTCCTGAGCCGAAAGTCTTGAGAATGACAGCCTTCAAGCCTTTTGTGTTGATGATGGCATCAACCACCTCCTCGCGGATGCCGGGGAAGAGCGTCAAGATGACCACGTTGTTGTCAAGAAGGTAGTGCACCTTTAATTTCTTATCAGCTGCGGGACGGCGGATAAGGTGGGTGTCGTAGATGATGTGGATGCCGGCGTTGGCAAGAGGGGGATAATTGTAGGAGCGGAAGGCATTGAATCCTTCGGCGTTGATTTTTGTGGTGCGGTTGCCGCGTGTGAGTTTGCTTTCAAAGAAGATGCATACTTCCGGAACGATGGGCTCTCCTTTGGAATTGACGGCGGCCGCAATCTCTATAGAGGTAAGCAGGTTTTCCTTTCCGTCAGTGCGCAACTGACCAATGGGGAGCTGTGAACCGGTGATGATGACCGGCTTTGCCAAGTTCTCTAACATGAAACTCAAAGCCGAGGCAGTGTAGGCCATGGTGTCTGTTCCGTGGAGCATGACAAAACCATCATACTGCTCATAGTTGTCGCTGATAATCTGAGCCATTTTAATCCAATAGCTCGGGTCCATATCGCTGGAGTCTATAGGCGGATCGAAGGTAAGGACGTCTATCTTATAGTTGAAGCGCTTTAGCTCCGGGACGTGGTTGCTAAGGTGCTCAAAATTGAAACTTTCAAGGGCGCCGGTCTCTGGATTCTCTATCATGCCGATAGTTCCTCCGGTGTATATTAGCAGTATGGAAGGAATGTGTGCTTCTTTCATATCTGCAAAGCTACGATAAAAATATGTTTTACCGAAGATAATCAGCCAATTTATCAGGTCGTCTGTCCTAATATGTCACTTTTTTATAAAAACCACGAGAAAATAATACTCTCTTGGAAAAAAGTTGTAACTTTGTAGCCAATCCAGCCCTTATTGTGTCTATGAAAAGCAGATGGCTGGTGCTTGATTGGTAGAATAAAAATATTCTTTATGGAAAACGTAAATATACAGAATGAAGAACATGGTGAAGAAATCCAATTGATTCCTTTACTCAAGCAGTGTTATCGTATTTTCTTGGATAACTGGTACTGGTTTGTTTTGTCGGTAGTGGTTTGCGTAGGCTTAGGTCTTTTCTATGCACAACGTCAGCCGAGAGTATTCAAACGTCAGGCTGTAATGCTCTTTGAAGATTCAGAAGGCGGATATGGCGGTGGCCGTGGACGCAGTGGTATGAATACTCTGCTGGAGTTGAACGGTGTGAGCGTAGGAGACAATCTGAAGAATGAGATGTTTGTGCTCACGTCAAGCCGATTGATGGAGCGTGTGGCAGATAGTCTTAATTTGGACGTAACATATACTACCACCGAACGCCTTCATCCTATTGCGCTCTACAAGGATACTCCGTTTTCTGTTACATTCTTAGAAGAATATAAAAGTCCAGTATCTTTCATTGTAGAGATAGTAGATGAGAATTCTTGCCGCTTATCAGAATTTGTGGCTAAAGGCCTGGAAAAAAGTAAGAGCCAAGTAGTAAAGGTTGGTGAAGTTGTAAAAACTCCTATCGGCTTATTGAAAATAGAAAAAGGAATAACCTTTAACGGCTTCCCTAAGAATAAAGAAGTGACCGTAAACCGCTTGTCAAACAAGATTGCGGGAAATGTATGTAAGGGCAAGGTCGTGGCATCAGAATATGACAAAGAATGTTCTCTTGTTGTTCTCTCTTGCCAAGACATCAATCCTGCCCGTGCAGAGGACATCTTGAACGAGGTGTTCAATGCTTACAAGTTGGATGTAGTATCTAACAAGAATCGTGTGGCATTGAATACGGCAGAATTTATTGATACTCGTTTGGACTTGATAGGCCGTGACTTGAATTTGGTAGAAAGCTCTTTAGCAGATTTCAAGCAACGCAATAGAATTGTAGACTTCAATCAAAACGCCAGCCTCTTCTTGACAGAAGGAAGTAATGCTCGCAAGCAAGCTTTAGAACTTGAAACGCAATTGGTAGTTCTGAAATACATTGAGGAGTACATGCAAGATAAGACCAAGAACGGTTCGCCGATTCCAGCACTCGCTGGTATTGGCTCTAGCGCTATGTCTTCTCAAATTACCGAGTACAACAAGCTGCTCATGATGCGTGATTCTTATTTGGAGAGTGCTTCTGCCGAGTCGCCAGTGGTTCGCGAGTTGAATCGCCAATTGGAGGCTCAGAAAGAAGTGATTGTTGCTTCTCTCAAGAATCAGACCAAGACTCTTGAGATGGAGTTGAAGGAGGCACGTAACAATGAGAAGTTCATCGCAAGTCAGGTAAGTCAGGTTCCAGAAAAAGAAAAAGAATCTTTGGATATTGTCCGCAAGCAAGAACTCTATAGTGCCCTCTATACTTACTTGCTCAACAAGCGCGAAGAAGTCGCTTTGCAATTGGCTATCAACGAGGCGAACGTACGCTTGATTGAAGAGCCTATGGGCAGTGGTAGTCCTATTAGTCCGAAGACCTCTTTGATTCTTCTCATAAGCCTTGTAGTTGGTTTCATGATACCCGCGCTCATCCTTTGGTTGCGTCTTGTATTTGACATCACAGTATCCGGAAGAAAGGATATTGAAAAATACACCACCATTCCTATGGTGGGCGAAGTTCCCCACTGGTTGGGAGCCGGCGACAAAGAGGTTGTAACGAAGGTAGATGGCTCGAACGACTCAGTGACAGAAGCCTTCCGTGTGCTTCGCTATGGTTTGAACTTTGTGATGCATAGCGCCAAGGTGTTTGTCGTTACTTCAACCACACCCTCGCAGGGTAAGAGTTTCATTTCTCGTAACCTTTCTGCGGTGCAAGGTCTGGCAAACAAGCGCGTGTTGCTCGTCGATGGCGACATCCGTAAGCGCTCTTTGAGTAAGGTCTTTGGCCACACACCGGGTGTTACTGCCTATTTGGTGGATGAGGAAAATACTCTTGACTTGGATTCTTTGATATTAAAAGATAGAGTATCTTTAGGCGTAGACTTTTTGCCGGCAGGTAAAATGCCCCCTAACCCTTCAGAGTTGTTGATGTCAGCCAAGTTTGACGAGTTGGTAGTGCGCTTGAGAGAGATGTACGATTACATCATCATTGACACCACCCCGATTATCTCGGTGGCCGACGCCAGCATCATTGGTCGCGTGGCCGATGTTACTCTCTACGTAGTGCGTGTAGGCGTTCAGGAGCGCGACTTCTTGCCCGAGTTGCAAAAGATGTATACCGCCAAGAAGTTCCGCAACCTCTGCATTGTGCTTAACGACTCCGACGTGAAGGCACGCGCTTACGGTTATGGTTACGGCTACGGTTATGGTTACGGCTATGGATATGGCGAAACCGACAAAAAGAAACGCTTCTGGCGACACAAGAAGAAATAGTGCATGTCATCCCGAGCGTAGTCGAGGGATCTATTAATGATAATAAATAATAAAAACAATAAATTATGAAAAGATTATTCTACGTAATCGCCGCAGCAGCTCTGCTCCTCGCATCTGCAAACGTGGCAGACGCCCAGCAGAGGGTTAACAGCAAGGAAATCTTCTTCAAGGGAGACTTCTTCGTTGGTATCGGTGCTGGTCCTTCAGTTTATTTTGGTGAGCAGGATCGTGCTATGAAGTTCCATCACAGAATCGCACCGGCAATGGATGTTTATCTTGGAAAGTGGATTATTCCTTGCCTTGGAGTTCGTGTTGCTTATAGTGGAGGTCGAGCATATGGTCTTACTAATGCTGACTCAGGATATACTTATAGTACAGGCGAAATGTATGAAAGGCGTCCTGAAGGTGGTTCAAAGGGTAACTACAAGCAACGCTTCAACTATCTCGGTATCCGCGGAGACCTCCTCTTCAATGTGACAAACCTCGTACTTGGCCACAACACTGACCGCCTATACGACTTCACATTCTACGGCGGACTTGGTATCCACAAGGTGTACGATGAGCTTGAGGCTTCAAGATTCGGTCTCTCATTCGGTATCATCAACACCTTCCGTATCACCAAGGCCCTCGACGCAGTCCTTGACATCCACTGCACCGGCGTCCCAGAAGACTTCGAGCATGAGGTCGGCTCCCGCCCAGGCGTAGACCCACACGGCCTCTACTCCCACGACGGCATCATGACCGCCGCCATCGGCATCTGCTACAACTTCTAGTATCCCGGCCACATACAGAGTTGCCAAAAACAACTCGCAAGCATACAAAAACGACAATATCCAGGTAGCTAACCTCTATCTGGATATTGTCGTTTTCTCCCTCGCCGTTGTAAGCTTACACTTACACTCCCGGTTGTAAGCTTTCCCGTGACTTCTGTTGCGTGGTCCCTGTTGTGTGGTCCCTGTTGTGTGTTTCCTATTTCATGGTCCTTGTCGCGTGGCGCTCAACCCGTTGACCCTCAATCGCATACGCTAACCTCC
>JAZTXL010000016.1:0-34760 GCA_045636405.1 Alloprevotella sp.
TGTAGATTTGACGCATCCCCCTGAGGAAATATTGAAAATGAGAAGCAAAGAAAGTGCGATGCAGATTCATCTGCGAGTCGAGTTCTTCATAACCTTGGTCCATGACATAATTGTATGGGTCATAGTCCATCAAGGACAACATTCGTTCGACATTGCGACAAATCATCGTGCGCTTTCCCCACGCAATGATGGCCGATAGGAGGGCGACAATCTCGATGTCTTGCAGTTTGGAGAAACGGCGAGCAAATTGCA
This sequence comes from Alloprevotella sp., assembly GCA_045636405.1. Lineage (GTDB taxonomy): Bacteria > Bacteroidota > Bacteroidia > Bacteroidales > Bacteroidaceae > Alloprevotella. The sequence continues at coordinate 253 of JAZTXL010000016.1, forward strand.
CCGGGTCGGCAGAGATGAATGATTCGCTATTGATGCGCTTTGCTTCGTTGTCGAGAAGCTCGGCTATTTCATTAGGTATTAATTTCGACATATTATATATGTGTGTTATGAGAGACTCAGACAGATATATAAGTTATCTTAAATGTGCCGGGTTTATAAAACAAATAAGAGGAGCGACTTTCATCGTTCCTCTTAGCGCTTCAGGATGGGCTTGAACCAACGACCCCCTGATTAACAGTCAGGTGCTCTAACCAACTGAGCTACTGAAGCAGGGTTGCAATTCCTCGGAGCGCTTCAGGATGGGCTTGAACCAACGACCCCCTGATTAACAGTCAGGTGCTCTAACCAACTGAGCTACTGAAGCAGTTCGCTAAAAAAAGCTTTGTACTTCGGAATTGCGCTGCAAAAGTAATGGTTATTTTTGAATTTAGCAATATCTTTGCAGGAAAAATTACAAAAATATGAAAAAGATTCTCGGAATTGGCAATGCTTTGGTAGATAAACTGGTAAAAATAGGCGATGAAAGCCTCTTGGAAGAACTGGCTTTGCCGAAGGGCTCAATGCAGCTCATTGACACAGAAAATTACCTGGCCATCTCTCAACGCATGGCTTCTATGTCGGCAAGCAAAGCCACTGGCGGCTCGGCCGGCAATACCATTTTGGCCCTGGGCAACTTGCAGACAGCACCCGGCTTTATCGGAAAAGTATCTGACGATGAGAACGGCCGCTTCTTTGCCGACAACTGCCTGGCACACGGCATCACGCCGTTCCTGCTCAAGGACGAGCTGCCCACAGGTGTGGCTTCTACCTTCATCACCCCCGACGGACAACGCACCTTCGCCACCTATCTCGGCGCCGCGGCTTGCCTGAAGGAAGAAGAACTGAAGGCCGAGTGGTTCGAAGGCTACGACTATTTCTATATAGAGGGCTACCTGGTGCAAAACCATGCGCTCATTGAGCGCACGGTTGACCTGGCTCGCGCAGCCGGTTTGAAAGTGTGTCTTGACTTGGCCAGCTACAACATAGTAGAGGCCGACCGCGATTTCTTTGCCCATCTCTTGAGCAAGACCGATGTGGTATTTGCCAACGAAGAGGAGGCGCGTGCCTTTACCGGCCTCGAGCCGCGCGAAGCGCTTGGCGCATTGGCCGCACTATGCGAAGTGGCTGTAGTAAAAGTGGGTGCCGACGGCGCCTGGGCTCAGCGCGCAGAAGAGGTAAGCTTTGCCGAGGCCATGCCCGTTGCCGAAGTGGTAGACACCACTGGTGCCGGCGATTTCTTTGCGGCCGGTTTCCTCTATGCTTTGGCTCAGGAGCGCTCGCTTAAAGCTTGCTTGCAAGCCGGCGCCGTACTCTCCGGCGAGGTCATTCAGGTGATTGGCACCACACTGCCTGAGAGCACCTGGCACAACATACGCGCCGCCGTACAATAGTCCGCCCATTTCCACCCAGCTTTATTATTCTTCCCCCATACTTTCTGCTTTATGAAAAAGCTCTTGATGCTCCTCCCGGCTCTTATGTTCTTCGCCCCGGCAATGGCTCAGAAGAACCAAAACTTCGAAGTGGCCAAACACCTCGACATCTTCAACAGCCTTTACCAAACGCTCAACCTCTACTATGTCGACTCGCTTGATGCGGAAAAGAACATCGGCAACGCCATCGGCTACATGCTCGACCGCCTGGACCCTTACACGGAATACTATTCGGAGGAGAACACACGCGAACTTCGCCAGATGACCACGGGAAAATATGCCGGCATCGGCTCGCCCATTGTCTATCGCAAGGAACTTAAGCGCTGCATCTTCTCCTTTCCCTACGAGGACATGCCGGCGTACGAGGCCGGCGTACGCTCGGGCGACATCATCATGGCTATCAACGGGAAAGATGTGGGCGAATGTCTTACGCAGGAGATAGGCACCTACACCTCCGGCATCACCAACCAGCTACGCGGAGAGCCCGGCACAACGTTCGAACTGAAGGTGAAGCGCCCCGCCACCAATCGCGTGCTCACACTGCGCCTTACGCGCCGCACCATCGAGTTGCCTTCGGTCATCTACTCGGGCATGATGGACGACAGCATAGGCTATGTTCTCTTGCGCAGCTATACTGAGAACACCGTGCGCGACTTGCGCCGCTCCCTCGTAGAACTGAAGACAAGCGGCATGAAACGCCTCGTGCTCGACTTGCGCGGCAATCCCGGCGGACTGATGCGCGAAGCGGTCAATATGGTCAATCTCTTCCTGCCGCGCGGCAAGGAGGTGCTCAGCACAAAGGGTAAGATTAAAAAATATAACATGGTCTACAAAACCACTGCTGAGCCTTTCGATACAGAAATGCCCATCGCCGTGCTCGTGGACTACGGCACAGCCTCGGCCGCCGAAATCACATCGGGCGCTCTACAGGACTACGACCGCGCCGTTGTCATCGGCCAGCGCACCTTTGGCAAGGGTCTTGTACAAGAGCCACGCGAACTGCCCTATAAGACCATGCTCAAACTGACCACCAGCAAATATTACATCCCCAGCGGACGCTGCATACAGGCTTACGACTTCAAAAACCGCAATGCCGACGGACAGCCTCGCCACCTCCCCGATAGCCTCTGCAAAGCCTTCAAAACGGCTGCAGGACGCACCGTATACGATGGCGGTGGCATCACGCCCGACGTAACAGTTGAGGTGGACAGCCTGCCCACGTTCCTCACCGAACTGAAGCTCTCCGACGCCCTCTTCGACTACTGCGCCAACTACTGCCACCAACACAAGGAAATAGCAGCTCCTGCCGATTTCCGCCTCACAGACGAGGAATTCCAGGCCTTCAAGGATTACTTGAAAGAAAGCAACTTCACCTATAGCCGCCGCAGCAAGGAAATGCTCGATGTACTTAGGCAGGTGGCACAATTCGAGGGCTACGCTGAAGACAGCAAGGAGGAGTTCGACGCATTGGAGAAGAAACTGGTGCGCAACCTTGACGACGACCTCACGTGCTGGGAAACGGAGGTGCGCCATGCCATTGAGAGCACTATTATTGCCAACCGCTACCACGAACGCGGCACGGTGGAATACGAAGCCGCCACGGACAAGGAACTGAAAAAGGCCCTGGAGATTCTGCGCAACGATGCGCTCTATCAAAGCCTTTTGCAACCCAAGGACTAAGCCTCCATCCGGCGAGGCACAAACCTCTACTCTCTTATGTTTAAGCGCTCGAAAGAAGAAATACTCAACACGCTGACCCACCTGGCCGGCGTTGTACTCACGCTCGCCTTGGCATGGCTCATCCTCAAGTTGGGCTACAGCGCCGGCTGGCGCCACGCTTTCGGCGTAACGTTCTTCACCTGCGGCATGCTCATCATGTTCGCCGGCAGTACGCTCTACCATTGGTGGAAACCGGGCCGCGCAAAGCGTGGGCTCCGCATCTTCGACCACATAGGCATCTACGTCATGATAGCGTCTTCCTACACGCCCATCTGCATCGGCGTAGTGGGCGGCGCCTTGGGCTGGACGGTGTTCGGACTGCTCTGGGCGGTGGTGATAGGCGGCGCGGTGTATAAGATAATCGCCATCGACCGCTACCCCAAGCTCTCGCTCGTGCTCTATCTTGTGATGGGATGGTCGGTGGTGTTCATCGCCGAACCCGTATTTCAGCGCCTCTCTACCTCTGCGCTGCTCTTCATCCTGGCAGAGGGCATTTTCTACACTGGCGGCACTTATTTCTTTGCGCACGACCGCCGGCGCTACTTCCACGCCATCTGGCACATCTTCGTACTTCTCGGCTCGATGAGCCACTGGGCCGCCATGCTCGCCATCCTTTATAGTCTTTAAAAGGCAAGCCCGCGCCTACTCCTTGCTACCCACAACCATTTTATCTACAAATTTGCCCTGCAAGCCTGCACTTGCCACACGGGCGCACACCCCTTGTTTCATGCCCCACAGCTTACGGTTTATCCCCTGCTGCGCACCTCCATTTTCGAAAGTCTGATCTAGGAAAAACTAGGTCTTAAGAAATTTTTCCTAGGTCTTGCGGAATTTTTCGCAGATCAGACTTTCGAAAACGGGGTCCGCAGGGCGGCGCTCGCAGGCGTTTTCTGGGAGAGGCCCACTCCTAACCTCCCACTAAAAGGGGAGGGATTCTTTTACCGCTACATTACCCTGCTTTCTTAGTAGGCTTTCCAGGAGAAGCCCCCTACTGACCTCCCACTAAAGGGGAGGCTGGGAGAAGGTTTCCCAAAATAACGCGTGATTCCCCATAGGCTACAAAGACCCAAAATTGCCTTTTGCGATTTCGTAAAAAGGTTGCCCTCGCCCTTGAGGACTCACCTCTATCCGCTCATCACAATAAAAAAAGCGGCTGCACCAAAAGATGCAGCCGCTCAGGGTTTATGTCAAGTAAGGAAAATTACTTCACGAGAACCTTCTTGCCACCTACGATGTAGAGACCCTTAGGCAAGCCGTTTGTAGCAGCACCGGCCTTAACGTTCTGACGAACCTTAACACCGCTCAAGCTATATACGCTTACGTTTTCGTTCTTCACAACAGTAGCAGCGTTGATGCTAGTCAATACACCGTCAACGGGGATTACAACATCACCATCGAGGTCTGTAGCAGGAACTTCTACGAAGTAACCAGAGTTCATACCGATCTTCTTCTTAGAGTCAGCTTCAGTTACGCGAACCTTGAAGTTGCCTTCGTTGTCAGTAGCGAAGTAGCCGAAGCCTTCACCCTTGAGTTCTACAGAAGCCATAGTTCCTTGCAAACCGTTAGCGCAAACAGCGTTGTAGTTGTAAGTCATGTTAGCGGCATCTGCGTCAACGAGGTAAACCATATCTTCCATGTAGCCAACTTCTTCTTCGTCCTCAGTAAATTCATACTCTTGCAAGTAGATGAACGGAGTACCGGCAGCGATTTCAGCGTCAGAAGAGAGCTCACCGAGTTGGAGGTTACCATCCTTCAAACCGAGCACTTCGTAAGCTACAGTGTAGTCGAATGCTGCATAGATTGAGTAAGGCAAGCAGAGGATACCATAAGTATTAACTGCAAACTCTTGGAGGTTGTCTACAGGGAGTTCTTCTACTGCTTCGAGTTCGAATGCAGAGTTGTCATAGCCTTCAGCAGAGCCCCAAGTTACGAGAGTCTGAGTACCAGGCTTAGCGTTAGCATAGATGCTCTTACCCATTACGAAGTTGAAACCACCGGGAACCTTTGCAGACTGCATACCCATAGAAGCAGGAGTAGCAGAAAGCTTCACTTGAACGTCGTTCTTAGCGGGGTTGCCCATCCAGTAACCAGTGTGGAGGTTTTGGAAGCTGTAAGAACCATCTTCGTTTACTACGCACTTCCACATACAGTTGAGGTGGTTTTCGTAGTTAGCAATACCATTTTCAGCATCGTAGTAACCCCAGTAGATTACAGATTCTTCTGTACCGGCTGCGTAAAGAGCGCTACTACCGGCAGCACCTTCAGAGATGCTCTTGATGTAGTAAACAGCACCGTTTACAGGCATATTGAGCTTAGTAGCAAATACTGCCATAGCGTCTTCTACAATCTGGCGAGCTTCAGAGATTTCTTCGTAAGTCATGTCGCCATCTTCAGGAATCAAAGCATAAGCGTCTACGATAGCTGTTTCGAGGGCTTCAACAGAACCTACTTCGTAGTAACCGAGTTCTTCGCCTTCAACAGCACCGTCAACAAGAGCCTCAGCCTTGCGGAGAGATTCCATCAACTTGGCAGTGTCAGGATATACTTCGTTGAACTTGTCAAGAGCAGTGCGCAACTCATCGATAGTTTTTTGAGTAGCCTTGCCTACCTTGAGTTCAGCATCAGCAGCAGCGCGAGCAGCTTCGAACGCAGCGCGGATAGCTGCGTCTACAGTTTCGTACTTAGAGTTAGCAGCGTCGTATTCAGCGCCTTCATAAAGACGGATTTCTGCCATGTGCCAGAAGATACCGTGGCTAGCGCCTTCAAGACGGAGGTATTGGTAAGCCTTATCCATTACAACGGGCAAGAGACCTGTGCGGTTAGCTGATTCTTGTTCAGCGCCGGGATAAGTACAAGCGTATTGGTAAGGAAGAGTATACTTACCTTGGCTTACCCAAGGACCTTCGGGGCTGTCTGCACCGTAAACGATCCAGTATGCGGGGTGACCACCGTTGTTGTTACGCTTAGTATACTTGAAGGTAACGTCCTTAACGGGCTCGTCGAGGTTGATTTGCAAGAAGTGAGGCTCAGTTACAGAGTTGTCCCATGCTGTGTGGAAGTAAGAATCCAAGTTGTTATCGAAGAGCTGAGCTACGTATCCGTTGGGGAGCTCATTGTAGCAAGGAGCGTTGGTCCATGCGTTAGCGTCTTCTTCGCTCTGAACATCACCGTCGCCAGAGTAGAGGAAGATACCATCGTTAGAGTAGTCGCTGTCGGGAGTAGCGTCAGCGCTAGGAATCATCACGCGGCCCTTGTTGTAAGCTACGGTTGACTCGTCGTAGAGAGTTTCGAGCTCCATGTTGAGACGGCTCTGAACAACCTGACCTTCGAGAGCAGCGATAATTTCGTCTGTTACAGTAACAATCTTCCACCAGTTACCAGATGCATTGCGGTCATTCCACTTACAGAGTTCACCGTTGCCGGCATTGTGACCCAAACCACCTTGGTCGTCGGCCATCAAGAAGAAGCCTCCGTTTACAGGTTCGAAAGCGAAAGTAACTTCGGGCTCAACGGTTGAGGGGTTACCAGAACCAGTTTGGCCAACCAAAGCGCCTACATAGCGACCTACTGCAAAGTTGCGGAAGTAGTAGCGAGGAAGAACTTCTTCGCCTTCTTCAGCTTCTTCCTCTACGGGAGCTTCTTCGAGGGTCCAGATGTAGTTAGCATTTTCTACTGTCAAATCTTCCAACTTGATAGTAACGCCGTTTGAGCTGTTGGCATAACCATTTGCACCCATGTAGAGAGTGTCTTGTGAGCGTTGGTTGATGAACATGTAGTGACCTGCAGTGAGGGGAACGAGAGTAGCCTTCAAAGCCTTTTCAGCTTCCAATACGGCAGCAGCAGCTTGACCGCAAGCTTCGTCTGTAGCAGAAGCGTCTTCGTAGAGAGCTACGCAAGCGTTGTAAGCTTCCATCCAAGCATCGTAAGCAGCTTGGTCAACGTTACCTACACCGGTACCGGGAGTGTAGAGGCCATCAGCACCGTTAGGATAGTAAACGGTGAAGATTTCGTTCAAGGCGTCGCGACCGGTTGCGGTGCGGCTCTTCACTTCGTAAACATACCAGTTGCTGGTGTCGGTATAGCTCCAGAAGTTAGGGTTACCACCGAAGGCCATGTAATAGCCACCTGCTGAGTTGTAGAATACGAAACATACGCCGTCAGCAGCGCCTGCACGTTCCATTTCTACTTGGTCGCCCTTGTCAGCATCTGCTTCTTGCTCTGCAGAAGGAACGGCACGAGCGAGACGAGCTGTACAGATGAACGCATCTTCTATGTTGCTTACATAAAGATCGTCACCTTCAGAGAGGTACTTACCGTTAGCCACGTTCTTGATGGCGTAGGTCTTGTGCTCACCGTCCATACCTACTTCTTCGAACTGGTATACGCAGCCCTCAGAAATTGTGTGGACAACATTACCGCTGGTAGAAGTGATGTAACCACCTTCTGACCAACCACCGGTGTTTTCACCTTCTTTGAGGACTACATACTGGCCGGGAGTAATCTCGGTCAAAGGAGCATCCTCGTTTACGAGTTCCCAGAACAACTTGGTTTCCTGGGCTTGCACTGCACCTGCTACGAAGAACATGAACAGCGCCAAAAGACTGTAAATCTTTCTCATTGAAACTTAGGTATTAAAAAATTAAACATAGTATACACTGTGCGCAAATGTACGAGTATTTTTTCTATAGGGCAAGATTTTTTTGTAAAAAAAGGTTACACAGGCTGAAAAAGTTGGAGCGAGGGAGGACTGCTGAGGAAGAAGTATGGCTGCCAAACTACCGAGGGAGACGGACGCTCCTTCTGGCTTTTCCGCCGCCGGGAGTTCTCTCTCTTCTTATATATAATAATGTGTAGCACCGTGGGGCGGGGGTATAAAAAAAGTCTCCGCGAGGGAGACTTTCTTATAGAGGTTATTTCCAATTGGGCGGTACTGCGCCGGCGCGATAGTAGGACTTGAGCTGCACATCGAAAATCAGCATGGAATAGGCGGGCAATGCGGCCGAGGCGGCTGAGGCATAGCCCAGTTCTTGCGGAATGTATGCGCGCCACAGGTCGCCGATGCGCATGTGCTGCAGGACGGTGGTGAAGCCTTCCACGGTGTTGCTCACCAAGAAGGTGGCAGGCACGGCAAAGCGGGGATCGAACACATCGGCGGGGTCGCTGCTGTAGCCGGAATGGTCGAACGGCTCGCCCAGTGTGCCGAGTGGCTGCTCAAGGTCGGTAGAAATGAGACGGCCCAGATAGTTGACGCGCACGGAGTCAGTATAGAGCGGATAGCCGCTACCTGTGCCGGCTTCGATGATCTCGACGCAGACGGTATCGGTGGCGTTGGCGGGAGCCTCTTCGGGAAGACAATAGGTGCGGAAGAGACGCCACTTGCAGTGCTTCTCCCATTCGGTGCCATATTGTGCTTGCGCCTGTGCTATGGCTTGCTTGGCCTCGCTAAGTCGCAAGAGGAAGGCTTCGCTATTGCGGGCTTTCCAGTTGACATACTTGTTGTCTTCGTCGAGGTTTTCCTCACACGAGGTGAGGAGCGGAGCCACCGCACACATCAGCACTGCCAGACAGAAGCCGATGCGCTGCATGAGCGTGGCAAGGAGGCTTATTTTCTTCATATTCCGATGCTACTTAGGAACTTAGATGTGTGCTTAGAGTTGCTTCTTGAGCAAGGAGGTGATGCTCACCTTGTCTTCGATAAGACCGCGGAGGTCGGCTATCTTGACGCGCTGCTGCTCCATGGTGTCGCGATCGCGCAGGGTGACGCAGTCGTCTTTGAGAGAGTCGTGGTCGATGGTGATGCAGTAGGGTGTGCCCACAGCATCTTGGCGGCGGTAGCGCTTACCGATGGAGTCTTTCTCGTCGTACTTGCAGTTGAAGTGGAACTTGAGGCTGTCCATAATCTCGCGAGCCTTCTCGGGCAGTCCGTCCTTCTTGACGAGGGGCATGACAGCGAGCTTGGTGGGCGCGAGGGCTGCGGGGAGCTTGAGCACCACGCGAGTTTCGCCATTCTCGAGCTTCTCTTCTTCGTAGCTGTGGCACATGATGGAGAGGAACATACGGTCTACGCCGATAGAGGTCTCGATGACGTAGGGAGTGTAGCTCTCGTTGCTCTCGGGGTCGAAGTATTCAATCTTGCGGCCTGAGAACTTGGCGTGCTGCGAGAGGTCGAAGTCGGTGCGCGAGTGGATTCCTTCCACTTCCTTAAAACCGAAGGGCATGCGGAACTCTACGTCGCAAGCGGCGTTGGCATAGTGCGCGAGCTTCTCATGGTCGTGGAAGCGATAGTTTTCTGCGCCGAAGCCGAGGGCCTGGTGCCATTGCATACGGGTGTTTTTCCAGCGCTCAAACCATTCGAGCTCGGTGCCGGGCTTCACAAAGAACTGCATCTCCATCTGCTCGAACTCGCGCATGCGGAAGATGAACTGACGGGCCACAATCTCGTTGCGGAAGGCCTTACCTATCTGTGCGATACCAAAGGGCACCTTCATGCGGCCAGTCTTCTGCACGTTGAGGTAGTTGACAAATATACCTTGTGCGGTCTCGGGGCGGAGGTAGATGGTAGATGCGCCGTCGGCGGTGGAGCCTACTTCGGTTTTGAACATGAGGTTGAACTGGCGCACGTCGGTCCAGTTGCGTGTACCGCTGATGGGGCATACGATTTCCTCGTCGAGGATAATCTGCTTGAGTTCTTCAAGGTCCATAGCGTTCATGGCTACGGCAAAACGCTCGTGGAGCGCATCGCGCTTCTGCTGCGTTTCGAGCACACGGGGACTGGTGGCGAGGTATTGAGCCTCGTCGAAGCTTTCGCCAAAGCGCTTGCGGGCCTTGGCCACTTCTTTTTCTATCTTCTCGTCGTACTTGGCTATCTGGTCTTCGATGAGCACATCGGCACGGTAGCGCTTCTTGGAGTCGCGGTTGTCGATGAGGGGATCGTTAAAGGCGTCTACGTGGCCGGAGGCTTTCCAAATGGTGGGGTGCATGAAGATGGCGCTGTCGATGCCCACGATGTTTTCGTGGAGGAGCACCATGGACTGCCACCAGTACTGCTTGATGTTGTTCTTGAGTTCTACACCATTCTGGGCATAGTCGTAGACAGCGCCGAGGCCGTCGTAGATGTCACTGGAGGGGAATACGAAGCCGTACTCCTTGCAGTGGGACACGATTTTCTTAAAAACGTCTTCTTGAGCCATATCTTTTTGATTATATATTTTCCAACGGGCAAAGTTAGTGATTTACTCTTGATTACGCAAGAGCAGAGGGATTTTATGGGCGATGAGATGTGGGTGGCGGGCAATGAACCGCGAGCTGTGAGTTTTGAATTGCGGGGCGCGGACTTTTTCTGCCATTTCGAAAGTCTTATCTAGGAAAAACTAGGTCTTAAGAAATTTTTCCTAGGTCTGAGAAAAATTTTCGTAGATCAGACTTTCGAAACGCCGAAAAATGCCTACTGATTTTCAGATACTTACAAAGGCTAAAAAAGGGGGTGCTGCCGCTCCTTACTGCTTGATGTAGGCACGCAGGATGCGAACATCGCGGCGCGGGCGGTCGTTGGCATCGGTGGGCACCTTCTGTATCTTTCCCACCACCTTGAGGCCTTCGCACACTTCGCCGAAGACGGTGTACTGCCCATCAAGATGGGGAGCGCCGCCAAAGGAGGAGTAGTCGCTGAGCATGTCGGGGGTGAATTCCACAAGACCGCCGGTGCGCTCGTAAACATATTGGCGCACGCGCTTCATCTCGCTGCCATAATAATACTTGCCCCACACGATGTAGAACTGCGAACCGCTGCTTCGCCACTCGGGATTGAGCTCGTCGGGCTCGCGGGCTGCCGCCACCGCACCGCGGCGATGGAAATTGTAGGGCAGGTTGATTTCCGCAGGAAGGGTATAGCCGGGACCGCCATCGCCCAGCTTGTCGCGGAAGCCGGCATGACGCGAAGCGGGGTCGCCGGTTTGAATCATAAAGTCTTCGATGACACGGTGAATCAGGAGGCTGTCGTAGAATCCCTCTTCTACCAAGCGAATAAAATTGTCGCGGTGCACGGGGGTATCGTCGTAAAGGCGGATGGTGATGTTGCCGTGCGTGGTTTCAAACACCACTTTCACATTCTTACGCTGCTGGGCGAAGCCACTTAGGGGCATGAGGAAGGCGCTCAGCACCAAGAGCAAAACACTGATGCCAAGTACTGATTTTCTAAAGAAAAAATTCATAGGAAAATGTTTTTAGAAGAAGAATGTCAAGCCGACTTACACCAATCCTTCGCTGCTGCGATACTCGGCCTCATCTTCGGGCGCCAACAGAGCTTTCTCTTCGGCTTCCAGCTCTGCCTGTTGCTTGCGAGCCAACTCGGCTTCGGCGGCATAACGGCTCACACTGAGCATCATGCCGATGTAGGCACAGTTGATAAGGGTGGAGGTTCCGCCGCGACTGATAAGGGGCAACGGCTGGCCGGTAACGGGGAACAAGCCTACGGCTACCATCATGTTGATCAGGGCTTGGGCCACGAAGAGCAAGGCCAAGCCCATAATGAGAAAGGCCGGAAAATTGCGCTCGCACCGGCTGGCGATGCGCCCGGCCCGGAAGAGGAGCGTCAAATAGAGCAGCAGCACAAAGGCCGCACCTATGAGCCCCAACTCCTCTACGATGATGGCAAAGATAAAGTCGGAGAATGCCTGGCTGAGGAAGTCGCGCTCCACAGAATTGCCGGGGGCCTTGCCTATACCTCTACTGGAAGCGATGGCAATACGGGCGTGGGCTATCTGGGCATTCTTGTCGATGTCGTACTCGGCAGGACTGATGTACTTGTCGCGGTCGCCGTGGGTGTCGATGCGGTTCTTCCACGTAGAGAGGCGGTGGAGACCGGGAAGCTTGTACACTTTATGGTTGGCATCGTCGGGGAGCGCCTTTACCACAAGCAGGGCGGAGAGGGCAAAGAGGACCACCACGCCGAAGAGCTTCAGGAGCAAATCGGTGGGCACACGGCCGATAATCATCATCAGAAAGACTACGCCGCCAAGGAGGGCTGCCGTGGAGAGGTTCTCCATCACAATCAAGAAGCACACGAAACCCGTGAGCCACATGATGTACTTGAACGCCACACGCTCGGTACCTTTCTCGCGCTGCAAGACGGCGAGCACAAGGGCTACGGTGGTAATCACAGCACCCTTGGCTATCTCGGAGGGCTGAAACGAAAGGCCAAAGAAGCTGACCCAGCGCGACGCCCCATTGACACTACCGCCAAAGCACAAAGCAAAACCCAGAAGCAAAATGGCGGCGGGCAAGAAGAAGAAGGGGATGATCTTAAACTTACGACAGGGAATATTGTGGACAGCCAGCACCACGAGCGTACCAATACCCAAGAACAAGGCTTGCTTGAAGAGGGGCTGCCAGAAACTACCGCTCTTGTAAGCCAGCGTACTGGCGGAGCTGAACACCTCCACCAAGGAGATGATACAGAGGAAGAAAAATACTACCCAAATAGCTTTGTCGCCCTGGAAGATACGGCTGATTTTTGAATTCTCTGTCATGGAGCAGAAGATATAGATAAAGAGAAAATACTACTGAGGAAGGGCGCGCACGAGTTGCATGAACTGCTCGCCGCGGTCTTCCATATTCTTAAATAGGTCGAAGCTGGCGCAGCAAGGACTGAGCAACACGGTGTCGCCCTCTTGAGCAAAACGCACACAGGCTTCTACACAGTCGCGCATAGAATGGGTGTCGGCTACGGGAAGGCCGATTTCATCGAAGGATTCATGGAGCTTGCCATTGTCGGCGCCCAAATAAACGAGGGCCCTGCATTTGCGCGCTACCATATCGCGAAGCACGCTATAATCATTGCCCTTATCGCGCCCACCAACGATGAGCACTACGGGGGTGGTCATACTATCAAGGGCACAATAGCAGGCATCTACGTTGGTGGCTTTGGAGTCGTTGATATAATGTATGCCGCCCACAGTACGCACTCTCTCCAAACGGTGTTCCACACCGGGGAATGAAGAAAGACCTCTGCGTACAGCCTCGACATCGGCACCGGCACTCAAACAAGCAAGTGCTGTAGCCATTGCATTGCGCAGATTGTGCTTGCCAACCAGGGATATTTCTGAAATGGGCATGGTGAATGCTACCGGACGACGCACCATGAGCAACTCACCATCTACATAAGCCTCAGCCTCATCGGCAGGGGTATCCGTAAAAGGATAATTGAGAGAGGGCACATCATACTTTCCGCGCTCAGCACCTACATACTCGTCGCCCGCCCAATAGATAAAGCTATCAGCAACGGTCTGGTTGCGCAAGATGCGCATCTTTGAGTCTACGTAGTTCTGCATACAGAAGTCATAACGATCGAGGTGGTCGGGGGTGATGTTGAGCAACACCGCCACGTTGGCACGGAACTCATACATATTGTCCAGCTGGAAAGAAGAGAGCTCGATGACGTAGCAGTCGTGCTTGCCTTCGGCTACTTGAAGCGCGAGACTGTGGCCAATATTTCCGGCCAAACCTACGTTGAATCCGGCATTTTTCAAAGTATGGTATATCCAAGAGGTGGTGGTGGTTTTTCCGTTGCTGCCTGTGATGCACACCATTCGAGCATCGGTATAACGCGCCGCAAACTCTATCTCACTGACAATAGGGACTCCACATTCTTGGAGTTTCATAACCATCGGAGCAGTGTCTGGGATACCCGGACTCTTAATAACTTCGTCGGCGGAGAGAATCAAGGCTTCCGTGTGACGCTCTTCCTCCCACTCTAACCCGTGGCTATCGAGCATCGCCTTGTAGTGCTCCTTTATCTTTCCCATATCGGAGACAAACACCTCAAAGCCTTTCTGCTTCGCCAAAATGGCAGCTCCCACTCCACTCTCAGCGGCACCTAATACTACAATTCGCTTCATGCTCTATCTGATTTTCAAGGTTATAATAGTAAGTGCTGCCAATAAAATGGTGGTAATCCAGAAACGCACCGTAATCTTAGACTCATGGCTGGCGCTACGTGGCCAGTTTTTGAAAACATAGCGACATTCGGGATCAAGTTGCGTGGGCAACACGCGGAAGTTGTCGTGGATGGGGGTACGTTTGAAAATACGCTGACGAATACCTTTGCGCTTACCCAACTTGAAATACTCTACTTGCAAAATAACACTCAGGCTCTCAATGAGGAAAATACCACAGAGAATAGGTATGAGGAGTTCCTTGTGAATGATGATAGCCAAAACAGCAATGAGACCACCAATGGTAAGCGAACCTGTATCGCCCATAAAAATCTGCGCAGGATAGGCATTGTACCATAGAAAACCAATCAAAGCTCCTACCATTGCACATATAAATATTACTAACTCCTGCGAGCCCGGGATGTACATAATATTCAAATAGCTGGCATATTCCAAGTGACTGGAAACGTAGGCCAAAACACCTAGAGCAAAGCAGATAATAGCGGAATTACCTGCCGCCATTCCGTCCATTCCATCGTTAAGATTGGCACCATTGGAGACAGCGGTGATGACAAAGACTGTAACGAAGATAAAGAGCAACCAACCGGCCTCTTGCTTGTACTTACCACAGAAGGACATCAACTCAGAATAGTCAAGGTTGTTATTCTTCACAAAGGGAATAGTAGTCTTGGTGGATTTCACCTGGTCGCTCTTGTGTACTACCTCAGTAGTCGCTCCCTGACCTTGCATTTCTATATTTTCTCTGATAACAGCGTCTGGACTAAAGTAGAGTGTCACTCCAACTATAAGCCCTAAGAGCACTTGTCCGAGGATTTTATATCGGCCGGCCAAACCTTCCTTGTTCTTTTTGAATATCTTGATATAATCGTCCAAGAAGCCTATCAGCCCCAACCAGACAGTAGAGACGAGCATCAGTATCATATAGATGTTACGCAAACGTCCCAACAGCAAACACGGAACAAGTATGGCTACAATAATTATAATACCGCCCATCGAGGGAACACCCTTCTTCTCTACGCCATAGGGGTCGATGGAGGCATCACGCTGCACCTCGCTGATGTTCCTTTGCTTCATCCATTTAATAAAATATTTTCCGAACCAAGCAGAAATTATCAGGGCCAACATCAAAGCCAACAATGAGCGGAACGAAATGTACGACCACATGCCGGAGCCGGGTACACCAAATTGTTCCAATAATCGAAATAAATAGTAGAGCATCTTTTTATAAAGCGTTAGAGATTATGCTATGCCAAAAGCGGCACGTATTTCTTCATGATCGTCAAAGTGATGCTTGACACCTTTTACATCTTGATAAGGCTCATGGCCTTTTCCTGCCACAAGGATAACATCTCCGGGCTGAGCCAACATAACTGCAGTACGAATGGCTTCGCGTCGGTCAACAATACTAAGTGTCTTGGCACGCTGAACTTCATCAAGACCGGCAAGCATATCGTTGATAATATCTTGGGGTTCTTCAAAGCGAGGATTGTCGCTAGTGATAATGACGCGGTCGCTACGATTGGCGGCCTCTTGCGCCATCAAGGGGCGCTTGCCCTTGTCGCGATTACCACCAGCTCCACACACCGTAATAATTTGTCCTTTCGACTTGACCACTTCCCGGATAGCAGAAAGCACATTCTCTAATGCGTCGGGAGTATGTGCATAATCCACAATGGCACTAAAGCCTTTTGGAGAGCGGATGGCTTCAAAGCGGCCATTAACCGGATGCAGTGTAGAAAGTACTCGGAGCACTTCCTCTTGACTATGACCCAACATGCGAGCTGCGCCATATACTGCGAGAAGATTGGACACATTGAAGCGACCAACGAAACGCACGCTGACCTCTTGGCCATCAATATCAAGCAACATTCCTTCGATAGACTCCTCTAATATGCGACCTTTAAAATCTGCAGCGGCACGCGTGGAGTAACTACGCACTGTGGCCTGGGTATTCTGCGTCATAATGGAGCCATTCCTATCGTCGGCATTGGTTATAGCAAATGCCTCCTTGGGCAAAGCATCAAAGAAAGCTTTTTTGGAATCCCTATAATGGTCAAATGTGCCATGGTAATCCAAATGGTCTCGCGTGAGGTTGGTAAATAATCCTCCTGCAAAAGTCAAACCGCCAATTCGCTTCTGATGTATGGCATGAGAGCTACATTCCATAAAAGCGTACTCACAACCAGAATCCGCCATTTCACCGAGCAATTTGTTCAATGTAATAGGGTCGGGGGTGGTATGTTCGGTAGGAATTTCTTTACCATCTATATAATTACATACAGTAGAACAAAGACCACACTTGTAGCCGAAGCCACGAAAGAGATGATAGAGCAACGTAGCGATGGTGGTCTTTCCATTGGTGCCGGTAACTCCTACTAGCTTCAAGCGCTCTGTTGGGTAGCCGTAGAAAGCTGTTGCTACTTTTCCTACAGCATCTTCTGTATCGGATACACGAACGAATGTAACACTGGCTGGTTTCTCTGTCGGCATGGAATTGCAGAGCAAAACAGCCGCAGCTCCTTGTTGCACCGCTCTATCGATATAAGCATGGCCATCAGCTTGTGTACCTTTGATAGCTACAAACAGATTTCCTTCTACTACTTTACGGGAGTCTATATTTACTCCTGTAATTTCTACATCCATACTGCCGCATACTTCGAGCAGGCTCACATTTTTTAGTATTTCCGACAATCTCATAGCTGTATGTATTAGTTTGTTTTTTTCTTCTGAACTGGTAATTCCGAGAAGTTTTTCTTGGCAACAGAATCTGCTTTCTGTACTACCGCAGCAGAATCTGTCACTAACGGAGCAACGGGTGCGGGGGCTTTCTTCTTGCTATTAGTCATACCCAAGTCCAGCACAACCTCAGCACCCTTTGCTAAGATTTTACCGGGCTTTATGCTTTGCTTCATCACCCTACCTACTCCTTTCACCTTCACTTTAGCACCCATCTTTTCCAAGAGGAAGACGGCGTCGCGCAAGCCATAGCCTCTCAGGTCAGGCATCAGGCCATCACCCTCAAGGTCTTCTTTCAAGGAGATGGTTCCTACATCTGTATCGCCCACGCCCCAAACAAGTCCGTTCTCTTCTATGGGAAAGTCTGCATGAAATGGAATATCCAAATAGTCCAATACCTCTGCCGCAGCCACCATATTACCCGGACAGATTCCCGGTTTCATATCTCTAATCGTATCACGTGCCGAGGTATAATCTACCTTATGTTGCTGTGCCATAATTGTCTCTGCTACTTTCTTAAAGACCGGACCACAATGTCCTCCACCTGAGGCAGGAGCTCCTTTTTGGATACATACTATACAAGAGTACTGAGGTTTCTCCGCAGGAAAATAACCAGCGAACGTTACTAAATATTGCTGAGCAAATCCTGCCTTCGTCCATACCTGTGCCGTTCCGGTCTTGCCTGCGATGTTGAACATACGAGAGTTGATACGCTTACCTACACCCCTTGTAGTAACCGTCACTAAGCATTCCTGAATATTACGTAGCACTTCCGGTTTACACATTTGAGGGCGAATCACCTCAACCGGATATTCTTTTATCACTTGCCCCTTATCCAAAACAGCTGTCACAAAGCGTGGACGCACCATCACACCTCCATTGGCTACACCATTGTAAAATGTGAGTGTACTGATGGGCGGAATCTGCGTTTCATAACCTATACTCATCCATGGCAAAGCAGTCTTCGACCAGTTACTACCATCGGGAAGCGGACGGCGAATACGTGGTTTTGCATATCCTGGTATTGGCAATTTCAAATCCTCAGCCACTCCGATGCGATAGATTCCATCCACAAATTTTTCCGGCTGATGATAGTAGTGTTTATCAATAAGTACGCTCACACCAATATTAGAAGAATTTCCTATAATCATCGGTACGTCGAGCACGCCATATCCTCCATTACGCCAGTTGTGATCTTTCATATTTCTACCTCGCATGGGAATAATTCCACAACCGGTATCCACCTGATCTTTCATAGAGATATAGCCATCGTCCATAGCCACCATAAAAGACATTGGCTTAAAGACAGAACCCGGCTCATAGAGATTGCTCACAGCATTGGCTCCTATCTCGTAATAGTTACCGTCGGCCGTACGAGTCAAACTGGTGATAGCTTTCACATCACCAGTGGCTACCTCCATCAAGATACAGACGCCACTGTTGGCTTTCAGTTCTCTTAACTTATCACCCAGCGCTTTCTCACAGACGTCTTGCATGCCCACGTCCAATGTAGTCTGCACATCATAACCATCTTGAGCCGGCTCGTCCTCTATTGTAAGGTACCTGTTCAGCACTTTACGACGATGCGCCTTTCCGGGTTTTCCTCGAAGCAGAGAGTCGAAACTCAATTCTATTCCGCATCTAGCCGAATCAATATCTCCGTAGAGGTCGCCAATGGTTCGGATAGCCAAACGGCCATATGGATTTTTCCTTTGCTTATACTCTCTTACGTGGAAGCCTCCACTATTAGGAGAGAGTTTGAACAACGGCAATTTTTTGGCTTCACGATATTGTATATATGACACACGCTTGGGATAGAGCAGCCAGTTGTGCTTTTCCAGTTTGCGTCCTTTGAGCAAATGCTTTTTAAATTCTACAGAATCTATTTCCGGTATGATTCTATGCATGCCCTGACAGATAGAATCCAATTTTGTATTGAGCAGAGAGTCGCGCCGAGCTTGGTCCTTCGCTCGTCGTGCAGAATCTTTCTCCCACGACATAAAATCCATATACAAGCGGTACTCCGGCAGTGAAGCTGCCAGAATTTGTCCATCGGCAGAAAGGATGTTACCTCGAGTAGGTGGTATTTCCTGGTCGGTTTTCACAAAGCGCCGACTAACTTCCATCCAATACTCCCCTTCTACAAAGATGATGTGCATCGCTTTCACAAAAACAGCAATCCCCACTGCCGAAAAAAGCAGGGAGACTATCACATAGCGAGACATTACACTTTTCTTTGGAAACTTCATTCGTCAGAGGTTTTAAGTATATAGGATGGTTCAATAGCAGTGTGCAATGTAGAGTCCAACAAGTCGCCTTCCACGCGACTGCGAAGTGTTTTCTCCAAGAGTTGACTGGAACGTGTCAAAGATTTATATCTTTTGTCCAGCAAGGTATCTGCCAACTTTGTTGCCTCTATTTGTTCTTTCTGATAAGAATAGCGGTTACTTATATATATAATAGTAAGGCCTACAAGGAAGAGGATAAAGAAGAAGTTCTTGCGGAACCAGCTGCCGGTCAATATATCGCCACCTAAGATGGTGCGCAGCGACACTTTCACGCGCGTATCTTCTTCGTCTAGTTGCTTCAGCTTCTCCAAGCCGCTGAGCACTCTTTCTTCCTCGGCTTGTTCTTCCTGCTCAACAGTAGTTTGTTCCTCCTCGGCAACTACATTTTCTACCAATTCATCGGGTATTTCCAGCTCCTTCTTGCTTTTCACTATACAGATTTTTTAAGACTATATATAGGAGTTTCTTTCTTATATTTTCTCGGCTATGCGCAACTTGGCACTTCGGCTGCGAGGATTGCTTTGCAGTTCTTCTTCGCCGGCCACTATTACTTTATTATTCACAAGGCGCAAGGGCGCTAAGCGATTACCAAAAAAGTCTTGCTCCACCTTACCCTCTACGTTGCCTGACTTCATAAAGTTTTTCACAATGCGATCTTCCAGCGAGTGGTAGGTAAGCACCACCAATCGTCCACCCGGTCGCAGCAAAGAAATAGCTGCGGTAAGCATTTCGCAGAGAGCATCCATCTCGTGGTTCACTTCTATGCGTAGCGCTTGAAACACTTTTGCCATATCCTTCTTCTCTCTGTCGCGGCCCACAAAAGGACGGGCCACCTCCAACAGTTGCTCCACGGTTTCTATGCTGCGGTCGGCGCGCGCCTTCACAATCGCTGCCGCCAGGCGCTTTCCGTTTTTTAGTTCTCCGTAGAGAGAGAAGATACGCGCCAGGTCTGCCTCGTCGTAGCGGTTCACCACATCGGCCGCCGTCATTCCTCCGCGACCATTCATACGCATATCGAGCGGGGCCTCAAAACGAAAAGAGAAGCCACGGGTCTCGTCGTCGAAGTGATGACTTGACACACCAAGATCGGCCATCAGTCCGTCTATATGGTCCTCTCCGTGATAGCGCATCCAGTTGGAAAGATATCTGAAATTACTCAGCACAAAAGTGAAGCGACTATCCCCTTCCGGCAGATTGGCCACTGCGTCCGTATCCTGGTCGAAACTATAAAGTTTACTGTCGGCATCCATGCACGCAAGGATTTCGCGGCTATGTCCGCCTCCGCCAAAGGTTACATCAACATACACTCCGCCGGAACGAAGATTTAACCCATCAACACTCTCTCTGAGCATAACGGGTACATGATAAGTGGGCGCTGTGATTATACTCATAGTTCGGGACTCATTATTTCCTGCAAAGCGGTCTCAAAGTCTGCTGCCGACATGAACGGAGCATTTACAATCTCCTTGCTCCACACTTCAATACGGTCGTCCATACCGATAAAGGCCACCTCGTTTTCTATTTTCGCAGCCTCCACAAAACGTTTCGGAATAATGAAGCGGCCGTTGCTGTCGAGCGTAAATACTTCTACGTCGGAAAGGAATTGTCTGAACACCATCGCATGGCGTGCATTCCACAAGCTGAGGCGGGTGCGCAAAACCTGCACTTCCTTCTCCCATACATCGTAGGGGTACACCACCAGGCACGGCTGAAACGCATCGCGCTTTAACACAAAACGCGCCTCGCCGTCACTGAGTTGCTTGCGAAACGCCGAGGGGAAAAACACCCTTCCTTTGGCGTCCAATTTGGCTTGTATGGTACCTGTAAATAGCATCGTCTTAAAATAATCTCCAAAGTTACAAAGTTTCCCCCACAATTCCCCACTTTTCTATTAAAAAAATATTTGCGGCTTTTATATTTAGTTTATAGAATTCTTTATCTACTTATAAAACAGTATTTTACAAAAACAATAATATGGTGGGGAATTTTTCCGAGAGTCCATCTACGCAGAAGCAGATCTTTCCGCTGAAGCCGCCGATGAGTTTTCTTTTTTCTTCGGAGGCTTCTAGGAAAAATTCGGAGGCTCGCAGTTTTTCCTAGGTCTTACCTAGATTTTCCTGCGAGCCTCCGAAGAAACGGGAGTCCTTATGTAGATGACAAAGGATAAGGGCGAGCTATTTTTTCACTGCTTTGTACACCAAGAATGCCACGACAAATGCAGCCAGCCCTAAAAGCACATAGCCTATCTGATGACTGTATTCTGTAGCCAGTTTGTACACATCTTCCGTAGTCTTGAGTTCTGTCATGGAGTAAATAGCATAGCCTATCAGCGCCAAAACAATGTTCCACAACCCAGCGCCGAGGGTGGTGTAGAGCAAGAAAGGTCCCAGCTTCATGCCAGATAATCCTGCGGGAATACTGATAAGCTGACGTACTGCGGGCACAAGGCGACCGAAGAAGGTGGAGGCTGCTCCGTGTTTACGGAAATATTCCTCTGCATGGCGCACTTTTTCTTCGTCGATAAGACAGACGTGACCGAAGCGGCTATTGGCAAATTTATAGACGATGGGGCGACCCAACCAGCGAGCCAGGAAATAGTTGACCAAGGCGCCAAGGTCGGCTCCGATGGTAGCAAACACCACCACAAGGACTATATTCATCGAGTCTTCGGCCATGGCGAGCCATGCTGCCGGTGGTACCACCACTTCCGAGGGGAAGGGGATGAATGAACTCTCTATTGCCATAAAGAATGTCACCACCCAGTAATCCAAGTTCTCAAGTACCCATTTAAAAAGTTCTGCTGTATCCATTTTATAATCTGTTGTTTAAGTCGGCGCAAAGTTACGGAGAATTTCCCAAACAGCCATCGGTGCGCCCCATTTTTCGCGGAGCTTGCAGCCGACCATACAAAACAAAAAATGTGGGCCGAAGCAATAGCCCGACCCATACAAGTGGTTTTTCACACCCTCTTGCTGTATTTAGAAAGCCAATCCGTAAACGGCCTGGGCTCCGAGTTCTTCCTCGATGCGCAAGAGGCGGTTGTACTTAGCCATGCGGTCTGTGCGGCTCAGCGAGCCTGTTTTTATCTGACCGGCTCCGGTGGCCACGGCTATGTCGGCAATGGTGGTATCCTCTGTCTCGCCCGAGCGGTGCGAAGTGATGCTCGCATAGCCATTGCGATGAGCCATCTCGATAGCGTCGAGTGTTTCGGTGAGCGTACCTATCTGGTTCACCTTGATGAGGATGGCATTGCCGCAGCCCTCTGCTATACCTTTTGCCAGGAAGCGGGTGTTGGTCACAAAGAGGTCGTCGCCCACCAGGCGGCAGCGTTGTCCAAGGCGCTCGGTGAGGCGGCGCCAGCCGTCCCAGTCGTTCTCCGCCATACCATCTTCTATGGAGTCGATGGGATAGCGTTCCACAAGCGAAGCCAGATAGTCAATCTGCTCATCTGCCGTGCGCACCTTTCCGCCAGGTCCTTCAAACATGGTATAGTCATAGCACCCGTTGCGATAGTATTCTGAGGCGGCACAGTCCATTGCGATGCGCACATCCGTTCCGGGTTTGTAGCCTGCCTTTTCTATGGCTTGAATAATAGAATCAAGAGCGTCCTCTGTGCCTGAGAGTTGGGGCGCAAAGCCGCCTTCATCACCTACGGCCGTGCTGAGTCCACGCGAACGGAGCACGCTTTTCAGGGCATGAAACACTTCGGCTCCCATGCGCAAGGCTTCGCGGAAGGAGAAGGCCCCTACCGGGCGTATCATAAATTCCTGGAAGGCAATGGGGGCGTCTGAATGGGCGCCGCCGTTGATGATGTTCATCATCGGGACGGGCAGCACACGGGCGTTGGGTCCGCCCAGGTAGCGATAGAGGGGTTGTTTGAGGTAGGCAGCTGCGGCATGCGCCACGGCCAACGACACGCCGAGCAGGGCGTTGGCGCCGAGATGCGACTTGGTGGGCGTGCCGTCCAACTGCAGCAGGAGCATATCCACTTCGCGCTGAGCGAGTGCCGAATGGCCCTTCAGCGCCGGCGCTATCACTTGGTTTACATTCGCCACGGCTTGCAACACTCCCTTACCGCCATAGCGTCCTTTGTCGCCATCGCGCAGTTCGAGGGCTTCGTTCTCGCCGGTGGAGGCTCCCGAGGGAACGGAAGCGCGCCCCACTGTGCCGGATTCTAACACTACATCTACCTCTACGGTAGGATTTCCTCGCGAGTCGAGTATCTCGCGGCCGATAATTTTCTGTATCTTCATAAGTTTCTGTGTTTTTAGTTCGTGCAGCTTTTCTTTTTCTGCACTAACAAAGTTACGCTTATTTGCCGACATACACAACAGCCCAAACGGCCGCTTCTGCCAAAAAAATATAAATATTCTTACGCTATGTTAGCAGGGGCTTGTCTGTCCCTACTCGGCCGCGGCTATCTTACATAGTAAAAGCCCGATGAAATGGGCCTTTTTTAGAAATTCCACCTACCACACTGCTGTTTGCATGCCAACGGCTTCCGGGCGAGGCCTACGGCTTCGCGGTTTGTGTAACACGGCGTGTTACTGTTCGTAACATGGGAAGTTACAACTTGTAACACGGCTCGTTACAACTTGTAACATGGCTCGTTACAAATTCTTTCTCTTGCAGAAGAAAAGCCTGGCGCTCACCCATCGGCAGGAAAGAGGGGGCAAGGGTTTGTGTATCGCATATATTTTCTTATTTTTGCTACCCTATAGATGAAGACTCTTATGGTAAGACACATTTTACTTCTGCTCTGCCTGATTACGGTTCCTGTTGCGGCACAAGAACAAGACCTGTTGCGTCTGTTCAGTCATTTCAAGAAGGCCGCAGCTTTCGACTATAATTTTCCGCGCGAGCGGGTTTATCTGCACCTCGACAACAACGGCTACTTCGAGGGCGACACCATCTACTTCAAGGCCTACGTGATGCGGGCTTCGCATCTGCTGCCTACGGATTTGAGCCGGGTGCTCTACGCCGAATTGCTCGATGCCGACGGCCGCTTGTACGAGCGCAAACTCCTGAAGATAGACTCGCTGGGACAGGCCCACGGCGATTTCAGTCTTGAACTGCCAGTGCGCACCGGCTTCTACGAGTTGCGAGCCTACACCCGCGAAATGCTCAATTGGGGTGCGGAGACTTGCTTTTCGAGGGTGGTGCCTGTATTTGCGAAACAGAAAAGGCACAAGGACGACTTGCAACCCGAGCTGCTTAGCGCCGACTTTCTGGCCATCGACCGCCCGGAAAAGGAAGAGCATCTCTCGCCAAACCATCCGCGCCAGTTCCTACTGGATAATAACAAGCATTTCCTCCTAGACTTCTACCCCGAAGGGGGCAACCGCGTGAGGGGCACAACACAGCGGGTGGCCTTCCGCCTGACCAACGGCTACGGTCAGCCTCTGTCCGACTCGCTATACATATATAACAAGGAGGGCGAACAAGTGGGGCTCGCCGAAACAACCCACGAAGGAATGGGGCGTTTCTTGCTGCCGGCCGATCTTGACGAGGGCTACGTCCTTGTGGCCGGCGACCCGCAGGCACTCCGCTTTGCATTGCCCTCGCCAGTTGAGGGCGATACCTACGCACTGGCTGCCTATCCCCACTCGGAAGGGGTGCGCGTGGTGGTAACTCAGGGCGGAGAGCCCAATGGCAGCACTTCGTCTGCCCTGTTGGGGCTGGCGGTGAGCTGCCGCGAGCAGATGTGCTACTTCGATACGCTCTCGGCAAACCAAAATGGGCTGGAGCTGCTATTGCCTACGGAAAAACTGCGCGGAGGAGTGAACCGCATCGAACTCTTTGACACCGAGGGACACAGCCTGGCCCGCCGCCTCGTATGGAAAGAGCCGCAGCAGAAAGGACTGAGCCTCCGCGTGTTGCAGAACGACTCGCTCTACATGCCTTTCAACCCCGTGGCGCTCGAACTGTATCTGCAAGACGCCGACGGAAAGCCGGTGAGCACCACCCTGTCGCTCTCCGTGCGCGACGACGGCGGCGACCTCATCGCAACAAGGGCAGAGAGCTACAGCAGCCTCTTGCTCTCATCGGAAGTGAAAGGCTACATTCACCATCCGGAGTTCTACTTCTCCGGCAATTCGCCCCTCCGCTTCGATGCCCTCGACTTGCTCCTCATGGTGCAGGGCTGGACGGCCAACGACTTTAGCAGGATGTGCGGAGCAGAGCCTTTCAACCCTCCCTTCCCCATCGAAGACCGCCTGACGCTGAACGGCACCATCTTCGACTTTGACAAGCCGGACAAGCCTTTGAAGAACGTACACCTCGAACTGAAGATGTACTCGCCAAATGGCGGCTCCATGAATGGCTCTACCAAAAGCGACAGCCTGGGGCGCTTCGTGTTCCAATCCAGCAGCAACTACAGCGGCAACTGGATTGCACAGATCACCACCAAGAACAACAAGGGGCGCAGAATATGGACCAGCGTGGCCTTTGATAGATGGTTCACTCCCCAGCCTCGCACCTACGACTTCCGCGAAATGATGCTCGAAGCTCCCCGGCGCACCGCGGCGGTCACAGAGATGGGCGGCAGCGCTGCGACAGAGCTTTTTACATGGAAAGATACCATCCAGAATAAGACATCTTACTTCTTGGGCGAAGCCGTAGTGAAGGGCAAAAAATACAAGGGCTTCACGGGCAACCGATACAGTTACAACGGGGGCGAAGACCGCCTGAAGCGCCACGCCGACCACTTCTATAACATCGAGATGGAGGTGGAGCGCATCAAGGACAAAGGCGAGGCGGTGGGCGTGGTGTGGGAATTGCTCGCCCAGCTCAACCCGCAATTCTACTGCGAGCCCGACCACAATAGCATTGACTCTTACAATCTCTTCTACCGCAACCGCAACATCGGCGGAGGCGGCAACATCTTTGCCAGCGAGGTAAAGTCGGCTGCCATCATTGAGGCAGAAAATCGCTTTCGCGGCAACATCAATAGCGTAGCGCTCAACGAGCAGACCGGCGATGCAAAGGTGGGCATCAACTACAACGAGTCGGCCACCTCTTTGACCGACGCCAATGCCATCGATACCCAGACTCGCAACGACGCCGAAGCCCGCCAGGCCGTAGAGGCCCACGAGAACGAGAACAGCCTGCCCTACCAGCAGGTATACGCCAAAGACCCCCTCGGCGGCGCGGTGATGATCTACGAGCGCCCGGACTTTTACCGATACAAGATGCAGCGCGGCCGCGACAAGCGCATTGTCTACGGATTCAGCGTGCCTAAAAAATTCTTCAGCCCCAACTATCGCAACACGAATGTCCCGACGGACAGCGACCGCCGGCGCACGCTCTACTGGAACCCCTCGGTAAGGACAGACAGTAAGGGCAAGGCCTCAGCCGTCTTCTTCAGCAACTCGCGCTATGGCCAGAAACTCCGATTCTCGGCGCGCGCACTCACCAAAGATGGGCGCTTCCTTTTCTTTGAGAAATAAAATTCTACACATTATTATATATATAAAGCCATACTTATGAAGACACGCTCCGTCCTACACTGCTGGAAGACAACTGCTATGGCTGTCCTCCTGCTCCTTCCCTTTCCGCTCATAGCACAATCTGACATGGAGCGCGGTCTCGGCAGCATCTGTCGGGAACAAGCCGAAAACTATGTGGGCTTTCTGGCCGACGACCTGCTGGAGGGCCGCGACGCCGGCATGCGCGGTGGCAAAATTGCCGCTGCCTACATCGTGTCGCTCCTGAAGGACTGGGGCATACAGCCGCTTCACGGCGCCGACTACTATCAGCCCTTCCATGCAGCCCAACTCACCAAGCCCGAGCGTGGCGCTTGGCAGATTCACCCCGACAGCATCTGCAAAATCCAGACACGTGGTGCCCATCGCCTGCGCCACATGAAGAATATCCTGGCTGCCATTCCCGGTAAGGACACGGCTTCCTTCGTAGTGGTGGGCGCTCACTACGACCACGAGGGCGTTGCCCCCGACATGGCCGGCGACGGCATCTACAACGGAGCCGACGACAATGCCTCGGGCGTAAGTGCCGTGTTGCAAATTGCCAAAGCCTTTCTTACTGCCGGCAAGCAGCCGGAGCGCACCGTCATCTTCGCCTTTTGGGACGGCGAGGAGAAGGGGTTGCTCGGCTCGCGCCACTTTGTCCGCACCTGGAACGCGCCGCAACGCATCAAGGCCTACTTGAATTTTGACATGGTGGGCCGCGGCCCGATAGACGCTCCGCGCCTGGTGCGCTACTTCTACACGGCGGCTCATCCGGACTTTGAGCGCTGGCTCAAGGCCGACATGCAGACTTACCACTTCGACTTCGACCCCGACTACAAAGCCTGGGAACGCCCTGTGGGCGGCAGCGACAATGCCAGTTTTGCGCTCGCCGAGATTCCCATCGTGTGGTATCACACTGAGGGACACCCGGACTATACACGCCCCTCGGACAGCGCCGACAAGATTGACTATGCCAAACTCACCGACATCACGCGCGCCGCTTTTCTCACCGCATGGCGCATGGCCAACGAGGCGAGCTACTAAGTGTGCGAAGGAATGGGCCGTGGGCTGTAAGAGGTAAAAAAGGGACCATTTTTCTCCTTTTCAACTAACTGAAAATCAGTGGTCATTTACGAGCGTTTCGAAAGTCTGATCTGCGAAAAATTCCGCAAGACCTAGGAAAAATTTTCTAAGACCTAGTTTTTCCTAAATCAGACTTTCGAAACGGGAACAAAAAACTCCTCCAACCGAACCCTTACTTGGGCGGTTGGAGGAGTAATATTTAAATGTGCTATGGTTCTACTTTTTCACCTTCAGCAACTCTACTTTGAAAATCAAAGTGGCAAAGGGAGGAATGCCGCGTGTGCCGCGCTCGCCGTAAGCCAGGTTGTAAGGGATGTAAAGATTCCAGACAGAGCCTTCGGGCATCATTTTCAACGCTTCAGTCCAGCCTTTTATCACCTGGTCGGCACGGAAGGTGGCAGGCTTACCGCGCTTGTAAGAAGAGTCGAACACGGTGCCGTCGATAAGGGTACCTTCATAGTGCACCTCTACTTCGGAAGTGTCGGTAGCTACAGCGCCGGTGCCCATAGTGAGCACACGATACTGCAAGCCGCTCTCGGTGGTCTTCACGCCCTTGAGCTGCTTGTTGTCTTCGAGGAACTTCGCATTGAGGTTCTTCACCATCTGCTGCTGATACTGGAATTGGCGCTCGGCCACTTTCATGGCTGAGTCGGGGGTGAGTCCGTTTTTCGTCTGGTTCATAAGGCCATCGCAGAGACCTTCGGTAAAGAGAGCAAAGTCTGTATAGACAGAGTCCTTGTTACCGGTGGCAGAGTTGTTGAGTTGGGGCAAAACTTGCTCGCGGTTCATCTGCGCGATTTTCAAACCGGCAGCGTAGGCGGCAAACTTCTTTTGCTCCTTCTCTGTGAGGTTGGCCTTCAAACCTCTTACCACATCGGCCAAGTAGAGTGTGTCCACACCCTCGCGCTGCATGAGATACTGCTTCAAGCTGGGAGCTTGTGCCACACCCACTGCATAGCTAAAGGTGTCAGCGGGCACGGGCTTTACAGTTTCTACCGCGGGCTGTGTACCCTTAAACTTTTTCTTCTTGGTCTTCTGGGCATCTGCGCCAAGGCAGCATGCAAAGGCCAGAGCCACCATCAGAATTGCTTTGAATTTCATAATCCGTTGATTCTTAAATTATAGAAATCACCAACTATCCGGCAGTGCTTACTTTACAATTTCTACCATTGTCACCTTGAAGATCAAGGTAGAGAAGGGAGGGATACCGCGGTTGCCGGCAGCACCGTAACCTACGTGCCAAGGGATGTAGATTTCCCATTCAGAACCCATGGGCATCTTGGTCAAAGCGATTTGCATACCCTTGATGAGGTTGCCCAAGGGGAAGTTGGTCATGCCGTCGGTCATGTTTACGCTGCTGTCGAATACCTCGCCGTCAATCAAGCGGCCTTCGTATTTCACCTTCACAGTGTTTTCGAGGGTGGCCAATGCGCCTTTACCTTCTTTCAATACCTTGTACTGTACGCCGTCGCTGAGGTGCTGGATGCTGTCCTTCTGAGAGTTTTGGTCCATAAACTCTTCGTTCTTCTGCTTCTCCTCTGCATATTCTTTCTGCAAGCTTTCTGCGCGGAGCACTTCGATGCGTTCGCCCATCTTGCCGTATGCCATGCGAGCGTCTACCACAGTAGTGTCAATCTTGTAAGTAAGTTGGTCCTTCATACCGGCGCTGAGACCAGCGAGGTAGTTCTTGCGGCTGAGCTGTCTGGTGCTGTCGTTGCCAAAAGCGGCTTGCTCGATGCTGTTGAGCACTTGCATGTTGCTGTTCATACCTACTGACACACCGATGAAGTAAGCCATTTTCTTCTTGTCGCCTTCGGCCATCACGCCGTCCTTAACACCTTTCAAGAACTCATCTACAAAAGCTGAGTCAACCACACCTTGCATCACAGGCATCTTAGCTTGCTCTGAGTAAGCCAAACCGATTTCGTAGCTCAAAGAGTCTACTTCATTTTCAAAAGTTGCTTTGGGCATTGAGCCGTTGCATGAGCTCAAGAGAGCCACTGCGGCTACTGCCGCGAAAATCATTTTCTTCATGATCGTTATTATTATTTTTTATAGAGATTACATTACTTCAATCAGTTCCACATCGAACACGAGGGCTGCATAGGGAGGAATGCTGCCGCCGGCTCCGCGTTCGCCGTAAGCAAGGTTGTAGGGAATGAAGAAGCGGAACTTGGCACCTTCGCCCATAAGTTGTACGCCCTCGGTCCATCCTGCGATGACGCCGTTCAAGGGGAACACTGCGGGCTCGCCGCGGCGGTAAGAGGAATCGAACACGGTGCCGTCGGTCAAGCGACCTTCGTAGTGGCACTTCACATTGTCGGTGGCAGAAGGCTTGCGGCCGCTACCTTCGGTCAATACTACGTACTGCAAACCGCTGGGCAATACTACCACACCTTCTTTCTTGGCGTTCTCTGCCAAGAACTTTTCGCCGGCTTCGCGGGCTGCTTTGCCCTTCTCGGCTTCTTTTTCCTGCATGTAGGTAGCTACAATTTGCTGCGCCTCTGCATTGGTCATGGCAGTGGCTTTGCCGGCCAACACGTCGGCTACGGCTTGTGCAAAGTCAGCACCATTGAGGTTGTCCACGCCCATTTCTTTCAAGTTGTGGCCGATAACAAGGCCAAGGGCATAGCTAAGTTTATCCATTTGCTTAGTTCTTTATTATTAGGTAAATACTATAAAAATCTGTCGCTTGGCGCCCTTCTTTGGGCTACCGAGCGACAAAAATACAATTTTTATTTCACCCACAGGGCTAAATAACCTTTTTTAGCATTGGGCGACGAAGAAGAGATGCACGGGACAAAGATTTTTTACCACAGAACACAGTTGCATCTACTGTAAGATTTCCATCAAGCGGGCCATACCTTCGGAGGCGGTGGCCTTGATAAACTCAACGGACATATAGGTTGGCACTTTTACTTCTTTAGGGTCGATGAGGTAGATGGGCACTCCTTCCGGCACGTACTGTACGAGCGACGCGGCGGGATAGACATTGAGCGAGGTGCCAATCACTACGAAGATGTCGGCGCTTAGCGTTTCTACGATGGCGGCCTCCAGACGCGGCACGGCCTCACCAAACCACACTATCCAGGGGCGCAGCAACGAGCCGTCGGCTGCCTGTGTGCCGGGCTCCACTTCGGGTTGCTCGGGCGAGAGGATTACGTGATAGTCAGTATTGTCGGGATCGTTGGAGGAGCACATACGCATCAGTTCGCCGTGCAGGTGAATCACGTTGGAAGAGCCGGCGCGCTCGTGCAGGTTGTCTACATTCTGCGTCACCACTGTCACCTCGAAGCGCTCCTCCAGTTACGCCAGCAATTCGTGGCCGCGATTGGGGCGGGCCTTTACCAGTTGGCGGCGCAAGCCATTGTAGAATTCCGTTACCAACTTCGGATCTTCCTGCCAGCCTTCGGGCGTGGCTACTTTCTCTACGGGATAACGTTCCCAAAGGCCGTCGGCATCGCGGAAGGTGGAGAATCCGCTCTCGGCGCTCATGCCGGCGCCGGTCAACACTACAATCTTCTTCATATAAATATATAGTTGTGTCTACAGGTAGGCTAAGATAGACCTTTTTGGGGAAACGGGCAAGCAAGTGGGGCTGAAGATGGCGGTGCGAGCTGCCAGATTTTGCTTAGGCTCCACTCTTTCGCCGCCTGCATCCGCTCCTGAGTCAACACTATTTAACAGAAAATCTGCACCTTATATCTATTTGCTTTAAAGATTTAATACTATATTTGCGAACAACATATTTTCTCACCAACACAAACTACTATCATTATGAAGAACTTTTTTACCTCTCTCGGCCGCATAAAATATCTTGCTGTGGCGGTCGCAGCATTGGCAAGTCCCTCCCTCTCTTCCTGGGCCGGTCCTGTCGATTTGGAAGAGGCCCGCGGAAAGGCGGCGGCCTTTATGAAGGAGCACAACCACGGCGCACGCCTCGAAAGTGAGGCTCCGGCCTACGCTCCGGCTTTGAAAAAAGGTTTTGGAAAGCAAACTCCCGACGCCGCTTCGGCCTACTATGTGTTCAACGCCGAGGGCAATGCGGGCTACGTCATTATCTCGGGCGACGACCGCACCGATGCCGTGCTGGGATATGCCACCGAGGGATACTTCTCTGCCGAAGAAATGCCGGCCAACGTTCAGGCGTGGATGCAGGCCTATGCCGAGCAGATTGCTTTGCTCGACCAATACGCTCCGCAACAAACGCCGGTGCTCGAAGAGCCTGTCATCGCGCCCATGCTCACTACCATTTGGAACCAGGATGCGCCCTACAACGGCGCATGTCCTGTTCAGGGCAGCCACCGCACCATGACGGGCTGCACCGCTACGGCCTTGGCGCAGGTGATGAAGTACCACGAGTGGCCCACTGAGCCTACGGCGGCCATTCCTGCTTACACCACGCTCTCCGCACAAATCTACGTGCCGGAACTGGCGCCCACCACGTTCCGATGGGACGAGATGAAAGACGGATATGGCTACTCTGAATACGCCCCCGCCGTGGCCGAACTGATGCGCTATTGCGGACAGGCGCTGCAGAGCGACTTCACAAGCTACTCTACCTCGGCCTTCCTCACAGACATCCCGATGGTGGTCAGCACCTACTTTGGCTACGACCCCAACAGCACCATGCTCTACCAGGCGGACTATCCCATCAGCCAATGGGAGGAGATTATCTACGAAGAACTGAGAGCCGGACGCCCCGTGCTTCATGCCGGCGTTTCTCTTGAGGGTGGACATGCCTTCGTGTGCGACGGCTACGACGGCAATGGTCTCTTCCACTTCAACTGGGGCTGGGGCGGCCTCTACGATGGCTACTTCAAGCTCTCCCTCATGACGCCCGGCACCGACGGCATCGGCAGCGGTTCGGAAGATGGCTACAGCTTCAACCAGCGCATCATCGTCGGACTGCAACCGCCCACCGGACTGCCGGCGCAGCAACTCCTCTTCACTCCGCTCAACGAGCAAGTGAGCGGCAACCTGCTCTACTGCTTCTTCCAGAACCCCAACACCTACCAGGCTTCGGCCTACGTGGGCTATGGCTTGATGGACGAGAACGGCGAACTGGCCGAAGTGCTCAAAGACTGTGGCAAGATGACCCTGAAGGGCTACAACCTGGAAAGCAACTGGACCAGCCTCTCTCTCGGCGAATATGGCGAGGTGAAACTGCCTGCCGGACGTCACCGCATCGGCGCCATCTGCAAAGTGGGGGCCGACGACGCATGGCAGCGTGCCGGAAACAAGCAACACTACTTTGAAGTGGAGATCAGCGAGAGCGGAGAAATGCTCAGCGCCGAGATTCACCCCATCGTCAAGACCGAAGTGAAGGGCTTTGAGTGCGTCAGCGCCGAGGTGGTAGGCACACGCATCAAGGTAAGAATCACCGTAGAGAACCTGGGCGACGATGCCAACTCCACCCTCTACTTCTATGTGAACAGAACCGACCAGATGGGCACGCCGCTCACCCGAATCCCGCTCCTGATGAAGGGCGGAGAGACGGTGGAGTATGACGTCCACTTCTTTGCCGACGCCATCGGAAAATACTACCTCTGGCTGGCCGACAACGACGACGGAATAAACTACATCGCCAAGCAGGAAATAGACGTGGTGGCTGCTCCCACGCAACCCTCGCAACTGGCGCTCACCACCTGCGCTGTCGACCCCGGCGGCGTAACGGCTACGGTGGACGTGCGCAACGACAGCAGCGAGCCCTACTACCGCGAGATTGTGGCCATGCTCTACGAGAAAAACCCCAACGACGGTCTCTACTATTACAGCAGGCGCACCGAAGAGGCGGGCGAGATTGCACCGGGCGCCACCAAGACTTTCACCTTCCGATTTGGCGGAGTGAAGGAGCAGACGGAATGCTACATCTATTTCGGCTACTACGAAAACCACACCGACGAATACACGGCGCAACTGGGCGACCAGCAGTTTTTCACAACGACCGCCACAGCCATCGACGGCCTGCCGACTGTGCTTCCGCAAAAGGGACGCATTTTCCGACTGGACGGAACGCGCGCCACGAACCTTGACCGCGGCGGCGTCTATATCATCAACGGAGAAAAGAGGCTCGTCAAAGGCCGATAAACTCTGAACCTGGCGCCACAGGACGCTAAGCCTGCGGCCCGAACCATACTGCGTGGGGTTCTTGAACTGTCTTCAAGAGCCCCACTTCTTTATATAGCCCTCCGAGGGCTGTTTCAAGATTTGTTTCTGGCTTTGGAATTCTCGTTTCTAGCTTTGAAACGAGAATTTCAAGCTATGAAATTTTCTCTGAGACACACTCTGATGAACTTCTTGGCTGAGTTGCTTTTTCTGCAAAAGGCGGCGTGAGCGGAAAGAGGGGGTGGGGTTTGCTTCAAACACCATAAAGGGCTGCGCCGGTTGCTTGGATGGCGATGGAGGTTTATGCTCTTGCGCCGAAGAGTTGTCTGCTTTCCGGGAGCTACGCATGGCTGAAAACAAAAATGCCTCCCCGTTGCAGGGAGGCATTTGCAGGTGGCTCTGAGAGCCTGAGTTTTCTGTTTACTTCCAGAAGGAGGATGACCCTTCGCCGTCCTGGTTTTCCCAGGCGTAGCGGCGCTTCTTCTGAGAGAGTTCTTCAAAGCCTTCATCGGGGTCGGCATAATCGTTGTCACCGCCAAGGGTGACGCTTTGGGCTATCATGTCTTCGTTCACAAGGTAGAAGACTTCCACTTCGGGGCTGATATATTCTTTCTTCATAATCGGTTAATCGGTGTTTAGAGGTTAGAATTTTGCAGCCTTCACATAGCGCTTCTGGCCGTTCACAAT
>JAZTXL010000017.1:0-64834 GCA_045636405.1 Alloprevotella sp.
ATTGTGAACGGCCAGAAGCGCTATGTGAAGGCTGCAAAATTCTAACCTCTAAACACCGATTAACCGATTATGAAGAAAGAATATATCAGCCCCGAAGTGGAAGTCTTCTACCTTGTGAACGAAGACATGATAGCCCAAAGCATCACCCTTGGCGGTGACGACGATTATGCCGACCCCGACGAAGGCTTCGAAGAACTCTCTCAGAAGAAACGCAAGCGCTATGCCTGGGAACAAACGGAAGAAGAAACTCCGGGTTCCTACTGGAAATAATAACGAGAAGAGGTTCGCAGATATCTGCGAGCCTCTTCTTTTTTGAGCCCCCTCCAACCTTCCCGCCTAAAAG
The DNA here is from genome assembly GCA_045636405.1 of Alloprevotella sp. Classification (GTDB taxonomy): domain Bacteria; phylum Bacteroidota; class Bacteroidia; order Bacteroidales; family Bacteroidaceae; genus Alloprevotella. Next base: position 344 of record JAZTXL010000017.1, read on the forward strand.
GGGAGGCTTTCTTTCTTGGCGAAGGTTCTAACTCCCTCCCAACCCTATTTCGTTGCCAGCAGCTTGGGGTGCCTTCCTTGTAGTTTCGGAAGAAACACCGGTTCTTTAGCAGGCTCAGTAACATGGTTTGTTACCATCAGTAACTTCCCATGTTACCATGAGTAACTTCCTATGTTACCGTGAGTAACACGCCGTGTTACCAAAAGCAAGAGGCTTGTGGTGTTTTTGCAAAGCCGAGATAGCATTTCTTGGCCTTAGATGCTGCGCAGCGAGGAAATAGGGCAAGAAAGCCCGCGGCATTAAGTTTTTTAAAGGAAAAAAGTGGGAGTTGCCGGTGGAAGGATAGGAGATAAATGCCTAACTTTGCTACGAAAATCCTATACACTAATTATTTATGCAAAGCAAATTTTATGTAATTCTTGCCTTGGGCGCAGCAATGGGTCTTACCTCCTGCAACAAGTTGGGCGAACTTTCTGCCGACAACTTCATCGTGACGCCCTCGCCTCTTGAAGCCGTTTCTAACAATGTGCCCGTAACCATCAACGGACGCTTCCCCGAGAAGTATATGAAGAAGAAAGCCGTGGTAACCGTTACCCCCGTGCTCAGATATGCCAACGGTCAGACCGTAGGTCAGCCTGTCACTTTCCAAGGCGAGAAGGTGCAGGGCAACGACCAAAGCATCTCTTACAAGTTGGGTGGCAGCTACACCATGCGCAATGAGTTTGCCTATGTGCCCGACATGTTGGAGAGCGAGCTCTACCTTACGTTCGATGCCCGCGTGGGTAAGAAGAGCGTAGAGGTGCCCGAGGTGAAAGTGGCCAATGGTGTGCTTTCCACTAGCACCCTCGTGGCTCAGACCGTAGGTTCTGCCCGTCCCGAGATGGCTGTTGACGCATATCAATATGCCATTGCCGAGAAGAAGCAAGCTCAAATCAAATACCTCATCCAGCAGTCGAAGGTGCGCACCAGCGAGCTGAAGACCACTTCTGTGCAGGAGTTTGTAGAGATGCTGCGTGAAATCAAGGCCAACCAAAAGGGCTATCAGCTTGACAACATCGAGGTGTCTGCCTATGCCTCTCCCGACGGTGGCATGAAGCTCAACACCAAGTTGGCTGCCGACCGCGAAAAGTCATCGGCCGACTATGTGAAGGGCGAATTGAAGAACATGGACTTCGATGCCTATGTAGACTCTAAGTATACTGCCGAAGACTGGGAAGGCTTCCAGGAGTTGGTGTCACAGAGCAACATGCAGGACAAGGAAGTGGTGCTCCGCGTGCTCTCTATGTACAAAGATCCCGAAGAGCGCGAGAAGCAAATCAAGAACCTCTCTGCCGCCTTCACTGAGCTGACCGACGAAATTCTGCCCGAGTTGCGCCGTGCCCGCCTCACCATCAACTACAACATCATCGGCCGCAGCGACGACGAAATCCAGGCTCAGTATAAGGAAGATGCCGCCAAGCTCTCTGTAGAAGAACTCCTCTACGCTGCCACCCTCACTGAGAACGCCGCCGAGCAAGAAGGCATCTACAAGACCACTACCAAGTGCTATCCCGCCGACTACCGCGCTTACAACAACCTTGCCACCCTGGCTTACGAAAAGGGTAACGTAGCAGCTGCCAAGACCTACCTCGAGCAAGCCGCTTCGAAGAATGCCAAGGCAGTTGAGGTGAATGCCAACAAGGCCCTCGTGGCATTGGCAGAAGGCAATGTGGAGCAAGCAGAGTTCGACCTCAGCCGCGCCGCTACAGCCAAGAACTACAGCGAACTGCTCGGCCACTTGCAAATAGCCAAGGGACAATACGCCGCAGCTGCCAACAGCCTGGCAGGTGTGGAAAGCAACAGCAGCGCCCTTGCACAAATCCTCAACAAGGACTATGCCAACGCTCTGCTCACCTTGAGCCGCGTAGAAAACGCCAACGGTATGACCGAATATTTGAAGGCCATCGCCGCAGTACGTTCAGGCTTGAAGAATACTTCGATGGACTACCTCAAGGCTGCCTTTGAAAAAGACGCCAGCCTCAAGGAACGCGCTGTCAAAGACTTGGAGTTCCGCTCACTCTTTGAGAACGCTACCTTCCAGAAGCTCGTAAAATAAGCAATTATTATTTCACCAATCCCCCGGGTGTACGCCCAACAGCTACACCCGGGGTTTTTCTTTTTTAATACTATGATGCGCAAAGTTCTTCCGCTTCTGCTCCTCGTGTTGGCCTCCTGTGGGCGTAACAAGGACCAGGTGGAAATCAAAGGTCAGTTTGAAGGCCTGCAGCAAGCCCAGTTCTATCTTTATAGCGAAGACTACAACTTCGGTAGCCTTGACACGCTCTTTCTGGAAGACGGCAAGTTTTCCTACAAGCGTGCTTTGCAGCAGCCTGTAGTGCTCACCCTGCTCTTCCCCAACTTCTCGGAAATCCAACTCATTGCCGAGCCGGGCAAGACCATCGAGGTGAAGGGCAACGCAGCCCATCTGCTTGAGACAAAAATTACCGGCTCGGAAGAGAACGAGCTGCTTTCCGACTTCCGCATCAGCAGCCAGAAACTTTCTGAGAAGGAAAAGAAAATGGCCGTGGCCGACTTCATCCATAGTCATTCCACCACCCAAGCCGCTGTGGCGCTCTATATGCAACAATTTGCAAAAGCCGAAGCACCCGATGCCGAAGTAGCGCTCGAACTGCTCGGCACCCTGCGAAAAGCACAGCCCGAAAACCGAATGTTGCTCCAGCTCGACGCACAGCAACGCGCCGCCCTGGAAAATGGCGTGGGACGCAAACTCACACCCTTCGAGGTGGAAGCCATGAACGGCGACACACTCAGCCTCGCCTCCTACAACAAACCCTTCCTTATCTCGGCCTTCGCAGCATGGAGCACGGACTTCACCTCCATCTTGAAAACCATCAAGAAGCTTCGCCAGAACTATGGCGAAGAGCTTGGCTTCTTCAATGTGGCCCTCGACGCAGACGATAATAAATTGTACTTCCAGCTGGAGCGCGACACGCTGCTCTCCGTTACGGTGTGCGAGCACAAAGGTTTTGATTCGCCCATCGCCCTGCGTCTCGGCTTGAGCCATATGCCGGGCTACATCCTCGTAGATAAAGACGGCGTGGTGGTGAAACGCAACATCAACCCCTCGCAACTTGAGGCGGAGGTACGCAAACTTTTGAAGAAATAACCCATGCTTGTCAAAGTAAACTCAGCAGCCATCAACGGACTCACGGCCATGCCCGTGGTGATAGAAGTGAACACCGCCAAGGGCGATGGTATCTACATGGTGGGCCTGCCGGACAATGCCGTGCGTGAGAGCCAAATCCGCGTGAAGGCCGCCCTTACCAATTCAGGCTTCCATCTTCCGCAGAAGCACACCACCATTAACTTCGCTCCCGCCGATGTGCGCAAAGAAGGCAGCAGCTATGACCTTCCGGTGGCCATCGGCTTGATGGCGGCTTCGAAGATGGTAGACTCGGCGTTACTGGCCTCTACCATGTTGGTCGGCGAATTGGGTCTCGACGGCAGCATAAGGCCAGTGAAAGGCGCACTGCCCATTGCCATCAAAGCCCGCGAGCTGGGCTACGAAACGCTGATTGTGCCGACGGACAATGTGCGCGAGGCAGCGGTGGTGAACAAGTTGAAGGTGTATGGCGCAGCCACCTTGCGCGACGTAGTAGGCTTCCTCAACGGCGAACCCACCTTGCAGCCCACGCTAATCAACACCCGCGAGGAATTCTATGCTGCTCAGAGCCTTTTCCCGCTGGACTTTTCCGAGGTGAAAGGCCAGGACAATGTGAAGCGAGCCTTTGAGGTGGCAGCAGCAGGCGGCCACAACATCCTGCTTGTGGGAAGTCCCGGTTGCGGTAAGAGCATGATGGCCAAGCGCATTCCCTCCATCCTTCCGCAACTCACCCTCTCCGAAAGCCTGGAGACCACGCAGATACACAGCGTTGCCGGTAAGTTGGAGAAAGAGGAATCGCTCATCACGCAACGCCCCTTCCGCTCCCCCCACCACACCATCTCCGACGTGGCCCTTATTGGCGGTGGCACCAACTTTCAGCCTGGTGAAATCAGCCTTGCCCACAACGGCGTACTCTTTCTCGACGAGCTCCCCGAGTTTAGCCGCCAAGCACTGGAAACTTTGCGCCAGCCCCTCGAGGACCGTTCCATCACCATCTCACGCGCCAAATACACCGCCACACTTCCCTGCTCCTTCATGCTTGTGGCTTCGATGAATCCCTGCCCTTGCGGCTATTACAATCATCCCACCCACGGCTGCGAATGTTCGCCCGGACAGATTCAGCGCTACATGAATAAGATAAGCGGTCCTTTGCTCGACCGCATAGACATCCAGGTAGAGGTGACACCCGTTTCGCTGGACGACCTGGCGGCTGCCCCGAAAGGAGAGACGAGCCAGGAAATCCGTGCCCGTGTGCTCCGTGCCCGCGAGATACAGACCGAGCGTTTCAAGGGTGAGCCCTCCGTTCATTGCAACGCTCAGATGTCGGCACGCCTCCTTGAGCAGTATGCCCGCCCCGATGAGGAGGGAGCAGCCCGCCTTTCGCGCGCCATGAAAGCCCTCGACCTCTCGGCCCGAGCTTATGAGCGCATCCTGAAAGTGGCTCGCACGATAGCCGACTTGGACGGTGCGGAGCAAATAGGCGCTGCCCATGTGGCCGAGGCTGTGGGTTACAGAAACCTGGACCGTGCCTCGTGGGGAGAATAGACCACCGAAATTTTTAATACGCTTAATTATATACTTATGAGAAAAACATTTTTGCTACTCAGCCTTTTCCTGACAGCACTGGTGGCTCCTGCACAGACCACCCTCTTTGAAACAGGCGACGCATCGGGCTATCCCTATCGCATCCCCGCTATCACCACAGACAAAGACGGCCAGCTCATCGCATTGACAGACCGTCGTCCGTGCGGAGGAGATATAGGCTATGGCCGTGTGGACATCCTGGGCCGCACCAGCCACGACAACGGAAAGACATGGGGCGAGCCGTTCAACGTGCTGGTGGGTACCGGAAGCGGACCTGATACCGGCTACGGCGATGCTTGTCTCGTGGCCGACCGCAACCGCAAGGAGTTGCTCCTGGTTTGCGTATCGGGCGATGTGCCCTATTGGAGTTCAAAGGTAGAGAAGAGCCAGCGTTTTGTATATACCCACGGCCGCTGGGACAAGAAGACCCAGTCTTGGCAATGGGACACTCCCACCGACCTCACCAAGCATGTTTACATCGACCTGTTGGGTGGACGCATCAACGGCCTCTTCATGGGCTCGGGCCGCATCTGCCAAAGCAGTAAAATCAAGGTAGGAAAATACTACCGCCTCTATGGCGCTCTCTGTACCCACGTGGGCAACTTCGTGCTCTACTCTGACAACTTCGGTCGCTCCTGGAACGTGCTCGGTTCGTCCACCGAATCGTGCGCACCTAAGGGCGACGAGCCCAAGTGTGAGGAACTGCCCGACGGCTCCGTGCTCCTCAGCTCGCGCAAGCATGGCGGCCGTTACTTCAATGTGTTCCGCTACACCGATGCTAAGCGTGGCGAAGGCGTATGGGGTCATCCCGTAGACTCGCGCCGTGCTCCCGGAGGCATCAACAACGAAGGCACACCCTGCAATGGCGAAATCCTCATCGTAGAAGCCCGCTGCGCCGATGGCAAGCGCACCCACCTCGCGCTGCAGAGCATTCCCGCAGGCCCCAACCGTAGCAACGTGACTATCTACTGGAAGGAATTGGCCAAGCAAGCCGACTATCTCACCCCCATGGCTTTCGCCTCCCACTGGCAAGGCAGCTACCAGGTTTCCACCCTTGGTTCGGCCTATTCCACTATGACCCTGCAAGCAGACGGCCGCATCGGATTCTTCTACGAAGAGGAGCCGAAGCACTACCAGATGGTCTACCGCGCGCTGGGCATTGACGAAATCACCGGCGGTAAATACAAGGCCCTCTAAGCCGAATATATATCCAAACAGAAAAGCCCGGAATGGAGCAGGATGCCCTCTTAGGCGTTGCGCTCCATTCCGGGCCATTCTTTTGTAGGCTCCGAGTTTTTGTAACGCGCCGTGTTACAAAACGCACAAGCCATGTTACGAGGTGTAACACGGCGTGTTACAAAACCTAAGAGCCACATAGCTGAACGCAATAAAGAAAGGGACTCCCGTAGGAGCCCCTTTCTGGGTTCTGTGGTTTCAGAGAGAGGTGTTACTTCATAGCAATCTTGGTCCACACTCTGTCTTTGATGTGCAAGCCAATCTTCTGCTTGTTGCCCTTGCTGTCGGCCATGGCTATGATGTACTCGTGTTCGGTTTTTGTGCCTTGGAATTGGTTGATGAGCGAGTCTACGGTTTTCTCCCAGATGTTTTTCGCGTTGTTCTCCACATCCTCTTCGGTGCAGCCGCCCACTTCCAGCATTTCGTCCTTCAGAGATTTGTAATAGATGTTTTGCATCAGCGTACCCTCTTCAAAATTTTTCCAATTCTGATTATCAGCCGGTGCGTCTGATTCGTATAAGTAGGGCGTGTACTTTTCAAAGTAGCGCATGGTCAGAGGGAGCGGGAGGCGAATTTCGGATTTGTGGTCGGTAATTCTGCTATCCCAATCCCAGGGACTATCGGCTTCGTGGTAGGTCTTATAGTTGATACTGATGTTTATGTTGACTGAAGAGTAACCCAGTTCTCTTGAATCCTTCAAGGAGAAGGTAACCGCCTGGTCTGTCTGGCAGAGGTTCAAGCTAATGCTGGGAGCATTCAAATAGTGTGCATTGAACCCCCAAATGAAGTCGTAAAGGTCTTTGTCCTGCTTATATTCCCAGATAGCTTTGCCATCTTTTCTGGTATAGGTTACAGGCATCTCGCTCTTTATTTCCGAAGTTGTGGTGCTTGGGAGTGTGCCTTGAACAGAGAAGCCCAACTCGGCTGTAGGTCCTGAAGTAGAGATACCTCCGGATACATTGGCGCCAATAGTTACGCTTCCCGGATCGTGTGTGACGAGATAATTTTGTGCTTCATTGAAGGGTGTCGGAGCATGTAGGTCAACAATTCCTTGGGGGAATCCATCAGGATATTTGGCGCTACAAAGGAACGTTTCCACTGTGGGGCCGGCATAGTTGCCACCAGAGTATTTATAATTGTAGGCCGCACTTGTTTTGGTCACTACGTTCTCCACATAGGTTTCCTTGCCTGTATAGTCTTGAGACAAGACTACATCGTAGACGTCGCACTCCATCTGTCTATTGAAAGCAGGGATTACAGTATATTCAAATTTGGCATTTTCAGTGTAAGTAGGTTCAGGAACTTTTCCGAAGCCTAAATCCGATACCAGATCGTGTTCTACAAACACTTTGTAATAATGAGTGTGAAGTGTACCATCGAAAATGTAGTCGGAGGTGTTACGCACGAGAGCTCTGTGAGGAGTTGCTTGTTCGCTGGTCATGTTCTTGTTGAGCCATTCGCAAACTTTTTCGGCCACTTGGCCCCATTGGTAGTCGTTCAACTCATAGTTATACACCTTGTCCTCTTTGGTTACCTCTCCTGTTTGCTTGTTGGTGGTGGTATTAGTCTTGTGTTGCGTTCTTGGGTCAGCATAAGAGAGTGTGTGACCGTTTCCTTTCACGGCATAGACAAGGAGCTTGCTGAAGCCTTCCTGCATCTTGAGGTCGGTCTCAGATGCAGAGAGTGCTCTGCCTGTGGAGAGCTGGTAGTGTAGTTTGTTGACATTGGCGCCAGGGCTTAAGAATATCAAAACGCCGTTGTTGTCCCACACTTCTTTGAGTTGCTTGAGGCGAGTAGCGTTTTCTAGGAAGTTGCCGGCCAGTGCGTTGTCGAGCACCACCACGCGTGTGTCCGCTGTAATCTCTGTCTCCATCTGGCCAAAGCGCTTTTTGAGATAGGGAGTCACGTGGCTATCGTCGCCCAGGTAAGCCACCTGGTCGTTGTAGGTTTGTTCCACCTGGTCGGTGGTTGGTTTCTCTGCTGGCAGTCCGGTGGGTTCTTTCTGGCCACCGCCGTCGCCGTCGTCATCATTACACGATGCCGTCAAAAGGCTGGTGGCAAAGAGAGCGCTGAAGAGGCTCAAGTAGAAAAATCTTTTATTCATAATAGTAATCTTAAAATTGTTAAATATATGATTACAAAAATAGAGGCTATTTCTGAGAAGAAAAAAATGAACACTATAAAAGTTGTTAAGGCCATCTTAAAAAAATAAAACGCTTTCCGGTTTCAATTACAAGGATGTAACCCAAGGTTACAAGGCGCGTAACTCTATCTATGAGCCTTGGTGTTGTCGGAAACGAAACAAGGGACTCCCAACGGAGTCCCTTGCGAAAGGCGAATAGCTATGGAGGCGATACTTGTTGTTTGCGGCGAAAGGCTCGGCGTAGTCTTCCGGCTTGTGGCATCAGCCTCTGAGGATTTTCTTGATGTCGTTGAGCTTGTTGAGCGCCTCAAGGGGTGTGAGGTTGTTGACGTCGAGGTGCAGAATCTCATCGCGTATCTGCTTCAGTATGGGGTCGTCCAGCTGGAAGAAACTCATTTGCATGCTCTGCTTCTCGGCTTTGCTGCCGGTGTTTCCGGGGAGCGATTCTACGGTGCGTGTGCCGGCCGATTCCAGTTCCTTGAGTATTGTTTCGGCGCGGCGCACAATGCCCGAAGGCATACCGGCCAAGCGTGCTACGTGGATACCGAAGGAATGTTCGGAACCGCCGCGCATCAGTTTGCGCAGGAACACCACGCGGCCTTCTACCTCGCGCACCGATACGTTCCAGTTCTTGATGCGAGGGAAGAGTTTTTCCATCTCGTTCAGCTCGTGGTAGTGGGTGGCAAAGAGGGTGCGGGCGTGAGCGGAGGGATTTTCGTGTATCTGTTCTACGATGGACCAGGCAATGGAGATGCCGTCGTAGGTAGAGGTGCCGCGGCCCAGCTCGTCGAAGAGCACCAAGCTGCGCGGGGTGAGGTTGTTCATAATGTTGGCCGCCTCGCTCATCTCCACCATGAAAGTACTTTCGCCCACAGAGATGTTGTCGCTGGCGCCTACGCGGGTGAAAATCTTATCCACCACGCCAATGCGGGCGCTGTCGGCCGGCACGAAGGAGCCTATCTGTGCCAGCAGCGTGATGAGGGCTGTTTGGCGCAGAAGGGCGCTCTTACCGGCCATGTTGGGTCCGGTGATGATGATAATTTGTTGTTGCTCATTGTCAAGCAGTACGTCGTTGGCCACATATTCTTCGCCCGGCGGCATGAGGGTTTCGATAACGGGGTGGCGGCCCTGACGGATGTCGAGCACCAGGCCGTCGTCCACCATGGGGCGTACATAGCGGCGCTCAGCAGCAAGGACGGCGAGCGAGTGGAGACAGTCGAGCATGGAAAGGGCGGCGGCCGTTTGCTGCAAGGGGGCGATGTAGGACATGGCTGCCTGGAGCAGCTCGTTAAAGAGTTGTGTCTCGAGTGCCATGATGCGGTCTTCGGCACCCAGTATTTTCTCCTCGTACTCCTTGAGCTCCTGCGTGATGTAGCGCTCGGCTTGTGCCAGAGTCTGCTTGCGTATCCACTCGGAGGGAACATTGTCCTTATAGGTGTTGCGCACCTCGATGTAGTAGCCAAATACGTTGTTGAATCCCACCTTCAGACTGGGAATGCCGGTGGCTTCGCTCTCGCGTTGTTGCAGTTGCAGGAGGTAGTCCTTGCCGGAGGAAGAGATGTGGCGTAGCTCGTCGAGCTCGGCGCTTACGCCAGGTGCGATGACATTTCCCTTGTTGAGCATGACGGGTGGGTCGATGCACAGACGACTGGCAATGAGGTCGTGCAACTCGGTGCATACGTCCATCTTCAGACCGAGAGAGCGGATGCTATCTTGCTCGGCATGTACACAAGCCTGGCGGAGCAAGGCGGCGCTTTCGAGCGACATTTTCAGCTGCTGCATCTCGCGTGGATTGGCTCGGCCAACGGCCACCTTGGACACGATGCGCTCGAGGTCGCCTATCTTTATCAACTCCTGGTTGCAGAGTTCGCGCAGTTCGGGCTCGCGGAAAAAGTATTCCACCCCGTCTTGTCGCTTTGCAATCTCCTTTACCGAGCGCAAAGGGAAGAGCAACCAGCGGTAAAGCATGCGGGCACCCATGGGGGTGAGGGTGTGGTCCACCACATCGCGGAGCGACGTGCCGTCTTCGTTCGTGGCCTGCACCAGCTCAAGGTTGCGCACGGTGAACTTGTCGAGGCGCACATAGTGCTCTTCTTCGATGCGCCGCAAGGCGGTGATGTGTGCGGTGCGGGTGTGTTGGGTGATGTCGAGATAGCAAAGGATGGCGCCGGCGGCGGTGGTGGCTTCCTTCAGATGGTCTACGCCGAAGCCCTTAAGGTTTTGCACCTCGAAGTGCTTGAGCAGTTTGTCGCGCGAGGCTCCCTCGGCAAATGCCCAATCGTCCAGCTCGAAGGTGAAAAACTTATTGCCGAAGAGGCTCTCAAAGCGAGAGCGCAAGCCGCGTTGCACGAGAATCTCTTTGGGAGAGAAGCCGCTCAGGAGTTTATCGATGTATTCGGGGGTGCCTTCTGCCACCAGGAATTCGCCGGTGGAGATGTCGAGCAAAGCCAGTCCGGCGGCACCACGGCCAAAGTGGAGTGCTGCGAGAAAGTTGTTTTCCTTGCTGTGCAATACGTTGTCGCCCAGAGCCACACCGGGAGTAACGAGTTCGGTGATGCCGCGCTTCACGAGTTTCTTGGCAAGCTTCGGGTCCTCCAGTTGGTCGCAGATGGCAACGCGGAAACCGGCACGTACAAGGCGCGGCAGGTACGTGTCGAGGGCGTGGTGCGGAAAGCCGGCCATCTCGGTCGAGGCTTGCGAACCTTTGTTGTTGCGGTGAGTCAGCGTGATGCCCAACACCTGTGAGGCGGTGATGGCATCGGCGCAGTAGGTTTCGTAGAAGTCGCCGCAGCGAAAAAGCAGAATCGCGTCGGGATGTTTGGCTTTCAAGTCGTGGAACTGCCGCATCATCGGCGTGAGTTCTTCCTTTTCTTTGACCATGTTACTCTGATTTTATAGGCAGTACAAAAGTAAGAAAAATTTGGAGAAGGCTTGTAGTGGTAGGCTCCAAACTTCCGGATTTTATGCTCAGTCGCGCAGACGATAGACGTTGGTGGTGCGCAGTTCGAATCCCTCAGAGCGATAGAGCGTATTGGCTGCCTGGCGTTCGGGGCGCGAAGTAAGGTTGAGCGATTTGGCTCCGAGGCGTTTGCTCTCTTGCTTGAGGTGTTGCAACAAAGCGCGGGCATATCCGCGGCCGCGACATTCTTTCTCCACCACCACATCTTCTACCCACGCCTTGGTGCCTGTGGGCGAGGCGCAAAGGCAGAGCGATGCCATGCCTTGTGTGGCGTGGTTCTCGTCCTTTATTATATATATAAATGTGTGGGGCGAGGCGATGAGGGCCTTAAGCGCTTCTGCCGAGAGTGCTTTGGCGCTTGAGGAGAGTTGGGGCAGAAGGCGGTTGATGGCTTCGAGTTCGGAGGCAGAGGCTTCTGCGAGTAGCTCTATGCTGGGTTGGTTTAATGTGGTGAGCATTTCTTTTACGGTGAGACCGCTGATGGGGTGCTGTAAGTGAGGCGCTATCTCGGCCAGAGGTTCCAGAACGAAGCGGCGCTTCTCCAGCAATGGGTGGGGGAGTGTGAGGCGTGGTTCGGCAATGATGGCGTTGTCGCAGAAGAGCAAGTCGATGTCGATGGTGCGGTCGTGGTAGCCGTCGGAGGTTGTCTTTTGCGTGCGGCCAAGCCGGCGTTCAATGTCTTGGGTGATATCCAGGATGTGCAGAGGGCTGAGTGTGGTCTCGAAAAGGGCCACGGCGTTGAGGAAACCATGCTCGGAGTTAAAGCCCCAGGGTGCGGTCTCGTAAAGCGAAGAGCACTTGAGGAGCACGCCGATGTGCTCTTCAAGTGCCCTTAAGGCTTGTTCTATATAGCTTTTGCGTGCTCCGAGATTGGAGCCGAGCGATAGGTACAGATGCATGGTGAAGGCTTAGTCCACTATCAGCATCACGTCGCCAAAGGTTCCAAATCTGTAGTCCTCCTTGAGCGCCACGTTGTAGGCTTCCATGGTGTATTCGTAGTCGCCAAATGCTGCGGTGAGCATAAGGAGAGTGGAGTAGGGAAGATGGAAATTGGAGAGCATGGCATCGGCGATGGAGAAGTCGTAGGGAGGGAAGATGAACTTATTGGTCCAGCCTTCAAATTCCTTGATGCGGCAGTCGGGTCCGGCTGCTGCTTCGAGGGCGCGTTGCACGGTGGTACCCACGGCCACAATCTTGCGGTTCTCTTCCTTGGCTTTGTTTACAATCTGGCAACATTCTGAGTTGACGAACATCTGTTCTGAGTCCATCTTGTGCTTGGTGAGGTCTTCCACATCGGTGTTGCGGAAGTTGCCAAGTCCGCAGTGCAGGGTGATATAGGCAAAGTCGATGCCCTTAATCTCCATGCGCTTCATCAGCTCGCGAGAGAAGTGGAGGCCGGCTGTGGGTGCTGTCACGGCGCCTTCGTGTTTGGCGAAGATGCACTGGAAGCGCTCCAGGTCTTCGGGCTCTGATTCGCGACCCACAAAACGGGGCACGGGAGCCTCGCCCAGGGCGTAGAGTGAGCGTTTGAATTCATCGTGGTCGCCGTCGTAGAGGAAGCGCAAGGTGCGTCCGCGGCTGGTGGTGTTGTCAATCACCTCGGCCACGATAGAGTTGTCTTCGCCGAAGTAGAGTTTGTTGCCGATACGAATTTTGCGTGCGGGGTCTACGAGTACGTCCCACAAGCGAAGCTCCTGGTTGAGCTCGCGCAGCAGGAACACTTCGATGCGGGCGCCTGTCTTTTCCTTGTTGCCGTAGAGGCGTGCGGGAAATACTTTGGTGTCGTTGAACACGAACACGTCTTTCTCATCGAAGTACTCAAGGATGTCCTTGAACATGCGGTGTTCAATCTCGCCGGTCTTGCGGTGGAGTACCATCATGCGACACTCGTCGCGGTAGGGGGCGGGATACTTTGCGATTTTCTCGTCGGGGAGTTTGAACTTAAATTGTGAGAGTTTCATATCGGTAGATTATTTGTATGATACGTTTGTAGGAATTTCTGTTTCAATGGTTTGTTCCGAGAGCCATTTCTCGAAGCCTTCGAGGTCGAAGCATTCTTCTACGCGGCAATCGCCCACGCGGGTGCGTCGCAGTGCTGTGAGGTGGGCGCCGCTTCCGAGTGCCTCGCCAATGTCGCGTGCCAAGGCGCGGATGTAGGTCCCCTTCGAGCAGACCACGCGCAGTGTCAGTTCTTGGCTTTCCTGCGAGTAGGAGAGCATTTCTATCTCGTCAATGTGCAAAGGCTTGGCGCGCAGTTCCACCTCCTGTCCCTTGCGGGCGAGGTCGTAGGCACGTTTGCCCTCCACTTTGCAGGCGGAGAATACGGGTGGCACTTGCATTATCTCGCCCTCGAAGCGCGGCAACACTTCGCGGATGAGGGCCTCATTGATGTGCTCCGTGGGATAGGTGGCATCGATGGGGTGTTCAAGGTCGAAGCTGGGCGTGGTGGCTCCGAGCTTCAGCGTGGCAATATATTCCTTGGTGTCGGCTTGCAGCTCTTCGATGCGCTTGGTGGCTTTGCCGGTGCAGATAATCATGACGCCGGTGGCCAGAGGGTCGAGCGTGCCGGCATGGCCCACTTTTATCTTGCGGCCCTGCATGCTGCGTGTGAGGAGCCAACGCACCTTTGCCACAAGGCCGAAGCTGGTCATCTCATAGGGCTTGTCGAACGACAATACTTGTCCGGCGAGGAAGTTCATAATGCGATGTTCTGTATTCTATTTATAGATGAAAACTCAGAGGGGGTGTGCTCTTTGGTAGAGGCTTCAAAAACGCCCCTCGTAAGTTCTTGATTCTCAGTAGTCATTTTCGGCCGTTTCGAAAGTCTGATCTAGGAAAAATTCCGCAAGACCTAGGAAAAATTTCTTAAGACCTAGTTTTTCCTAGATAAGACCTAGGAAATCCGCCATCGGCCGTAGCCTTTTTCTGCCTTATGCAAAGCAGAGCGTGGTGATGCCCACCAGCAGGCAGTAGATGGCAAAGTAAATCAGCTTGCCCTTGGCCACAATGGCGATCATCCACTTGCAGGCGGCAATGCCCGAGATGAACGCTGCGAGGAATCCCACCACCAGCGCACTGATTGAGAGTTCGCCGAAGGCCTGTGCCCAACCAGCTTCTGCCACCTCAAGGATGTTGAGCAACCCCTCGCCGAGGATGGGGGGGATGACCATGAGGAAGGAGAACTGGGCCATGCTGCTTTTCTTGTTGCCCAGGATGAGGCCGGTGGCTATCGTGGTGCCCGAGCGGCTGAGGCCGGGCAATACGGCCAAGGCTTGTCCCAAGCCAATGATGAAGGCGTCGCGCAAGGAGATGTTCTCCTTCTGGCGCGGCTTGGCAAAGTAGGAGAATGCCAGGAGCGCAGCAGTGAGTAGCAGACAGCAACCCACCACAAAGAGACCTTCGCCAAAGATAGCCTCTACCTGGTCTTTGAAAAACACACCTACGATGCCGATGGGAATCATTGACACGAGGATGTTCAGCACATAGCGCTGGTCTTTGTTGAGGCGGTTCAGCCCTGTGCCTTTGCCGAGCGGCATCATCGAGCCTTTGAGTATCTTTACAATCTCGCTGCCTAAGACAACCAGGGTGCTGAGCACGGTGGCCACGTGTACGGCCACGGTGAACACCATGCTTTCTTTGGCTTCAATGCCCAGGAGTTCCTGGCCGATAGTGAGGTGGCCGCTAGAGCTTACGGGCAGGTATTCTGTCAAACCTTGGAGCAGACCAAGGAGGAGCGCTTCGAGTGTATCCATGGCTTATTCTTTTTCAGAAGTCTCTGCTTCGGGTTCTTGCTGAGTGGCTTTCGGGCGGCGAATGATGGCGTAGACCATAAAGAGGTAGCCGAAGAGGCATACCAATGGTGCTACTACGATATGGCGCTTGTCGAAAATCGCGGGGTTGAAGAAATCTTCCGTAGAGCCGGGGCCCGACATCAAGAGGAGGCCCACAATCACGATGGCCATTCCGATGGCCAAGAGGATAAAGTTGGTACGGTCGAAAGCAAAGTTGTTCTTTTTCATATATTTATCGAGTGGATTTACTATCTAGTTAAGAAATATCTCATTGCCCTTCATGCGCAGGAATCGGTTTACCGAGAAGAAGGCACAGGCCATTGTGAGCACCAAACCGCATCCGAATACGCTGCCCAGCGTGGTGAGCATCACCGAGGGGGTGATGAGCAGGCCGAGGGCGGCGTCCCAGTCTATCAAGTACTTCATCGCGGCAAAAAGCAAGCCTCCTGCCAGCGAGGCGGAGATGAAGCCTATCCAAAAAGCCTGGAGCATGAACGGCTTGCGAATGAAGCTCCACTTAGCACCAACGAGTTTCATCGTGTGGATGGTGAAGCGGCGCGCGTAGACACTCAGGCGCATGGTGTTGTTGATGAGCGCAAACGACACGAAGGTCAGCAGCACGGCGATGGCCAGTAGTACGAAACTCACGCGGCGAATGTTGTCGTTCACAGCGTCCATAAGGTCTTGCGGATAGATAACCTCGGTGATGTACTTCCTTGCCTTGAGCGCAGGAGTGTACAGCGCAAGACTATCGTTGTTGGCATATTCGGCCTTCAGATGCAGCTCGAACGAGGCGGGGATGGGGCTGTTGCCCAAAAACTCTTCGGGGTCGGTTTCAAGGATTTCGGCTTGCTCGCGGGTGGCCTTCTCTTTTGAGATATAGGTGACGAGGCGCACGTAGGGCTCTTTGCGCAACTCGTCTTGCAGCTTCACGGTCTCTTTGTTGGAGATGCTATCGTTCAGCAACACCTGTACGGTGAAGTTCTCTCGTAGCGAGCGACTCAAGTTGTCTGCCATCGTTACGAAGAAAACCACTGTACCAAAAAGTATCAGTACGAGCGTGGTGCTGATGCAAGAGGTTACAGAGTTGAAACTGCCACTGCTGCGTCGTTTCTTATTTGCCATGTTCTATATAAATATATATATGTGTGCGGAGCCTGTTGGGAACACCGCTGTCGTTCTTGTTTTTTAGTAGAGAAGGAAGGCGGTCTTTTCTTAAAGGCAAACTTCCCCCTTCAGGGTGGCCGATGAGGCTTCGGTGATGCGTACGCGAACGTACTGGCCTATGCGATGCTCGCCGCGGTCGAACACCACCACCTTGTTTTGCTCTGTGCGGCCAAAGAGTTGCTCCTTGGAGCGCTTGCTCACTCCCTCAATCAACACTTCATACTCGCGGCCGATGCAGCGTTGGTTGGCTTCGGCCGATAGCTCGTTCTGCAAGGCAATGAGTTCTTCGAGTCGGCGGATTTTGGTTTCCTCGGGCACGTCGTCAGGGAAATGCTTCGACGCAAAAGTACCCGGTCGCTCGGAGTATTTGAACATGAAGGCCGAGTCGTATCCGCAGGCTCGCATCAGCGAGAGCGATTCCTGGTGGTCCTCTTCTGTCTCAGAGCAGTAGCCGGCAAAGATGTCGGTAGAGAGTCCGCAGTCGGGCACGATGCGGCGGATGGCTTCCACACGTTCAAGGTACCACTCGCGGGTGTATTTGCGGTTCATCAGTTTCAGCACGCGTGAGCTGCCGCTTTGTACGGGCAGGTGGATGTGGCGACACACGTTGGGCTCCTCGGCTATGACGTGGAGCGTCTCATCGCTCATATCTTTGGGGTGACTGGTGGTGAAGCGCACACGCATTCCGGGAACGGCGCGCGCCACAGTGCGGAGCAATTCCGGAAAGGCCATGCCCTCGGCTTCGCTTAAGTAGCTGTTTACGTTCTGTCCCAGGAGTGTCACTTCCTTATAGCCGCGTGCTTCAAGGTCCTTCACTTCGGTCAGGATGCTTTGCGGATCGCGGCTACGCTCTCTGCCGCGGGTGTAAGGAACGATGCAGTAGTGGCAGAAATTATTGCAGCCGCGCATGATGCTTACGAAGCCCGACAGATGGTTGCCGCAAACGCGCTCGGGAACTACGTCGCGGTAGGTCTCAGTGGTAGAGAGTTCGATGTTGATAGCTTTGTGCCCTTGCTCGGCTTGTGCGATGAGGTCGGGCAAGGAAAGGTATGCGTCAGGGCCTGCTACGAGGTCGGCTCCATGCTTGTGAAGCAACTCCTCCTTGACGCGCTCTGCCATACAGCCCAGCACGCCGATGATGAGTTTGCGACCTTTTTTGCGCATGGCGCAGAGGGCCTCCAGGCGGTGGATGATTTTTTGCTCGGCGTTGTCGCGCACGGAGCAGGTGTTGAGGAATACAGCGTCGGCCTCGTCTAGATTTTCGCAAGGCTCATAGCCGGCCATCCGCATGACGGAGGCTACCACTTCGCTGTCGGCTACGTTCATCTGGCAGCCATAGGTCTCAATATAGAGTTTCTTCATGTGGGTCTAAATAAAATTTGGGCTCACAAAGTTACGAAAAAAATGTTAGATTGCTTCGGTGGCTTTCAAGAGCCAGTTGCGGTCGGCCTCGTCGTTAAGGTGGGGCATGATGCGCTGGCGTACTACGTTGTGGTAGCTATTGAGCCATTCTTTCTCTGTGGGGGTTAGCATCGCTTTGTTAATGGGTGCGATGTCGATGGGGCAGAGTGTGAGCGGCTCGAACTTGAGGAAGTTGCCAAACTCCGTTTGTCCGGCTTTCTCTACCAGGAGAATGTTCTCTATGCGCACTCCGAATTTTCCGGCCAGATAGATGCCGGGCTCGTCGGTGATGGTCATGCCGGCGCGAAAGGCTGTGGTAGATGCCTTGTTGAGGTTCTTGCGAATCTGTTGCGGACCTTCGTGAACGCGTAAGTAGGAGCCTACGCCGTGGCCGGTTCCGTGACCGAAGTCGTAGCCTTCCTGCCACATGGCATAGCGAGCGGCGAGGTCGAGCTGAATGCCGGTGGTGCCTTCGGGGAAGTGGCAGCGGCTCAAGGCAATGTGTCCTTTCAATACGAGGGTATATACTTTCTTCATCTCCTCAGTCACGGGGCCGAGGGCGATGGTGCGTGTGATGTCGGTGGTGGCGTCTTGATACTGTGCGCCTGTGTCGAGCAGGAGAAGGCCTTCCGGTTTCAGTGTGGCATTGCTTTCTTCGGTGGCTTCGTAGTGCACAATGGCGCCGTGAGCTCCGTAGCCGGCAATGGTGGCAAAACTGAGGCCTTTGTAGAGGGGCTGTTCCTGGCGGAAGGCTTGCAGGCGGGCGTCAACGTCCATCTCGGTGAGGGTGCCTTTGCCTACATTCTCGTCGAGCCAGCGACGGAATTTCACGAGGGCCACACCGTCGCGCTCCATCGCATTTTGGAATCCCTTGATTTCCTCCGGTGTCTTTGAAGAGCGCAGCGCTGCCGCCGGTGAGTTTTGCAGGCGATAGGGGATGGCGTATTCTTCGCAGTAGTTGAGGATGTCATAGTTCATGGTAGGCGGGAAGTGGTAGGCCGTAAGTCCGTCGTCCAAATCTTCCAATGATCGCTTCACCGCATTGTAGGGCGCTGTTTTCACACCCTGCTCGCGCAGGTAGTTCTTCACCTCATCCGGCAGGCGTTTTTCATCTACGAAGAGCGTAGCCTTGTTGCGCTCGATGAGCAGGTAGCTCAGGAATACCGGATTGTAAGGCACGTCGGTGCCGCGCAGGTTCAGTGTCCATCCTATTTCCGACATGTCGTTGAGCAGGTAGGCTTCTGCGCTCTCGTCGGCCAATACGATTTGGCGTATGGCCTCTATCTTTTGTGCGGCATCGGCTCCTGTGAATTCGTAGGGCTGCAGGCTGACGGGCTCTGAGGGCAGCGCCGGGCGCGAGGTCCAAATATTTTGGAAGGGGTCGTCCATGCTTACGAGCACCAACTCGCCTTCTGTCTCCTCAGCCAGTTCGCTATAGGCCTCTCCGCTCATCATTTTTCCTACGAAGCCCACTCGTGCTCCGGGCTTGAGTTCGTTCAGCAACCACTCGCCGATGGTGGGAACCTCGGGCATGCCTTCCTTCATCAGGGCAAATGGCGAGCCTTTCAACTGCTCTTCGGCTGCCAGGAAGTAGCGCGAGTCGGTCCAGAGGGCAGCCTTGCTGGCGGTTACCACAGCTGTGCCGGCCGAGCCGTCAAAGCCCGAAATCCATTGGCGCACTTTCCAGTGCTCGGGGGTGTATTCGCTGTTGTGGGGGTCGGTGGTGGGAATCACGAAGGCATCCAGCTCTTCGTTGTTCATCCATTGGCGGAGTAAATTTACCCGCATCGGGGTTCTGGCGCTTTTCATTTATGCTGAGAAATAGGATTCTTGTTTTGCTAAAAAAGTAAGTCGTTTTTAGGCAACCATACAGCAATTGCCTACGGCAAAGATACGTTTTTTGTTATTCCCACCCAAACATTGTAGGTTTTTACTCTCTGCGGAGAGAAAAAAAGCTGTGTTTATCGCTGCGCTACAGAGGAATATTTGTATTTTTGCAAAGAGAATGGGGCAAGCGCCCTGTAACAAGCAGCATATTTTCACACTATTTTTTATACTACTATTATGGCTTTTTTAACTGACGAAAAACTCGTGATCGTTGGCGCCGCAGGTATGATTGGCTCCAACATGGTTCAGACAGCTCTTACTATGGGTCTGACTAGCAACATCTGTCTCTACGACGTGTTCTCTCCCGAAGGCGTAGCCGAGGAAATGCGCCAGAGTGGTTTTGGCGATGCCAACATCGTTGCTACCACTGACATCAAGGAGGCTTTCACCGGTGCGAAGTATATCATCTCTTCTGGTGGTGCTCCCCGTAAGGAAGGCATGACTCGCGAAGACCTCCTCGCCGGTAACTGCAAAATCGCAGAAGAGCTTGGCAAGAACATCAAGACTTACTGCCCCGACGTGAAGCACGTGGTTATCATCTTCAACCCTGCCGACTTGACAGGTCTCGTTACACTCCTCTACTCTGGTTTGAAACCCGGACAGGTTACTACCCTTGCCGGTCTCGACACCACTCGTCTCCAAAGCGCTTTGGCTAAGAAGTTTGGCGTAATGCAAAACGAAATCACCGGCTGTGCTACCTATGGTGGCCACGGCGAGCAAATGGCTGTATTTGGCAGCGCTGTGAAGATTGCCGGTCGTCCTTTGATGGACATCGTGGGTACTGAAGAGTTCCCCGAAGCTGAATGGGAGCAAATGAAGAAGGATGTAACTCAGGGTGGTGCTGCTATCATCAAGCTCCGCGGTCGTTCTTCATTCCAGAGCCCCTCACAGCTCTCTGTTGAGATGATTCGCTCTGTGATGGGTGGCGAGAAGTTCCGCTTCCCCGCAGGTACTTACGTATGCAACGAGAAGTACAACCACATCATGATGGCTATGGACACCGTGCTCGACACCAACGGCTGCTCATACCAAATGCCCGTGGGTACTCCCGAAGAGTTGGCTAAACTCGATGCTTCTTACGAGCACCTCTGCAAGATGCGCGACGAGCTCGTTACGCTGAACATCGTGCCCGAGATTTCTAAGTGGAGCGAAATCAACCCCAACCTCTAATCAGACAATAGTGCGGAGCGCCTGCAAGGGTGCTGCCGTATGCTGATAAAGCGCCCCTGGTTCTGTCTCTTTCAAGACGGAGCCGGGGCGTTTCTTTTTTTGTCGGCCGCGGGTGATGAGGAGGGAGGAAAAGGTGCTTTTTCAGCCTTTGCAATTGTCTGAGAATTATGGGCTATTTTGGGAAGCCCCCTCCCAGCCTCCCACTAAAAGGGGAGGATACTTTTTTGAGTCTGTGTAATCAATTGATAATCAGCAGGCATTTTTGGCTGTTTCGAAAGTCTGATCTACGAAAAATTTCTTAAGACCTAGGAAAAATTTCTTAAGACCTAGTTTTTCCTAGATAAGACTTTCGAAAAAGCACCTCAGTGTCTCCTTTCGAAAGGGGACACTGAGGGTATACGATAAAAGAAAAAAGTGGGGGAGTGCAGGCTTGCAGATTTCTACATTATCCCAGGCCCTCGGCTTGCAACCTATTGCTCGCGGCTATTCCTTACGTCCCCATGTGCGGTGAATGCTGGTGCCGAAGAGGCCGGTGCGCTGTGGGCGCTCGGGCTTCTGTGGCTGCTCGGCTTTCAGCTCGGGGTAGGAAATGCGGGTGTGGTGGATGGTCTTCAAGCTCTCCACGAGCACTTCTTTGGCCTCGGAGATGTCGCGGAAGGTGATGGGGCAGTCGCGGAAGAGCCCCTCGTTTGTCTGCGCATCGATGATGCGGTAGACAAGGTCGCGTATGCTCTCTTCCGTAAATTCTTTCAGGCTGCGCGAGGATGCCTCTACGGCATCGCACATCATGAGGATGGCCTGTTCGCGGGTGAAGGGGTTCACGCCGGGATAGGTGAAGAGCTCTTCGTTCACCGATTCGCCGGGGTGGTTGTTCTTGTATTGTATATAGAAGTATTTCACCTTGCTGCGACCGTGGTGGGTTACGATAAAGTCGCGTATGATTTTCGGCAAGCCGTGTTTCTCAGCCAGTTTCACACCCGCCCTCACGTGGTCGATGATAATCTCTGCGCTACGCTCTTCGGGCAGCCCGGTGTGCGGATTCACACCGCTCTGGTTCTCGGTGAAGAAGGCCGGGTTCATCATCTTGCCAATGTCGTGGTAGAGGGCGCCGGTACGCACCAGCTGTGGTTTGGCGCCAATCTTGTCGGCCACTTCGGCGGCGAGGTTGGCCACCTGCATGGAGTGGTTGAAGGTACCTTGAGCCACCTTCGACATCTTGCGCAGGATGGGGTGGTTGATGTTGGTGAGCTCCACCAGCGACACGCTGGAGGTGAAGCCGAAGAAACGCTCGATGAGGTACATCAGCGGATAGGCAAAGAGCAATACTGCGCCGTTGATGCAGATGTAGATGTACCAAGAGGGATTGAGAGAGGTGATGTCGGTGCCTTGGGCAAGGTCGTAGGCCAGGCCGAAGAGCAGCGAAACAGCCGTTACCCATAGGGCGGTGCGCACCAGCTGAGCGCGCTCTGTCAAATCCTTGAGGGTGTAGATGGCCGTGAGGCCGGCCACAATCTGCACCAATACATACAGGTGCGAGGTGTGGAGCGGCAGCGAGGCCAGAAGGGTGGAGGCCACAAGCGCCACAAAGGCCGTGCGCGAGTCCATAAAGATGCGCACAAAGATGGGCAGCATGGCCATCGGGACGATGTACACGTTGCCAAAGTTGTGGGTGACCATCAGCGAAACGATGACGGGGAAAATCACCATCAGCGAGAAGAGCAGGAAGATGCTATGGGCCGAGGTGAGAATGTCGCGGCGGAACAAGCGCAGGTAGATCACGAAGAGCACAAAGATGGTGCCCACAAAGATGGTTTGGCCCAGCACCAACTGCCAAAGCCCCTTCGAGGTGTCGGTGCGCTGTTGGTTCTCGCGCTCAAAGGAGTTGAGGATGTTCAGCTGGCTCTCTTTGATAATTTCGCCGCGGTCGATGATGCGCTGACCGCTCTGCACCATGCCGCTGGCCATGGACACAGAGGCAATCAGGTCGCGTAGCTTCTGGTTGGTCTTGGCCGTGTCGCAGCGCAGGTTGGGGGTGAGGTAGTCGTTGATGTTGCAGCGCAGCAAAGCCTCGCGCGAGTAGCTGGCGGTGTCGGCGTTCATGATATACTCGTAGGCAGCACGCGTGGTGAGCAGGTCGCGCACCGACTTGCCTATGGCGGCATTGCCGGAGATGATGCGTATGTCTCCACTACCGTTTTGGGTCAGCTTGTCATATTCTTCGGGGCTGACAACGCCGGCGGCATACACCTCGGTAAGCTTGTGCGCCAAGTGGTCAAAGTAATGCTGGGAGTAGATGCGGAGCTTACCGCTTGTAAACTCCTTGCGCAACGCCTCGATGTGTTGCAGCGCCACGCCGGCATCGTATTCATAGAAGGGCTCAAAGTTGCGGACAACACTGTCGCGCTCCGCAGACATGGCTTCCTCTGTCTTGTACACAGGAAAGTCGTAGGGCGCAATCAGCGGAGCATAGTGCCAGGGCTTTCCCAACTCGTATTCGTAGCCAAACTTGTTTTGATGCGGCAGGAAGTATACAACGATTGCCACAGAGGCAATCAGCGTGGAAAAGATGGTGATGATATCTTTAGGAGTAAGCTTTCTCCAAAATCTTCTTCTGTCCATAGCAGTGTAGAAATGTGTGGGTTACTACGGCGAAGATACAACAAAGAATCGAATGGAACCACAGAATGTGCTAAGAATGTGTGGTTTCTTTGTCTGAAACGGGTGTGGGTTATTCAAAGTAGAAAGAAAGCACCACCATGTTCATTGTGGCTTTGTCTATGCTTTCTGTATAGATGAGCTGCGTGGGGTCGGTCAGGTCGGTGCGCTTTTTGTTGAGCACATTGCCCAGGCCGAAGCAGAATTTCAACTCAGGAATCAATTTGAAGAAGGGCAGGTACATGTCGCAACCCAGGCCCACCTCCACGGCAAAGTTGAAGGGCTTGGTGCGTAGCTTGGTGTGCTTGCCTACAGTGAGGTCGTACATCGGACTGACGCCGGCCATCACGTAGGGGCGGTAATTGTTGAAGCGGGGGGCGCTGATTTTTACATCGAAGGGCACTGCTACGTAGGTGGACTTCATGTCCTGCGACTCTTCTTTGCCTGTGCCCAGCTCGCGAAGGGTGATGTGCTTGCTGCCAAAGTGGAGGGAGGGCACCAAGCGCACGGAGAAATACTTGTGCAACTTCCATTCGCCCAACACGCCTACGCTGAATCCCAATCCGTGGCGGTCGTTCACGGCCACCCACTGCTCGCCCGTTTCGGGATGGATGAAGCCATTGTTTTGCAAACCAATACTCTGGTCGTGAAAGCCGATGGTGAAGCCATAGTGGAAGCGGCGCTCGTCGATAAAAGGCTTGTGTTGCACTTTGCGCTCTTGTGCCATGGCCGTGGTGCATATGCAACACAGCCAGCCTACAAGGAAAAATATTTTGTGCAACAACTTCATCGCTTCAACTATGTGGGGTTTCTGTTTGTGGTAGGAGAGAGCTTTAGTACGTTCTTCTATAACGGAATAGTGCGCTGTTTATTGCCCGCAGCAAGGTGTTTTTTCTTCCGCGCCTCAAATGTTGAACTGCTTGCCGTTGCGTCCGTCCTCAAAGCCTTTGGTATAGCCTTCGCTATATCCCTTGGCATAAGCAGTGCGCTCTTCGGGCGAGGGAAACGAATTGCTGTCGTCGTAGGAGGCGCGCTCGGCATTTTGAGAGCCATCGTCCATGCCGTTGAAGTATCCATCTTCGTAGCCGGCCTCATAGGGAGGACGCTTATCCTTACCTATAGTGTCGGGCAAAGCCACCATCAGCGTTTCAGAATGCTCCTGCATCTCTGAAGAAATACTGCCGGTGTAGGGAGTGGCGATTGGGAGTTTTTCTACATTCTCTGCTGAAGACAGAGAGCCTTCTGTTTCAGTCTCCGAAAGGCTTTTCAGATATACAATACCGCCTACTGTTAGCAAGGAAAATAGCAGGAAGAGTATGACGGGCATTTTTTTCTCGGGTCCTTTGTTTTTCATCTATATATATAATATATGTGTACTGATAAATTTATCGCTGCTTGAATTTGTTGCCGGCATCGATGCGTAGGAAAATAAACAGGAGTATGGTGAATCCCCATAGCGAAGAGCCGCCGTAGCTGAAGAACGGCAACGGAATACCTATGACCGGTGTGAGGCCTAAGACCATGCCTACGTTGATGAATACGTGGAACAGAAAGATACTCAGAACGCAGTAGCCATAGACTCGGCCAAACTTGGTAACCTGCCGCTCCGACAAGTAGATGAGCCGTAGTATCAATCCCAAGAACAGGAACAAGACGGTGGCCGCGCCAAGGAAGCCTTCTTCTTCGCCTACGGTGCAGAAAATGAAGTCGGTGTCTTGCTCGGGCACGTATTTCAACTTGGTCTGTGTGCCGTTCATAAAACCTTTGCCTTCCAATCCGCCGGAGCCTATGGCAATCTTGCTCTGATTTACATTGTAGCCTGCACCGGTGGGGTCGTCTTCGATACCCAATAGCACGCGGATGCGCATTTGCTGGTGGGGCTCTAATATATTGTTGAGGGCATATTCAGAAGAGTAGAGAAAAGCGGTAGAGCCGAGGGTGAAGAGGGCGATAAAGAAATATTTGTTGATACGCTCGCCCAGCGACTGCCAGGTAAGGTAGCCTGCCATGCCGACACATACTGCGAGTTGCACCCAGCCGATGTCGAAGGGGT
Organism: Alloprevotella sp.; assembly: GCA_045636405.1. GTDB lineage: Bacteria > Bacteroidota > Bacteroidia > Bacteroidales > Bacteroidaceae > Alloprevotella. The sequence continues at coordinate 25,553 of JAZTXL010000017.1, forward strand.
AGATAAGAGTGGAGACAAGCAGTGCCAACAGTGTGGCTACTCCGCCCCATAGCAGCAAGCGCAAGGTGTGGCGGCTTTGGGGACAGTAAACTCTGACCATGCCGATGGTAAATAGCCAGATGAGAAGCATTACGGAAAACTCTCCGACAGAGGTCATGGTGCCGGGCAGCAGAGTATCAGAAAAACGAATGCCCACTACAAAATAAGTGACGGCAGCTGCGGCTGTAAACAAGAAACAGCCGGGCATTCCCTCGCGGTAGAACATAAGGAAGAAAGCAAAGTATACAAGCGCCGAGCCGGTCTCGCGCTGCATGATGATAAGCGCCATGGGCAAGAGGATAAGGCATGCTGCTTGGGCAAAGTGCTTCATGTTGTGCAGGGAGAATCCGTATTGGCTGATATATTTAGAGACGGTCAGCGCCGTCACACACTTGGCAAATTCTGCGGGTTGTAGACTGATGGGGCCAAGCTTGATCCACGAGTAGGAGCCTTTGATGTCAGATGCTATAAAGGGCGTGACCAAGAGGAGCAGCATGGTGCCCACGTAGAGCAAACCGGCGAGCGTGTCGAAGTAGCGGTCGTCTATCATGAGCAAGGTGAATCCCAACCCGAAGGAGCAGCACATCCATGCCAACTGCTTGCCGGTACGACTTTCCCAGCTTAGGAAATCCGTATCGCCTATCTCGTGGCTCGCACCGCAGAGGGTGACCCAGCCGAAAGCCAGCAGCAAAATGTAGAGCAACACTGTGGTGCGGTCTACAGACATAAAGGGATAGCGATTTGCCTTATCTGACATAGTTTCCGTAGATAATTTTTCGTTCCTCAAAACTTTTGGCCTTCGCTTCAGATTCTGGCGAGAGGCCACCATTGAGATATTGTTCCATGATAAGAGCGCCGAGTGGCACACCATATACGTTTCCGAAGCCGCCGTTCTCTACATAGACAGCCACGGCTATCTTGGGCTCATTCATAGGTGCAAAGCCCATAAAGGCACTATGGTCTTGTCCGCGGTTTTGGGCGGTGCCTGTCTTTCCGCATACCTCGTGGCCGGGCAAGTTTGCCAGGCGGCACGTACCGTTTACTACTGCCTGACGCATACCGGCAACGGCATACTCATACCATTTCTTGTCGACCATCGTGTAGTGGGGTGTACGGTAGAGGCTGTCTATCTGTCCGTCTTGAACGCTGCGTACCACGTGGGGCGTATAGAAAAATCCGCGGTTGGCTATTGTGGCCGCGAGGTTGGCTATCTGTAGCGGTGTGGCTGTTACTTCTCCCTGCCCGATAGAGATGGAGATGACCGTTAGCGGATTCCATGATTTGTTGTAGTGCTTGTCGTAATAGTCGGCGTTGGGAATCATTCCGCGTGCTTCGCCGGGAAGGTCTATGCCCAATTTGTAACCGAAGCCCATAGCTACAAGATGATCCTTCCATTGGGTCATGGCGTCCTGGATGGTCTTATATTTTCTGCGGTTGCTGAACATACGATAGAGATTCCAACAGAAGTAGGCATTGCAAGAGGTGGCAACAGCCGGTACTAAAGGAATGGGAGAAGCGTGTCCGTGACAACCGAGATGGAGGCCTTTGTAATTGAATCCTCCATGACACGGGAAGGAAATTTGTGGGTCGATGCTGCCTTCTTGTAAGCCCAGAAGCACTTGTGTGAGTTTGAATGTAGAGCCTGGAGGATAGGTTCCCATGATGGCGCGGTTCAGCAGGGGCTTCATGGGGTCTTTGCTAAGCAGGCGGTGATTCTTTCCGCGATCGCGGCCCACCATGATGCGTGGGTCATAGGTTGGCGAAGAGGCCATGCAAAGAATTTCGCCGGTGGCGGGCTCTATGGCTACGATGGCACCAAGTTTTCCTTTCAGCAGGCGTTCTGCCAGAGATTGCAGTTCCATGTCCAGTCCCAGCGTCAAGTTCTTTCCTGCCACGGAGGGCTTGTCATATTCTCCGTTCTGATAGTGTCCTTGGTTGCGGCCATGTACGTCGCGCAGCATGATACGTATACCTTTTTCGCCGCGCAAGTATTTTTCGTACGAGCGCTCCACTCCGAGTTTGCCGATGTGGTCGCCGCTTTTGTAGTAACTGTCTTCCTTGATATCCTTTTCGTTTACTTCGCCCACGTCGCCCAGGATGTGAGCTCCCATGCCTTGTGCGTAGTGGCGGATGGAGCGTTTCTCGGCGGAGAAGCCATTGAAGCGGAAGAGCTTCTCTCGGAATACGGAGAACTCTTCGGCCGGGATTTGGCTCATAAAGAGTTGGGGTGTGAAGCGCGAGTAGCCGGGGTTTTTTCTGCGGTCCTTCAGTTCCTCCATGCGCTGTATGTAATACTCTTTGGTGATGCCGATGGTTTGGCAAAAGTCCAGGGTGTCCACCCCGCGTTGGTCGTTCATCACCACAAGTATGTTGTACGACGGCTCGTTGTAGACGAGCAAGCGCCCTTTTCGGTCGGTGATGAGGCCGCGTGAGGGGTATTGTATTTCTTTTCGGAAGGCATTGGAGTCGGCGTTCTTTTTGTAGTCGTCGCTCATCACTTGCAGCATAAACAAGCGCACGAGGAATACTATCACCACCAGCACTGCTATGCCGCCGATGACGAACTTCCGGTTCTCAAAATTCTGTGTGTAGGCCATGACTTATTTTTTCTTGCTGCTGTGGCGGATAAGCTCAATGGCTATGATGAAGAGGAGGGTAAGCACCGAGCTGCCTACGATGTTGATGAGCAGCACCTGCCAGTTGTGGAAGGAGAAATATTCGATGCAGAAAAAAGTCAGTGTATTGATAATGACCGCATACGTAGCGAGGTGCAGGAAGCTGCTCCATTCCATGCTACGGGCCGAGGGAATAAAAGTTTCGTTCTCTTTGTCTGTGGGCGTCAGCAGTTTTACCAGTGGGGGCAGCAAGAGTCCGCTCAGACACATTGAGGCTGCTGCCATGCCCGGTGTGTTGCTGAAGATGTCGATGGTCATTCCGAGCATGAAGCCCAGCAATACATAGAGCCAGCGCGAGGTGTTGCTGGGTAATAGCAGCAGGAAGTAGACGTAGGGCATCGGTGTGGCGTAGCCGAGGATGTGGATGTGATTGAACACCAACACTTGCAGGAAGAGCAGTAGAAGGAACCATCCGATGCGAGAAAGTAGCGTCTGTAGCATAGTCTTTTTCTGAACTTATGATATATGGCTTTAGGGTTGTGCTTCTTTATCTGCTTGTTTGAACAGGGCGTCTATCTCCGGCTTGTAGGGTGTGGCTACCACGCTGACGTTGCGCAGGTTGGCAAAGTCGGTTCCCAGTTGCACGTCGAGCTTATAGGATTGTCCGTCGTCAGAGTTTTTGATGTCGCTGACGCGTCCCACGAAGATGCCCGGAGGGAATACGGAGGAGTAGCCGCTTGTCTCAACGCTCTCGTTCTTCCGGATTTTTGCATAGCGGGGCACATCGTCGAGCGAGGCGCGTAGCAGGTGCTTGCCGTCCCAATGCAGATAGCCGAAGTAGCGCTGGTTGCGGATGCGGCAGCTGATGCTCGACTTTGGGTTGGTCACGGGCAGCACGAGCGAGTAGTGTGGGCCTGTCAGGTAAACGATGCCTACCACTCCGCCGCCACCTACTACTCCCATTTCGGCTTTCACTCCGTCGAGTTCGCCGCGGTCGATTACGAGGTAGTTGTTGCTGCGTTTCAGGCTGTTCGACACCACGGTTGCCGGAATGAGCTGGTAGCCCTCCAGCTGCTTCTGTACCAGTTTTTCGGTCAGTGTGCTGTCGTGTTGGGCGGTGATGAGCGCTTCGCGCAGTGCGTCTACTTCGCACTGCAGGCGGATGTTCTCTTCGTTGAGGTGTTGATTCACCTGCTGCAGATTCAGATAGGAGAGCATGTCCGAGTAGATGCGATTGACGCCTGCCACGGCTGAGTTGGCCGAACTAAACCATACGCTGCCTTGATAGCTGTTGAAGCGGAACAGCATGACGAAGCTCACGGCCTCCAGCAGGATGAACAGGAAGACGTAGTTGTACTTATGAAGAAAGTCGAGCAGGTAGCGCATGGTGGCTTGTTATTATTATCAATGTGCTAATGTGGATGGGAGGCTTTCGCACGGGGCGTTGTCTCCTATTTACATTAGCACATTGTTTTGCGCAATGAAGCGCTTAGCACATAGTTTTTATCGGATAAGGAAAGAGTATTCCTCTGCCTTTTTCAGGGCGATGCCTGTACCGCGTGCCACGCAGAGCAAGGGGTCTTCTGCCACGTGGAAGGGGATATTGATTTTTGCGGTGAGGCGTTTGTCAAGTCCGCGCAACAGGGCGCCGCCGCCGGTGAGGTAGATACCGTTGTTTACGATGTCGGCATAGAGTTCGGGCGGAGTCTTTTCAAGCGCATTGAGCACGGCAGTTTCTATCTTGGCGATAGATTTTTCCAAGCAGTGGGCTATTTCCTGGTAGCATACGGGCACCTTCATGGGCAGACCGGTGATGCGGTTCGGGCCACACACTTCGTACTTCTCCGGTTCGTTCTCGCCGAGGTCGGTCAGTGCCGAGCCTACGTTGATTTTGATACGTTCGGCCATGCGCTCGCTGACTTTTACGTTGTGCTGGCGGCTCATGTATTCTTGAATGTCTGAGTTGAAGTCGTCGCCTGCCATTTTAATGGAGTTGTTGGACACGATGCCTCCGAGGGAGATGACGGCAATCTCGGTGGTACCACCGCCTATGTCCACAATCATGTTACCCTCCGGAGCTTCTACGTCGAGGCCGATACCGATGGCTGCTGCCATGGGTTCGAATATCATGTAGATGTCGCGGCCGCCGGCATGTTCGGCAGAGTCGCGCACGGCGCGCAGCTCAACGTCGGTAGAGCCGCTGGGCACTCCGATAACCATACGTAGCGAGGGTGAGAAGAGGCGTTTGTTCTTGTGGGCGATGTTGATGAGTCCGCGCAACATTTGCTCGCAGGCGTTGAAGTCGGCGATAACGCCGTCGTGCAGCGGGCGGATAACGCGCATCTTGTCGTTGTGCTTCTCATACATCAGCTTGGCTTTCTGGCCCACAGCAATCATGCGGTCTGTGTGGCGGTCGAGCGCTACGACTGAGGGCTCGTCTACGATGATTTCGCCGTCGTCGATGATGATGGTGTTGGCAGTTCCGAGGTCGATGGCCAACTCTTGTGTGAACGAAAAGAATTTAGAGAATATTCCCATTGTTGTGATGTGCTAAAGCGTTATTTGCGGGTGGACGTCTTAGAGGCTTTCAAACCAGTTGTGGATGGCAGTGTCGTAGTGGCTGCTCACACCGAAGGCCTTGCTGGCAAACCAGCGGCGCTCGTCGAGTGTAGTGGCTGCACCTTGCTTCTTCACAATCTCGAGAAGCGGAGTATATTCTGCCTTGGAGGGAACGATTACTACATCGTTGAAGTTCTTGGCGCCGGCGCGGATAAGAGAGATGCCGCCTATGTCAATCTTCTCGATGATGTCGGCTTGGCTGGCACCAGAGGCTACGGTTTGCTCGAAGGGGTAGAGGTCTACGATGACGAGGTCGATTTCGGGAATTTCATACTGAGCCATCTGTGCCTGGTCTTCTGCAAGGCTGCGACGACCCAAGATGCCTCCGAACACTTTGGGGTGAAGTGTCTTTACGCGGCCGCCAAGGATGGAGGGGTAAGAGGTAACGTCTTCTACCTTCTGGCAGGGGTAGCCGAGCGATTCGATAAACTCTTGTGTGCCACCGGTTGAGAGAAATTGCACACCTTCTTCGTGCAGCTTGGCCAATAGCTCATCCAAGCCGTCTTTGTGGAAGACCGATACAAGGGCGGTCTTGATTTTCTTCATTTCAGACATGTTATTTTTAGCTAAAAAATTTTCTGATGCAAAGATACGCAAAAGCCTGGAAATATATCCCCTTTCGGGCGGCTTTTATTCTTTATTTAGACTTTGGCGGGGCAGAAAAATATTTCTTTCAGAGGACTAAAATATGGATTTTCTAACTTGTTGGAAATCAATGGCAGTTTTTGGTATTCCTTCGTGGTTTACCGGGAAGAACTCGTAGCTTACTGGTTTTTTTCGGTAGCTTGCTAAGAAAACGAGGGTAATGCAGGTACGAAAAAATCCCGCCCCTTTCAGGGGGAGGCTAGGAGGGGGCTTCTCCCTACTCTTTACTCTTTAAAGTAACACGGCGTGTTACAAGTTGTAACATGGCGTGTTACACTTCGTAACATGGGAAGTTACACATTGTAACATGGCTCGTTACAAAATTTCCCAAACGCCGGCGAGCGCCGCCCTGTGGACCCCGTTTTCGAAAGTCTGATCTACGAAAAATTCCGCAAGACCTAGGAAAATTTTTCTAAGACCTAGTTTTTCCTAGGTCTGACTTTCGAAAAGCAAGAAAAGAAAGGCGCTCACAGACGGAGGTTTCTCTTCTTTTATCTCCTTGTCTGTGAGCGCATAAGGGGTAAGGGTGGGCTACTCAGCCAGCTGTTTCGGACAGAAGTTGAGCCCTGCCTGTTTGTAGTAGTTCGTTACGGGGCGCATGCGGCGGCGGAAGTCGGCAAAGTCGCGGCGCGCTTGAGGTGTCCAGCCCGCCTCGGCCACGGCAGCAAGGCGTGGTAGCAGGAGATATTCGAGTGTAGGAGCGTCTACCACCCACTCCGTCCAGAAGTTGGCCTGCACACCCTTGTAGCGGTGCAAGAGCGAGTCGGGCACGTTCTTGGCCGGTGCGTAGGCATACACACGCTCCAGCGTTTCGTCGCCGTAGCCCTGTGTGGCAGGCTCGTCGGCGTCCTTGCTTTGGCGGCGGTTGATGTAGTAGGGAATCTGGGGCGAGAGGATGTTGTCAAATCCGCGGCGGGCAGCATCGAGGGCTGCTCCGTCGGCACCAATCCATGCCATGAAGGTGGCGTCGCCCAGGGCGGAGGTATTGCCGTGGAGCGCCTCGTTCCAGAAGATGAGGCGGCGCTGCTCTGCTTGCGGCTTGGCGGCTATGTGGTCCTGCACCTGCTTGTAGAAATGGGTCTGCAAGTCGCGCCATTTCTCCGAACCAATCTCTTTGATCAACGCCTGGCACTCTGCATTGCGCTCCCACTTGTAGGTGGGACATTCGTCGCCGCCCAGGTGGATGTAACCAAAGGGGAAGAGCGCCGTCAGCTCGTCCACTACGTCTTTGGTGAAGCGGAGGGCAGCGGGCGAAGCTACGTTCATCACGTCGGCAGATACGCCTTGTCCCACCCATACGTGGTGTGGCTGCTCGGGGTCGCAACTGAGTTCGGGATAGGCAGCCAGGGCGGCCTGGAAGTGGCCGGGCATGTCAATCTCGGGCATGATTTCGATGAAGCGCTCGCGGGCATAGGCCACAATCTCGCGCACATCGTCCTGAGTGTAGTAGCCGCCGTAGTGGAGTGTGTCGGCTTTCACCTCGCCCCATGGCAGTGTGCGGCTCTTGCGCCAAGCGCCCACGGAGGTGAGACGTGGATATTTCTTAATCTCAATGCGCCATCCTTGGTCCTCTGTCAGGTGCCAGTGGAAGCGGTTCATCTTGTGGGCAGCCATCACGTCGAGCACGCGCATCACCTCCTCCTTGCCGAAGAAGTGGCGCCCCTCGTCGAGCATAAAGCCGCGCCAGCCGAAGCGGGGCGAGTCGCTGATGCTGATGTGGGGCAGACTGATGGGGCGAGCAGTTTCGGCCGTCACGCCGGCCATCACGTTGGCAGGCATCAGTTGCTTGAGGGTCTGCAGGGCGTAGAAGAATCCGGCAGGGCGTGCGGCGTGTATCTCGATGCCCTTGTGGTCAATCTGCAAACGGTAGGCTTCGGCACCAAGGGCGGTGTCGAGCTGCAGGCGGATGTTGGCTTTGCGCAGCTTTTTCTCGGGGCGGAAGCAGAGACCGGTGGTGCGCTCTGCCTCGTGGGCAAAGCGGGCAACCACTTGGCTGATGCTGTCGCCGGCAAAGCGCGGGCAGTAGATGCGCGAAGCAGCGGGCAACGTGTAGCTGCCGCTGCCTGTCTCTACACTGGCGGGAAGGGGCACGAGGGGAAGGACGTCTGTCTTGCCAAACAGGTTCAGCGAGCAGATAGCCAATAGAAGAAGCAATGTCTTTCTCATAATTCTTGTTCTCTTGCAAACAAAAATACGGAAACCTAAGCCTTAATAGCGGCCGGCTTCCGTATTCAATCTATATATATTTGTTATGAAATTACTTGAGGATGAACTTGTGGGTTGCAACACGGCGACCGTTCTCAGTAACGGCATAGAGATAAACGCCCTTGTGCAAGCCTGCCAATGAAAGGTTGCCGCTCTTCTGTACGTTCTCCTGCTTCATCAAGCGACCGGTGGTGCTGTACACACTGATGGTGCGCTCGGTGTTGTCGCTGAAGTTGTAGTTGAGTTGCTTGCCGGCGAGCTTCACAGCATTCTCTGCTTGTGTGCCGTCAATACCTGCTGTCTCTGCATAGATGATGTTCATGTAGATGGTGCGACTAACGCCACCGCCGCTGGCTGTTACTTCCAAGCGTACGGTCTTGTAATCACCTTCGTCAAAGGTGTAGTGAGCGCCGAGGAAGATGCTTTCGCCGGCATTAACCTTTGCACTGCGTGAAGATGATTTTGTACCGGCGGGGATAAAAGCGCATTGGCCGGTTACACCACACCAATTGACAGCATCGTTGGGGTCTTCTTTCTTGATGGTCACAGAAATAGTGGTGGCCTTGCTTCCTGTGTTTTTAATGTAGGGGTCGTTGCCAGCGTACTCTATGAGTTTCATAAAGCCAAAATCTTCGGTGTGAGCATAAACGTTGAACTCACTGCCATCAGGAATGACTTTATCTTCGTGAGTAAATTCAATCTGCGCAGAGGCTTGGAATGCGAAGCCTATGGCCAGAAGGAAAAGAGTAAAGATTTTTTTCATATGCATATTGTTTTAGATTTATTCTGTAATGGGTTGCTCTATCACCTGCATCACGCCCTCGGCGTTGTTGTAAACGAAGGCGATGACTGACATGTTCTCTGCGTTCCAGGAACTGTTCAGCTCGTAGGTGTATTGCTTCTGCAACGTTCCATCGGTGGCTACGGCTACATCCTCGCCCCAACTTCCGTTTACGGCGTCGCGCAGCACGTGGTTGTGAACATAGCTGGTGTTGTGCGAGCCATCGGGCATGCTTTGGTAGGCAGTGATGTTGCTTTCTACCAACCACACTTGCAACTTGCCGCTAATGTTTGCATGTCCCAACATGTCTACATTGATGCTCACGGTGCGTGTGGCTGCGTCGTAGGTGTTGCCTTCCATACTCAAAGAAACGGCGGGCTCTTCCTGTAAACGCTTTACTACGCTAGCCGACCAAGAGGTGTATTCGAGCAAGCCTCCGGCACGGTCTACCAAGCCTACGGGCCATGCAGCAATGTTCCAATAGCTGTTGTATTCTTCGCCGAGAGGAGTGGCAAGGCCTACGGTTGTGGTGTTGGGCAATGACATTGCTCCGCCGTGAATAGCAACAGAGATGACGTGGCTTGCGCCGTAAGTTTCTTGCAAAGCGTGGACTGCGTCGGCAGCCTTGGGGCAGTTGATGCAGCGCTGGCCGGTGAAGTCTTCAATCAGCACATTCTTCTTTGGAGTAAATTCTACAGGGCCGATAAAGCGCTCGTCCTCCTCGATGGTTTCGCAGGAGAAAAACAAACCTGCCAGGAAACTGAATATAAGTAGCTTGCTAAATTTCATAATGTGCTAAAAATTGTAGTTGTAGGAAACTTGTAAGCCTTTGCTGGCTGGAACGTAGCGGCACACACCGCCGGAGCAGTTGTAGCCGGCGCGGGTTTTTCCGTAGCCCACTTGCAGACGGTGCGACTTGTGGGTGAAGCAGCCGGTGAACATGTAGTAGTGCTGTTTGCTGGTGGCTGTCTCGTCGGTGTTAGGTACCTTCGCGTTGTACATATCTGAAATGGTCAGCATAAAGTTGGGCAGGATAGAAAGTTCTAACAGACCGAACCACCAGTCGCCTTGGTCTTGCTTGGTATTCAGATATTGTGCCTCGCCACGCAATGTGAAGCGCTTATTAAAGGTGTATTTGGCTTCGGCAACTGCGATGTGCGATTTGATAGTGCCGCCGTGACCCTCTACCACAGTCTTGTTGTAGCGCTGGTTCATGTACATCAAGTTGAGCTTGAAGTTGCGGGTAAGTTTCTTTTCTATCTGCACGTTGATGTCCTGGTAGTAGGTCTCGTCGCCCATCTTGAAGAACTTGGAGTCGTATCCCTTTGTGCCCATCACGTTGTCGCCAGCTTCGGCAAGTGGCTCGCGATCGATGGCACGTACATGGGAGAAGTGTACCTTAACATTGGTGCCGTACTTACCACCCAGTGCTGTCTTGCGCTTGAAGTTGTAGCCCAATTCGGCTTGGAAGGCCCATTCGCCCAATGCGTTTTGTGTGGCATAAGGATAGAGTGCTGCCAAGGCATAAGTGTGTTGCATGGAGAAGGCTGGCAGGTGATTGATAAAGCCTGCTGTTCCTGTGCCCGAACGTACGCTGCGATACGCCATATCTTCGCTGCGCTTGGCTTGAACTAAGGCGCTCATGCCGCGCTTAGAGTAAGAACCGGAGAGCAAGAGGGCATTTCCTCTTCTGTAGATATAGCCATTGTCGAACGAAGGGTCTTCGCTCTTCATTGCATATTCTGCCAGGAAATTGTAGTTGCCGGCTTGCAAGTTGGCTCGTACGTCGAACGCACCAACGTTGTTTGGCAAGTTGAGCTTGTAGGCACCAATCTTGTCAGCACCAAATTGATCCTTCTCGCCTGTGGGGCGCAAGGTGAGAATATCTTCATTGCCTTCATGCTTACTTACGGCAGAGAAACCGAGAGAGAAACGGGTGTTGCGCTCAGCCATTTTTTTGAACCATTGGTCGAAGCTCAACTCGATGTCGGCACCATATACCCAGGTGTCGTTCTCGGTGTTTTTATAGTCGCCGCCAAACTCATTGGCAAAAGCAAAGGGCATGAGGAAGTTCCTGTGGTTCCAGTAGATGCGTTGCTGTCCGCCGAGCACCTTGATGTTGATTCCCTTGTAGGGCTTCACAACGAGGCGTCCGCCGCGCAGCGAATTGTCAATGCCCAAGGAACGCTCTTCGTAGGTTCGGAGAATCAAGCCCGAGCCGAATTGGTCGTAGAAATCGCCGGCTGTAAGCTCCACTCCTTTGTAGCGTCCTGTAATATATATATGTGGGAGACCCCAGCCTTTGAAGTTGGGTTCGAAACCGGGCAGTGGATGCTCCAGGTACTCAAAACGAGCACCGGCTGTCATATATTTATTCATTAAGTGAAGCTCTGCATAGGTATTGGTAAGCCCCCAGTCGTTGTAGGTGCCTGTGCCAATTTTGTCATCCTCTTGTGGAATAAGGATGTCGCTTTGTATGCTTCCGCGTACAGCAAGTTTGTTTTCTTCTTCCTGTGCTTGTGCTTGTGCAAACAAACCGCAGCAGCAGAGTGCTATGAGCAATTTTTTCATTCTGGCTTTGAGAAATGGGGCCGTAAGGCCGGTTCTACTTTAGTCAAAGGCTTATTTCTTTTCTTCTGCAGCTATGAGCTCGCGCACCTTCTCGATGAGGTGGCTTTCACTACCTTCTGTATATCCGCTGCGGCTTTCTACTACGTTGCCCTTACCGTCTACGATAAATACGTGGGGGATGAGGTTCACGCCCATAGCGCGTTTGAAATCACTGTTGGGGTCGAGCAACACTTCGTATTCCCAGCCGTAGCCGTCAACAAGGGGTTTTACTTTCTGAATGTTCTGTGCCTGGTCGATAGAGATGGCGATTAGCTTCACGCCAGTTTCGTCTTGCCAGTCGGGATATACTTCGTGGATGGCTTTCAACTCGCGGTTGCAAGGATGGCACCATGTTGCGAAGAAGCTTATGATGAAAGGCTTGCCGCCATTCTCCAAAGTAGAAGTATCTACTGTTTTTCCGTCTAATGTTTTCAGCGTCACCGCGGGAAGCTGAGCGTGGATGTTTGCTGTAAATCCACCGAGCACGAGGGCTACTAATAATAAGAATCTCTTCATATTTTAAAATGTGCTATTTGGGTTCTTGCTGCAAAAATATTTAAAATGTCGGAACTCAGCACCTTCTGACATGTTAAAACTATATAATATAGAGAAAATATTACCTCAAAAGCTTAGTTTTTGTCTCTCAGAGGGGTAGATGAGGCCAAATTTTTACTTGGAAACTCCGAGATTCTCTTCTCTAAAGGTGCTGGCGGGAAAACCTTTTCCGTTGACAAGGTTGGCAGTGGTGAAGGCTTGCCAGCCGTATCTTACGGCACAAGGGAACTTTACTTTTTTACTCTCAAGAATTACTCTGTCATTTTTTAGGGTAACAGTGGCTTTGTGGTAGAGTCCGTCTTCTCCGGCTACCTCAAATCCGACAATTTCTTTACCATCTGCAGCTTGCATCCCTTCGCTATGGTCGAAGAAGACATGGAGCCTGCTGCCTTTTCTGATGGCTTGGCGATAGGTTGGGCCGCTGGGCACTACGTGGTGCATACCGTAGGTGTGGTGCAAGGCAGATGCTGCCAAGCGCTCGCCTACTTCGCGCTTCTGGCGAGGGTGTACATTGTATGCATCGCCCACGTCGGAGCAGACTGCCATCCATGTGTGGGACAAGGTCTCTGCCAGGCGTCGCTGGCTATCGCGGAAGTGGGGCCACGAATCTCTGCCGGCGATGCTTGAGAGCTGTACGAAGTGGAAAGGCATTTCAGGGTTGTTCCAATGCTTGCGCCAGCTGTTTTCTAAGTGGCGGAAGAGCATTTCGTGGAGTTCTACGTTGTGTGCGTTCGACTCTCCCTGATACCAAATCACACCGCGGATGTCGTAGCGCTCAAGGGGGAGAATGCCGCCTTCAAAGAGATAGCAAGGCTCGTAGGGGTGGCGTTGCAAGGCATTGGCTGAGCGTTTGGTATTGAGAGCGGCGCGTTCGCGGGCCCATTGTTGTGTGTGGTCGTTCTGCTTCCAGTTGTGCAGGATGGCAGGATATTCATATTCGAGGGTGGTTCTGTCAATCCACGACTCGGTGGTTGATCCACCTACGGCATTGCAGATAAGTCCCACATGGCAGTTCAGACTATCGGCGAGCAGTCTGCCGAAGTGGAAGGCAATGGCTGAGAAATTCTTGGCGGCTTCAGCACTGCTGCGTGTCCATGTTCCGGGCTTGAGATAGCCTAGTTTGTTGGTGGCATCAAGTGCTGCGTCCTCCCATTCAAAGTTGGCGGTGGAGCAGATGGCCGGCATTTTGAAGAGATGGAGGCGTGGGAGAGAGTCGGCGGCTGCGATGTACTTGTCAGCCTCTAGACATTCATGCAGCATCATTTCCATGTTCGACTGTCCTGAGCAGAGCCACACTTCGCCCACCCACACGTCGTTGTAAGTAAGGCTACCGCTTTCTGCCTCAAAAGAAAGTTGGTAGGGGCCGCCTGCTTTTTCTGCGGGGAAGGTTATTTTCCAGTTGCCATTAACATCGGCTTCTACTCTGCGCTTTTTGTTCTTGAACTTTACAGTAACCTTCTCGCCGGTGTTGGCTTTGCCGTGGAAGCTGATGGGGCGCTCTCTTTGCAGTACCATCCCATTGCCGTAGGTTTGTGGAACGCTCAGTCCGCCGTAGTTGCCTGTCAGTGCGCCGTAGATGGTCTTGGCTAGAATGGTGGCGCCTTCAGCGTTGGGATGTAAGGCATCGGGGAAGAGGTCGGGCCTTTTGTGAAGCGGCTCGTAGAGGTCGATGAGGCCCACTCCGGCGGTTTGTGCGATCTGCTCAATGCGTTTTTGGATGAGGGCATGCCAGTCGCGTGTGCCGCTTTGGAAGCGGCGGTGCTGGTGGAAGATGGGTGTCATCCTGCATATCCAGATTTTAGCCTCGGGGTTTGCTGCTTTAAAGGAGTCGATGAGGGCGCGATAGTCGGCAATGAAGTCGTCGCCGTGTTGGGGCCAGTTGCGCGGGTCGGTATCGTTGAGTCCGAGGTGGATAATCACGCGGTCGGCTTTGAAGTCCAGGGCTTTTCTGTATTCCGGAAGTTTATGGTAGGGGTTATGGCCTTTGCACAAGAGGGTGGCTCCCGAGTGGCCGAAGTTGCCCACTTCGTAGTTGTCGCCAAGGAGTTGTTGCAACTGCACAGGGTAGGCGTATTGTTCTCTGTTGCTGATGCCCATGCCGTAGGTCACGCTGTTGCCCACACAGGCTACGCGGATTTTCTCTGCGACAACTTGCTGACTGCAGAGAAGGAGCAATGCGAGGAAGATGTTTTTCATGCTCATGGTCAGAGTGGTTATGTTTTATTTGTTAAGAATCTTATCCGTGGTGAGTTGTTGCTGCACTAGCTGTTCAGTGGCTTGTAGCATTGTGAAGCAATAGTGTTTCAAGGCGGCATATTGTGCGTTCATCTCTTCGGCTTGTGGTGTGCCGGTGGTGGTGTTGTAGCAGAACTCGCGGTCGGCATCGGGGTTGTACACGTACAGATGACTGCTGTCGCGAGCCGCTACTGTGTTGTCGGCGCTATAGAAAATGCAGGGGCGCTTTTCCTGGACAAGGTCTACGCCGAAGTTGTTTTGCACGTAGCTTATGTCGAGCAGACTGAGCAGTGTGGGGCCGATGTCCACTTGTCCTGCAAAGTCTGTGCGCTCTTCCGGGGTGATGCCTGTGCCATAAATCATGAAGGGTACATGGTTGTAGCTCTCCGGCAGTTCGCAGTCGGCTTGTCCCACCATTTTTCCATGGTCGCCCACAAAGACGAAGAGCGTGTTGTCAAACCATGGCTCCTTGGCCGCGGCGTCCATGAATTGCTTTACGGCCCAGTCGGCATACTCCACCACTTGTGTTTCCGGCTTGTTGGTCCTTGGACTGAAGTAGTCGGGCAGCACGTAGGGCGGGTGGTTGGTGATGGTGAGCAGCGAGGCGAAGAAGGGGCGTCCCTCCTTTGCGGCGTTGTTTAGAATGGGGTGGGCGTATTCAAAGAGGAAGTCGTCTTGCACCCCGAAGCGGTTGGCTATTTTTTCTTTGGGATAGTCTTCCTGCGCATAGATTTTCTCAAATCCGTTGCTACGGAAGAAGGCATTCATGTTGTCATATTGTGCTTCGTGGGTCATGAAGAAGAAAGTTTGGTAGCCGTTTTCCTGCAACACGGTGGGCAGTCCCGAATAGTTAGGGATGGCTGAGCCTTTCATGGCGTTGCGCTTCATGATGGAGGGAAATCCGTAGAGCGTGGCATAGAGTCCTTGGTTGGTGTGGGTGCCTACCGAATAGAAGTTGGCAAAGGAAAGCGACTGCTGCCAGAGGCTATCGAGTGTGGGGGTGATGCCTTCGCCGCCGAAGCGTTGCAGATGTTTGGCCGAGAGCGATTCGAGGAAGATGAGCACCACGTTGCGTTTTTCTCCCTCAGCGTTTCTTTCTACTCGGCGGGCTATGGGCGAGATGCCCTCAATGCCTGTGCGCGACAGGAATTGCTGGGCTTCGGCCACGGCGCGTTCTGCATCCATCAGATGCAGGGTGCGGTTTTCGGGGCGGCGGTCGTCGAGTGTGCTGGAGAGCAGACAGAATACGGGGTTCACGCCCATCTGGTTCAGCACAGGACTGTTGCAGAAATAGGCGGCGCTCACTCTGATGGGGTTGTATCCCGTGCGGCCGCGGATGCCGAAGATGCACAGCCCGATGAGGGGTAGTGAGAGGAGCAGTATGCCTGTGCGTTCTTTCCAAACCATGCGGCGAGGTTGGGACTTTTGCAGCGAGCCGAGCAACTTCTTGCCGTAGAGGCGGAGCAGCAGGCAGAATCCCACTATGGCGAGGAAGAAGAGGGAGATGTATAGATAGTAAGACGCCTCGCCAAACATCATGCCCAGCGTGGTGGTGCCGTATTCTGCCCAGTTCCAGATGGAAGAGTTGAGCGGCTTGGTGAAATACTGAAAGTAGGGGATGTTGGCGGCGGTGGCCATGAACACAAGGCAGTACATCACACCGAAGAAGGTTCCCATACTGGCGATGAGCGGACGGCGCAGATAGCCCGTAGCAGCACCCACGGTGGCCACTACAAGAGGCAGCAGCAGAAAGTAGCAGCCTATCACATTGTCGAACCAAAGGCCGCGCACAAAGGCGGTGAGCGTCAGCAGGAGGTTGCCACTCACGTCGGGCGTCAATTGGTCGTTCACTGCCAGCAGAAGCACCAAGCGAAAAACGCTTTGTATGGCCAGCGCTGTGGCATGAACGCTGAGCAGATAGAGTAATGCTTTCAGATAGTTCTTCATATTTTGTTGAGTTGGGCGGCGGTCTTTGAGTATCACCGCGAAGCCTGTTTTTTATCTTTTGTAATTCCTTGAAAATCAATAGCTGTTTTGGGGCGTTTCGAAAGTCTGATCTACGAAAAATTTCTTAAGACCTAGGAAAAATTTTCTAAGACCTAGTTTTTCCTAGATAAGACCTAGGAAATGACAGCGCTATCGGGCACCCAAATCGTCGTAGCAGGTTTGCAGAAAAGCCTTTCCTCTCTCCATTCTCAAAGCCGAGGGTTGCGGCTTGTCGGCCAGGAGGCGTCCGGAGGTGAGGTCGAGCACGCTGTGGCCGGTGGAGTCGATGAATGCCAAACCACCGCTCCAGGTGTAGGAGGCCGAGGGGTAAGTGTAGGTGGAGCTTGTCACGTCGCGACTGAACTTGAAGTCGTCGTGCTTCAGTCCCATCTGTCCGAGCAGCGTGGCAGCCAGGTCGCTCTGGTTGCAGATATGCTCAATGGTGCGTGGTGCCTTCACTGCTCCGCCTGTCCATATCATTGGGATGTGGTAGCGCATGAGGGAGGCGTCTGTCGTGGTGTCGGGATACTTCACCGAGTGGTCGGGCAAGAGCACTACGAGCGTATTGTCCCATAGTGGGCTTTGGCGCAGACTGTCAGTGAAGGTGCCGATGCACTGGTCGAGGTAGGCCATGGCGTTGGCGCGCTCGTCGCCCTCTATGCGGTTGTAGGGCACTTCCCACGGCTCGTGGCTGGACAAGGTGAGAAACGTTGTGTGCCAGGGGCGGTTGGTGGGATAGGCGCGCACCATTTCCCAAAGTCGCTCGAATGCTATGTGGTCGGTCACGCCCCAAGCGTGGGTGCGGCGCACTTCGGGCGGGAAGTCCTTGTCGCCATATGTACGTTGGTAGCCGGTGGCCATCAAGTAGGAGTTCATGTTCGTAAAGTTCTTGTCGCCTCCGTAGAGAAACTCCGTGGCGTAGCCGGCCTCTTGCAGGGTGGCGGCAATGGAGGGCAGCGTGCGCGACTTGGCCGGCAGCTTCATCACACTCAGGTCGGGGTATGCCGGATGACCGCTCAGGGTGGAAACGGTGCCGCGGTCGGTGCGGAAAGAGTTGGCATAGCATCGGCTGAACAATATGCCTTCGCTCGCCAAGCGTTCCAGGCAGGGCGTTACGCCGCTGGCTCCGCCGAGCGACTCTACGAATGGGGCGCCGCAGCCTTCCATTATAATAATGAGTATGTTGGGGCGTTGCACGGAGAGCAGTGTGTCGGCGAGCAGACTCTCTGTGTTATAGCATAAATCCTCGAAGAGCCGGCTGCGCTTCTCTTCCTCAAAGAAGTCGTACTGCTCGGCATAGTTGGCCGTCTTTTTCAAAGAGTAGAAAATAGAGAAGACAGGGTTTACGGCGGTGTGGTTCAGGTATTGATTGTTGCTGTAGTAGACCATGCCCACGTTGGCCGTTGAACGCCCCACGCCGCCGCGAATGGCAAGGAAGATGATTCCGCCAATGAGCAACAGATAGAAACTGCCGCTCATTTTTTTCTGTAGCATGTTCAGGGGCATGAAAGAGTCCTTGTTGCAGCGCCACCGGGCAATGTTCAGCAGGAAGTAGCAAGCCACTGCCACCAGGCAGAAAGCTACCACCACACCTATAATATATAGTGCCGTGATGCTTTGCATTGCGCCTTGAGGGCTGTCAAGATAAGCGAAGACGGTGCCGTCGAGTTTGAAATCCCAGAAACTATAAAGGCACGTGTCCGATACGAAGATGAGGCTGAAAAGAAGAGCTACGCAGATGGTGTAGGCTCTGAAGAAAAACTGGCTGAAGGCAGGACGCATCCAGATGGAGAGCAGCAGCAGAAGCCAAGGCAGCACAAGGCAGTAGCCGGCTGTGGCGAGGTCTAAAGGAAGGCCGTGCCACCACACAGAAGGCAGGTCGGCCCACGAAGCTTGGTGGCTCTCTGCTCCGTTGAACCAGAAAAATGCGACCTTGGCTATGAAAAAAATCAACAGCAAGGCTGCCAACAAGCGGAGAAGAAACAAGAGACGCTGCTGCATGGCGAATGCCTATAATTGTTGCATGTCGTTAAGGCGCTTATAGTAGCCGTTGAGGGCGAGCAAATCTTCGTGCGTGCCGCGCTCAACAATTTTTCCTTCGTAGAGCACACAGATTTCATCGGCGTGCTTGATGGTGGACAGACGATGGGCAATGGCAATTGTGGTGCGTGTCTTCATCAAGCGCTCCAAGGCTTCTTGCACGAGGCGTTCGCTCTCGGTATCCAAAGCCGATGTGGCTTCGTCAAGGATAAGGATGGCGGGGTTCTTCAAAATGGCTCGGGCAATGGAGATGCGTTGGCGCTGACCTCCGGAAAGGCGGCAACCGCGGTCGCCCACTTTGGTGTTGTAGCCATCCTCGCTCTCAATGATAAAGTCGTGGGCGTTGGCAATCTTGGCGGCTTCAATCACCTGCTCCATGGTGGCATTCTCCACGCCGAAGGCTATGTTGTTGAAGAAACTGTCGTTGAAGAGGATGGCCTCTTGGTTTACATTTCCGATGAGGGCGCGTAGGTCGGACATGTACATGTTCTTTACGTCCACTCCATCCACCAGAATCTGGCCACCGGTCACGTCGTGGTAGCGCGGCAGGAGGTCGACGAGCGTACTCTTGCCTGAGCCGCTCTGGCCAACGAGGGCAATGGTCTGGCCGCGCTTCACGGTGAGGTTTACATCGTGGAGCACTTCCTTGCCGCCGCCATAGCTGAAGGAGACGTTCTTAAATTCTATCTGCGACTCCAGGTTCTTCACGTGGGTGGGATTTTCGCATTCACAGATAGGGTTGGGGGCATTCAAAATCTTATTGACACGCTCCACGGAAGCCATACCTTTGGGAATGGCGTATGAGGCCTTCGAGAAATCTTTAAGCGGTTGGATGATGCTATAGAGAATCACCATGTAGAAAATAAAGGTGGGCGCGTCGATGGGAGAGTTGGATGAGAAAATCAGGGTGCCGCCGTACCACAAAACGAGTACGATTAAGCAGGTGCCCAAAAACTCACTCACCGGATGGGCTGACGACTGACGGATAGCTACACGGTTGGAAGCCTGGCGGAAGGAATTTGCGCTCTCATCAAAGCGACGACACATTTTGCGCTCTGCAGTAAAAGCTTTGATGATACGCATACCTCCCAAAGTCTCTTCCAGCTGTGCCATAGTTTCGCTCCATTTCTCTTGGGCATCCAGCGATTTGTGCTTCAGCTTGCGACCAATCTTTCCCATCATCCATACCATTCCGGGGAGAACAAGGATGGTGAAGAGCGTAAGTTGCCAGCTGGTGTAGATGAGTACTGCGAAGTAGCTGATAAGGAGAATGGGGTTCTTGATAAGCATGTCGAGCGAGCCGGTAATAGAATTTTCTATCTCATTGACGTCGCCACTCATGCGGGCAATGATGTCGCCCTTGCGCTCATCGGAAAAGAAAGAGAGAGGCAGGGAGATAATTTTGTGGTAAACGCTGCTGCGAATGTCGCGAACGATGCCCGTACGCATCGGAACCATAATGCCGACAGAAGCAAAGTAGCAGCTGGTCTTCAGTAAGGTCATCGATACCAGGAAGAGACCGATGAAGAGCAACGTGGTGGCTGCGCCGTAAGTGTCCATCAACTCTGTGGTGTACCAATAGAGGTTGTTGATAATAATATCCTTCATGCCCATTCCGGTGGAGTCCCAGGGGATGAACTCGTAGTGGTTCTGGTCGATGCCGAAGAGCAACTGCAGCATGGGGATAAGCGATACGAAAGAGAAGACGTTGAGCACTGCCGAGAGGAGGTTGAACACCAAAGAGCCCACCATGTATATTTTGTAAGGAGCAACGTAGCGTTGCATCAACCGAAGAAATTCTTTCATATAGCTGTGTCGTAATTTTTATTTCCTACCAAAGTCAGCGGGTATTTCGCCCCACTTTTCTGTCTCCCACTTCAGTAAGGGTATGTTGTGAGTATTTTCTTTCAACCAAAGTTCGGCGCGCTCAATCAGTTGGAATAGCTGCTCCGTCTTGGCAGTGCGCTCGAGCTTGGTCTTGCATTTCTTGTTCTTCACCCAAAGCATGGCGTTGCGGCTGTCCGAATAGATGGTCATCGCCGTGCCTTTCTGCTTGAGCAGCGCCAAGCCATGTACGATGGCCAGGAACTCTCCGATGTTATTTGTGCCATGTACGGGACCATAGTGGAACACCTCCTGTCCCGTCTTCAAATAGACGCCGCGATATTCCATTGGTCCGGGATTGCCGGAGCATGCTGCGTCGACAGCCAGGGCTTCGGCTTTCACTTCCAGCGGTAGTGGCAACACCGTGTCTGTTCTGTTGCTCGGCGGGTTTTGTAACTTGTCTTTTTTTTCTGCTGCCTCAGAATTTCTGGGCTTTATATAAAGATAAGGCGAGGAGTGGTAGGCTTCCTCAGCCTCCTCCTCGCTATCAAAAGATTTGTATAATGCGCCCTCAAAGCCTTTTATCTGTTCCTGACATTTGGGCCAAGAATTGTAGATGCCCGGCTCCACACCGTGCCATACTACATAGTATTTTTCCTTGGCTTTGCTCATAAGGGCAATAAGCTGTTTCTACGGCCTACATACGTTCCGGCATTTCGATACCCAAGAGTCCCATGCCGAGGCGTACTACTTTTGCTACGTTGGCTGAGAGTACGAGACGGAAGCGCTTCTTGTCTTCGTTCTCTTCCTTGAGGATGCTAAACTCGTGGTAGAATTGGTTGTATTCCTTTACCAGTTCATAGCAGTAGTTGGCTATGGCCGATGGCGAGAAGTCTTGTCCGGCTTGATGTATAACGGCTGCGAAGTCGGCCACGTGTTGTACAATTTCTTCCTCCTTAGTGGAGAGTTCGCAGTTGATGCCGCAGAGGTCCTTGTAGTTGATGCCGGCATCTTCAGCCTTGCGGAGTACGGAGCGGATACGAGCGTAGGTGTACTGGATAAAGGGGCCGGTGTTGCCGTTGAAGTCTATACTTTCTTCGGGGTTGAAGAGCATGTTCTTGCGGGCGTCTACTTTTAAGAGGAAGTATTTGAGTGCGCCCATACCAACGATGCGTGCCACGTTCTGCTTTTCCTCTTCGCTCATATCGTCAAACTTTCCGGCCTCGTCGGCTGTCTGGCGTGCCTGGCGCACCATTTCTGCGATGAGGTCGTCTGCGTCTACCACGGTGCCTTCGCGGCTCTTCATCTTACCGTTGGGGAGTTCCACCATACCATAAGAGAAGTGTACGAGGTCCTTACCCCATTCAAAGCCCAGCTCATCCAAGAGGATGGAGAGCACTTGGAAGTGGTAGTTCTGCTCGTTGCCCACCACGTAGATCATCTTGTTGATGGGGTAGTCCTCAAAGCGGAGTTTCGCAGTACCGATGTCTTGTGTCATGTACACGCTGGTGCCGTCGGAGCGAAGCAGCAGTTTCTCGTCGAGGCCTTTGTTGGTCAGGTCGGCCCATACCGAGCCATCTTCCTTCTTATAGAAAAGTCCTTTCTCAAGACCTTCGAGCACTTTCTCGCGGCCTTCGAGGTAGGTGTCGCTTTCGTAGTAGATTTTGTCGAAGCCTACGCCGAGTGCTTTGTAGGTTTCGTCGAAGCCGGCATATACCCATTCGTTCATCTTGCGCCAGAGGGCTCTCACTTCAGGGTCGTTGTGCTCCCAGCGTACCAGCATTTCGTGTGCCTCTTTGATAAGGGGTGCTTCTTTCTCGGCCTTTGCTTTGGCAGCCTCTTCGTCGAGGCCTTCAGCTTTATATTGTTCGCAGAGTTGCTTTACTTCTTCGCGGTAGTGTTTGTCGAAGGCTACATAGTAGTCGCCGATGAGGTGGTCGCCCTTCTTGCCGGAGCTTTCGGGGGTTTCTCCATTGCCATACTTTTGCCATGCGAGCATCGACTTGCAGATGTGTATGCCGCGGTCGTTTACGATGTTGGTCTTCACCACGCGGTTGCCGTTGGCGGCGGCTATCTGTGAAACGGCCCAGCCTAACAGATTGTTGCGCACATGTCCCAGGTGCAACGGCTTGTTGGTGTTGGGCGAGGAGTATTCTATCATGACGAGCGGCGACTTCTCTGTCTCAGCCACAAAGCCGTATTGAGCGTCGGCGTTAATGTCGGCGAGCAAGGAGAGCCATTGTGTGTGGGCGATGGTAAGGTTCAAGAATCCCTTTATCACATTGAAGCCGGCCACGATGTCTGTGTTTTCGGCCAGGTATTGTCCTATGTCTTGTGCTGTATCTTCCGGCTTCTTGCGGGAGATGCGCAGGAAGGGGAATACCACGAGTGTGAGGTGTCCCTCAAATTCTTTTTTGGTCTTCTGTAGTTGGACTTGTGCGGCGTCAACCTCTTGTCCGTAGAGTGCTTTCAGCGCTGCGATGATGGCAGCGGTCAGCTGTTTTTCTATCTTCATTTTTTTCTTCGGTGTTTCTCCGTAGGAGTATTTCTAAAATTCGGAGTGCAAAGTTACAACTTTTTCCGGGAATGGGGAGGCTCCGGGGCTTTATTCGTAGACTTTGAGCTCGCGCTTGCCCTTGAGCACATAGAGTGCATTGAGGGCCAGGGCTTTCATCTCGTCTTCTCCGGGATAGATGTAGAGGGGTGCGATGAAGCCGGTGCGTTCTCTCAGTTGCGAGGTGATGTATTCTGAGTAGGCCATGCCTCCGGTGATGAGGATGGCGTCTACTTTTCCGCAGAGCACGGCTCCCTGTGCGGCGATGCTCTTGGCTGTTTGATAAATCATGGCGTCTACGAGGAGCTTCACCTTTTGGTCGCCGGCGTCGATGCGTGCCAGGAGTTCCTTCATGTCTGTTGTGCCGAGGTGGGCAGCCAGTCCTGCCTTGCCCGAGATGTGTTTCAGGAGTTCGGCCTCTGTGTATTTTCCGCTGAAGCAGAGGTGGATGAGGTCGGAAGCGGGCAGCGAGCCGGCTCTCTCTGGCGAGAAGGGGCCTTCGCCATCGAGGGCGTTGTTTACGTCTACTGCTTTGCCGTACTTATGGGCTGCGATGGAGATACCGCCTCCCATGTGGCAGACGATGAGGCGCAGTTCTTCGTATTTGAATCCGTGCTCTTGTGCAAAGCGGCGGGCGATGGCGCGCTGGTTGAGCGAGTGCCAGATGGCGATGCGTGGCATCACGGGCGAGCCGCTGATGCGTGCCACGTCGTCCAGTTCGTCCACCACGCCGGGATCGGCGATGAAGGCGCGGCATCCGGGCAGTTCTTCGGCCAGTTCGGAGGCGATGAGGCAGCCCAGATTGCAAGCGTGCTTACGCAAAGCGCGGTGGGTGTCCTGGCGCATTTTCTCGTTGATCTCATACACGCCGCCGGCGATGGGTTTGGCCAGTCCGCCGCGACCGATGATGGCGTCGAACTTAAAGGGGATGTTCATCTTGCGCAGTTCTTCGCGTACCAGGTCTTTGCGAAATTCATGCTGGTCGGTCACTTCCTTGAACTGGCTCAGCTCTTCCATCGAGTGGCGTATGTTGCTGAGCATGATGGGCTTTTCGTCTTCGTAGACGGCAATCTTTGTAGAGGTCGAACCGGGGTTGATGACAAGTATTTGCACGGTGATTTTTTTCTTAGAGGGTTTGCATAATGTTTGTTGCACGCGGCCTTATCCGTTGCTCGCGGCGGCCATGGCCAGGCTGTAGTATTTCGACAACGGACTGTCTCCGCGCGATGACAACACTACGGGGCAGGCGGCGCCTTGCAGCATGCCGGCTATTTCGGCACCGGCAAAGCAGGTCAGTGTCTTATAGAAGGCATTGCCGGCTTCGATGTCGGGGAAGATGAGGGCATTGGCTTTGCCGCCGATGGCCGAATCGATGCCTTTCACCTTGCAGGCTTCGGCGTCGAAGGCGGTGAGCACGTCGAGCGGACCGTCTACGATGGCCTTGCCCCATTCTCCCTGCTCGGCGCGTTGGCGAATTTCGGCATAGCCCACGGTGTGGGGGAATTTCTCGTTCACCTTTTCCGAGCAGTGGTTCAGGGCGATGCGTGGCTCCTCAATGCCGCAGGCGTGGCAGAGGGCTGCCATGTAGCCCACTTGTGCCAGGCGTTGCTCGTGGGTGGGATAGGGAATCACGGCGGCGTCGGAGAAGAACACGAGTCCTTCGCGGCCGGGCATTTGGGCGGCGGCGATGTGGGTCAATACTTGGCCGCGGGGCAAGATGCCCTCTTCCTTGTTGAGCACGGCGCGCAGCAAGTTGTCGGTATTGATGAGGCCCTTCATCAGCACGTCGGCTTTGCCTTCGCGAACGAGGGCTACGGCGAGGCGAGCGGCTTCGTCGGGGGTGGCTGCCTCTACGTAGGACACGTGGGCGGCATGTTTCTCCAGTGTCTCACTCTGTGGCACGCGGCTGCGTTCGCCCACCAGGATGATGTCGGCAAAACCTTCGTTCAGAGCGCGCTCCACGGCGTAGAGCGTAGATTGGTCGTAGCAGCAAACGATGGCTGCACGCTGACGGTGCGCACGGCGTTGCAAGAGTTGCGCCATGTCGCTGAAGTTCTTAATGCTATCTGAGTTCATAAAGATGTATTACTTTCAGGTGTGTTTTTCCCAAGCCGATTTTAAGATCAAGCGGGGCGAAGAAGACAACCCGCCTTTTGTGAGCAGTCTTTCTCTCATGCAAAACTAATAATAATTTGCCGAAGTAACCCCCGTGTGATGACAAAATATCTTGTGCCGTCTGCTTTTTCAGACTTTTAGAAGAGTCATCCTCTTCGGTCCCCTTGAAAATGGCTCTTTTTGAGCCTTGGTAATCGCCTGCTTTTCAATATCCATTTTGGGGTATTTCTTAAGAAGCTATTAAGAAAACAGGGGTAGTGCAGGTGCGAAAAAATCCCTCCCCTTTTAGAGGGAGGTTAGGAGGGGGCTTCTCCCGCCCCTCTACTTTTAAAAGTAACACGGCGTGTTACAAGTTGTAACATGGCGTGTTACACTTCGTAACATGGGAAGTTACACATTGTAACATGGCTCGTTACAAAATTTTCTAAACGCCTGCGAGCGCCGCCCTTTGAACCCCGTTTTCGAAAGTCTGATCTGCGAAAAATTTCTTAAGACCTAGGAAAATTTTTCTAAGACCTAGTTTTTCCTAGATCAGACTTTCCAAAACAGGGGTGCTTAGTGCTCCTTTTTCCTTGCAAACACCAGACAAGAAAAACGCGGCGTGTTTTCTTATCACGCCGCGTGGAGGAGTCTCTGTTCTGCCGAGGTGGCAGGGAACAAGGTAGATGTGTAAAGGTTTTTATCTCAGTATTTTCTGAGCGCTGCCATCGGTGTAGCGCACAAGGTTGATGCCCTTTTGCGGAGCTGCAAGGCGTCGGCCGTCGGCGCTATAGTAGCCCGCAATGCGCTTGGCCGTGGCGGCCGTGGTGGGGGCAGTGATGCCGGTGGGATAGAGCGCCACCTGGTTGGCATTGACCACGTAGCCCGTATTGGCATCAAGCAGCATGGCCACTACGCGCACGTTGGCGGCGTTGCGGATGTTGCTCACCGTAAAGCTGTGGTCGAACGAGTAGGTCTCTCCGGCCTTCACGCTGGTGGGCACGGAGCCTTCAAAGCCATAAAGGTGGTCGGCAATGCTCAGCGCTACGTCGTTGAAGGTGTAGGGCATGATGCGGTCGGGCAGGTCTTCGTAGCCGTCAAGGTTGTATTGCGTCTTTCCGCTCATGTAGTTGGTCTGGTAAAAACCATCGCCCTCCAGGGCATCCTCCACCGTCACGAAAGCCCAGCGGAAGTCTGCCTTGTCCACATTTACGGCAAAGCGCGCCTCGGCGCAGACGCTGATGCGCTTGTTCGCCTCCGTGGCGGAAAGGCTCACATCGGCCAGCGCCACTTCGGCCTGCTCTTTCAAAAGCGCCGTTTCAAAGCCGCCGTTCAGCAAGCTGTAATCCTCCTTGCCGTCTACTTCGGCCAGCACCATCGGCTCGGCCTCGTATTTGCGGTTGACAATTCCCATGGGGTAGGCGGAGAAGTAGAGCGTGCGGGCATAGCCGTCTACCTCGAGAATGTCCTCGTAGTGAGTGGCGATGCCGATGAACGTATTGGGATATTTTTCCTTCATGCGCTGCATGGCCACGGTGCCAATGGGGCAGTAGCCGCACCACATGCCTGTACCCTCTTCGATAACGGTGCGTCGCGTGGGCTTGAAGAGGAAGCTCACGGCGTAGCTCTTCAGCGTGTCGGGGCGCTCACCGTCAATCTCCACCCAAAGGTCGTAGGCGAGCGTGTCGCCGGGGACGAGGGCAAAGGTCTTTTCAAACTCGAAGGGGAAGGTGTCGCCGGGTTGCAGAGAGAGGCCGGTGTATTCGCGGCGAAGCTCCTCGCTACCCACCTTGCAACAGGCGGTGAAGCGGGTCAAAGGGCTGCTGCTGTTGGAGTGGAGCAGGGCGGAAATCTGTAGAGGCTCGGTGCCGAAGATGTGCTCGCTC
Source organism: Alloprevotella sp. (assembly GCA_045636405.1). Classification (GTDB taxonomy): domain Bacteria; phylum Bacteroidota; class Bacteroidia; order Bacteroidales; family Bacteroidaceae; genus Alloprevotella. The sequence continues at coordinate 52,241 of JAZTXL010000017.1, forward strand.
ACCTCGCTTGTCAAGAAGAATTTTCCGTAGCTGCTGCTCACGCAGATGTCGTCGATGGCCAGAATCTCCTTGGAGTTGCTGCGGTTTACAAAGGCAATGTATACATCTTTCCCTACATAGGCTCCGAGCGCGGCAGAGCGCTCTGTCCATTCGTTGACGGTCTCTTCCTCGATGGAGAACACGGGGGCGTCGGTGAAGTCTTCAGGCTTATTGCCGGAAGTGCTGACGCGCACCTCGTAGGTATCGCCCGCATTGATGTTGGTGCATATAGACTGTGCGCGCCAAGTTATTTGTGCATCGGCGGCAAGGATGCGTATGCGGCTGCTCACCATCCAGTCGTTGGCAGGGGCAGCTGTTTCGCCCTTTGCCACTTTGTATTTCGAGGTGCTGGCAGCGTAGTAGTTGGACGAGCCGGTTTCGCGCAGCGCAGTCCATGCCAGTCCTTGGTCGAGGCCTTCTTGCACCATCGTGTAGTGGTGGGTTTGTCCGTCGAGGTCGTAGACGGCATAGTCGGATGGGATGCCGGTGTTGAAATCGGTTTGGTGAGACACCACTTTGTCGCCTTGTGCCGCGGCAGTAAGGCTCAGGGCACAGAGCGAGAGCAGGCTGAGATGTAGTAACTTCATAACGAGGAACTATCAAATAGACAAGGGATGTTAGAAAAAAGAACAGAGGTGGACCGGGCCACCTCTGTAGGACATTTATTTCTTTTGGAATTTTCCGGAGAGGGTTGCGCCGTTCACCGTAGCTTTGTAGAGATAAGTTCCGGGATTCAGATGCTCTACGTTGATGCTGTTGCCGGAAACGGAAACGGGGATTTGGCGTCCGCTCAGGTCGTACACCGCGGCTTGCTTGGCTGTAGCAGCGAAGGTAAGGGCGTTGCCATTGTAGGAAGCTGCTTCTTCCGACTTCTTGATGCAGTCGATGCCGGTCAAGTCGGGCAGGTCGGTCAAGGCAAGGCGGAAGAGACCGCTGTTGGTTGTAGTGGCATAGGGAGGCTCGTAGGCAAGGAGGTAGGCATAGTCCTTGTCTGTGCGGATAGCCATGGGGGTGAAGTTAGTACCGGTTGAGTAGGGGATACCTTCGCTGATGCTTGCCCAGCTGGTACCTGCGTCGGGAGTATAGTAGAGTCCGCTTTGCGCCATACCTACGAAGAGATGGTTATCAGCACCGTATATCGCGCGGATGTTGTTGTCGCTGAAATCTACGGGGCGAGCAATTTCTCCCCACACACCTTCTTCGTCCAAGGTTTCGATGAACGGAACATTGAAAGAGTAGTTCATCACGCTGCGACCTGTGCAGAGCTTTCCTTGATAGACGGTGTTTACGCCCATAAAGTTAGAGTCTGTGCGGATAGTTTCCCAAGAGTTTGTCTCAGGCAGATAGCGGAACACAAAGTAAACACCGAAAGCGTAGAGCTCACCATCGTAGGAAGCTAAGCTATAGAAGTTTTCGACATTGCGCTTACCGAGTTTCGGGTCTACCTCGCCGTAGGATAAAGATTCAATGTCTGTTTGCTTCCAGCTCTCGCCGTTGTCTTCAGAGTAGATGATGCCGCCGCCGCTGAAGTCTCCCAAGAAGAGCTTACCGTTGTGGATAGCAAGGGCGTAGGCGTTAGAGTAGTCGGCATATTCGCCCAAGGCGTCTTCTACAGCGCGCTTGTAGCTGAGAACTTCCCAAGTTTTTCCGCCGTCATCAGAGCGTGCAATGCGACATTCGCAACCGGCTGCGAAGAGGTATTCTTCGTTCTCGCAGAACACGTTGTAGGTGTAGTCGGGGGCATTGGTTTTTGTCCAGGTGGTTCCTCTGTCTTCCGATACATAGATACCGCCGGAAAGATCCCATTGGTAGTCGGCAATGACAAAGTTGCCGTTGCTTGCAATGTGGAATGCGTTGGAAGCAGGTATTTTGCAGAGTTGCTCCCATGCTTTTTTCTGTGCACTAGCCGCTGACACTGCGAATACGCAGAGGGCAAGCATAAAGAATCTGATTGAGGTTGAGTAAAATTTTCTTTTCATAAGCTATTAAGTTTAGTATAAGTTTTGCAAATATATACAATAAAACAATATCAGCAAACAATCTGTAAAAGAATGTATCTATATTTTTTACAGTTGATAGGTTTGGCTGAAAAAATCTATTAAAATGATAGGAAAAAGCTTCTCTGAAGCACTTTTTGTAACTGCTGATTTTTCTTCTGCGCCTCCTGCCTACACATATAATATATATTATGGGCGCGCGCGTAATATATATAATGTGTGGGTGTGAGGAAAAAGAAAGAGGGAGGCGCCGGTGTGCGTCTCCCTTGCTTTGTGTAAGCCGTATGTTTGGCCAGCTTATTTTATCTTGGTCCAGTAGAGCGTGGTGCCAATGCCGAGAATGGTGCCGCGCAGTTTTAGTTTTTTGGCAGAAATGAATTCGGCCGACACGTTCACGCGGAGACCTTTCGAGGGGTCGTAGATTTTTGCGCCGCCCCATTCTTGGTCCTCGGCGTCGTATTTGAGACCCTCCACCAACACCACTTTGTCGATGTCTACGTTGCGCAGATTCTTCTCGGGGTTCTTTACATCCTTGCGCTTGTTGCCTTTGGCGTCCAATGGCTTTTCTACCCAAAAAACTTGGGCTTTGTAGGTGCCGTTGGCCATCTTTGTTACTCTCACCTTGCTCTTTGAGCCGCCGCGGTCAGTCAGGTATTCGCCTACGATGTTATCGCCCTTGTTGTTCCATTGTGATTGTGCCACTGCGCTCATTGAGCATACAAAAGCGGCAATGAGTGCCGCTACATACATTTTTACCTTCATAAAGTCTTACTTTTTGTTTGCGGCTGCAAAATTACCAAAAATTGCACATGTGACAATGTTTTGTGCAAATAATTTTGCGCAGAATGTTTATATGTGTGCAATTTTTAGGTGAGAGGCTCAGAAAAGGGTGTGGGTGTTTGTGGGTAAAGAAAAAGCCTTGCGCCGATTGGCGCAAGGCTCATATCCGAGATTCAGATAAGTTCTAAATGATTAGAGCTTAGGACCGGCTGCTACGAGAGCCTGACCTGCTTCGTTGCCAGTGAACTTAGCGAAGTTCTTGATGAAGCGACCAGCGAGGTCCTTAGCCTTTTCTTCCCACTTGCAAGCGCAGTCGTAAGTGTCGCGAGGATCGAGGATGTTAGGATCTACGTTAGGCAACTCTGTAGGAACTACGAAGTTGAAGTAAGGAATAGTCTTAGTAGGAGCGGTGTTGATGCTACCGTCGAGGATAGCGTCGATGATACCGCGAGTATCCTTGATAGAGATACGCTTGCCAGAACCGTTCCAACCAGTGTTAACGAGGTAAGCCTTAGCGCCTACTGCGTTCATCTTCTTAACGAGCTCTTCTGCGTACTTAGTGGGGTGCAAGCTCAAGAAGGCTGCGCCGAAGCAAGCAGAGAATGTAGGAGTGGGCTCGGTGATGCCGCGCTCAGTACCTGCCAACTTAGCGGTGAAGCCAGAGAGGAAGTAGTACTGTGCTTGTTGGTCGTCGAGGATAGATACGGGAGGCAATACACCGAAGGCATCTGCTGAAAGGAAGATAACTTGGTGTGCGTGAGGACCCTTGCTTACGGGCTTCACGATGTTGTTGATGTGCTCGATGGGGTAAGATACGCGAGTGTTTTCAGTAACGCTCTTATCTGCGAAGTCAATCTTACCATCAGCAGCAACAGTTACGTTCTCGAGGAGAGCGTTGCGGCGGATAGCGTTGTAGATATCGGGTTCGCTTTCCTTGTCGAGGTTGATTACCTTAGCGTAGCAACCGCCTTCGTAGTTGAACACACCTTCTTCGTCCCAGCCGTGTTCGTCGTCGCCGATAAGGAGACGCTTGGGGTCTGTAGAGAGTGTAGTCTTACCTGTACCGGAAAGACCGAAGAAGATAGCTGTGTCAGTGCCTTCCATGTTGGTGTTGGCAGAGCAGTGCATAGAGGCGATGCCCTTCAAGGGGTTGAGGTAGTTCATGATAGAGAACATACCCTTCTTCATCTCACCGCCGTACCAGGTGTTAAGGATTACCTGCTCGTTGGTCTTGAGGTTGAAGACAGTAGCAGTCTCAGAGTTGAGGCCGAGCTCTTGGTAGTTGTCTACCTTAGTCTTAGAAGCGTTGTAGCATACGAAGTCGGGTTCGCCGTAGGCTTCGAGTTCTTCAGCTGTGGGGCGGATGAACATGTTCTTCACAAAGTGAGCCTGCCATGCTACTTCCATGATGAAGCGCACCTTCAAGCGAGTAGCGGGGTTAGCACCGCAGAAGGTATCCATCACGAAGAGGCGCTTGCCGCTGAGCTGCTTAACAGCCTTAGCCTTGAGGTCGGCCCAAGCTTCTTCAGAAACGGGCTTGTTGTCGTTCTTGTATTCTTCAGAAGTCCACCATACTGTGTCCTTGCTGGCTTCGTTCATTACGAAGAACTTGTCTTTGGGTGAACGGCCGGTGTAGATACCGGTCATTACGTTCACTGTGTCAAGCTCAGTTACTTGACCTACTTCGAAACCTTCGAGGCCGGCTTTGGTTTCTTCTTCGAAGAGAACTTCGTAAGAAGGGTTGTGCAGCACCTCAACAGCACCGGTAATACCGTACTTGCTTAAATCTAATGTTGCCATAGAATGTTATTATAAAATAAAGAGTTAATAAATTTTCTCATTTTCCTCTCCACAAAGAGGCAACTTGCGGGGTAGCCCCACGAGTCCGAAGCAAAAATACAAAAAAGATTTCTCTGCGAAAACTTTTCTGAGAAATTTGTTCTGCCTAAAGATGGATTGCTACATCTTTTTTTTGAAAAAATAACACTCTCGGCCTTATTTTGCTATCCCTGTTTAGCAAAACGAGAGGTTAGAAAATACCCCTTAGCACTTATTTTTTTTATGGAAACAAGGCACGGCTCACGGCTCGTAACTTATGGTCGTTTCGAAAGTCTGATTTAGGAAAAACTAGGTCTTAGAAAAATTTTCCTAGGTCTTGCGGAATTTTTCGTAGATCAGACTTTCGAAATGCCCCAAAACGCCCATTGATTTTCAAGAGGTTACAAAGGCGAAAAAATGGGCTTTTGGAAAACTCCGGGCCATTGGCGTGCTGTGTTTGAGAAATTCTTCCTACTTTTGCAAAGTAGACGGTGCGTACGAGCGCTTGCCGGCTGCTCTTATTTTTGGAAAATCAATTATCTATTAACTATACAATTTACTATGAGCAAACACTTCTTGACTCTCCTGGTGACGCTGTTTTGCGGCACACTGGGCGCTTGGGCAGATGGTAAGCCCCAAGCAAGCACCGAAGGCAACGAGCAATGGTACCTCATTCAGTTCATGAACGGAGGCAATGCCCTTACTGCCGACACGCAAGGTGCGGAAATCACCACAAGTGCCGCCGTGGGCAACGCAGCCCAGTTGTGGAAATTCACAGGCGACGACGCCAGCGGCTACACCATCACCAACAAAAAAGGCCTTACGCTCTACACTCCTTCAGGCCAGAAGAACAACAAAGTTTCGGCCTCGGCTTCGCCCAGCGGTGTGACACGTTACAAGATTGTGCCTACCACCAACGGCAGCTATTCCGGGGGCTACGAAATTCAGCCCTACAACAACGCCGCTATTTCGATGAACCTCTGGGGAGGCCCGGCGGAAAATCGTGGTGTGGGTCTTTGGGATAAAGGCGACCAGAACAACGCTGTGAGCTTCACCACAGAGAAGGCCTTTAACGGCACCGCCGATTTGTCCATCGTGCCCTATCCTCAAAACCTTGAGGTGACAAAAGAAGGTGCGCTCAATTTTGCCACCATCACTACGCTGGCTTATCCCGATGTGGCTTGCTTGCCCCATGCTGAGGAGTTTGCCGCACAATGGAAGGCTGCCTCAGGCGCAGAACTTGAACTCACCGAGGGACAGGTAGATGCCAATGTGCTCCAGCTTGCCTACAACGACGCTTTGCCCGCCGAGGGATATACACTCAACGTGGCCGACGGCCGCATCGACATCAAAGCCTCTTCGCAAGCCGGCTTCTTCTATGCATTCCAAACCCTCAAGCAACTCCTGCCGCGTCAGTTCTTTGAAGCAGCTCAGGTGAAGGGTGCCGAGTGGCCCGTACCGTTTGTAAGCATTGCCGACCAGCCCGTGCTTGGTCACCGCGGATTCATGATGGACATTGCCCGCCACTTCTTCAACAAGGAAGAGGTGAAGCGCGTGCTCGACGTGATGGCGCTCTATAAGATGAACCGCTTCCACTGGCACTTGACCGACGACCAGGGCTGGCGCATCCACATGCCTAAGTATCCTCGCCTCACCGAAGTGGGTGCCGTGCGCGCAGGTTCGTTCACCAGCCCCGGCGATGGCACCAAGTTCTTCGACGATACTGAATACGGCCGCGGCTACTACTACACCCAGGAAGACTTCAAGGAAGTGGTGGACTATGCTAAGGCTCGCCACATCGAAATCCTTCCCGAGGTAGACCTCCCCGGCCACATGGTGGCTGCCGTGGCTTCCTACCCCGAATTCAGCTGCGACCCCAACAAGTCCTACAGCGTGCGCATTGACGGCGGTATCTCCCACGACGTGCTCAATGTGGGCGACGACAAGGTAATCACCTTCTTGAAAGACGTGCTCGACTATCTGGCCGAGGTATTCCCCTATCCTTACGTACACATCGGCGGCGACGAATGTCCCACCGGTCAGTGGGCCACCAACGAGGACTGCTTGCGCCGCGTGAGAGAGGAAGGCCTCAGTGGCGTAGAGGAATTGCAATCCTGGCTCGTTGAGGAGTTGGGCATCTATGTGAAGGAGCAGCACGGCAAGGACCTCGTGGTGTGGGACGAACTTCTCCACCACTGGAGCAGCAAGAACACCGTGAAGCCCGTCATCATGGCGTGGAACAATATCAGCCTCAGCGCAACAGCAGCCGATAAGGGCTTCAAGAGCATCGTGGTGCCCTATCAATCTTTGTATCTCGACTTTATGCAGGTAGGCCCCAACGAAACCATCGTCGACGAGCCCTACTACGGCGGATGGAGCGACAATCACGTAAATACTTTGCAGACAGTATACTCTCTCAATCCTTTGGCATCGCTCGGCGGCCGCGAAGATTTCTGTATGGGTGTGCAAGGCAACTTGTGGGCCGAGACGCTCAACGACTTTGGCGAGCTGCAATACCAACTCTTGCCGCGTATGCTGGCATTGGCAGAAATAGGATGGTTGCCCAACTCCAAGAAGGGATGGGGCTCCTTCTATCGCCGCTTGCAACAGCAGGACGAAATTCTCGATGCTCTCGGCTACGTTTATGCCAAGCACTACATCGAGCCTGCTGAGCAAACCGAGTCGGAGAAGCTCCTGGGCGAAGCCAAGGCCATCCTCGACGCCTCACATCCCGGCAAGGCCGGCTATCCTGCTCAGAGCGTGCACGACCAGCTTGCTGCCATCTACGATGTGGCTTTGATGATGCCCGAAGAGGCTTCTGTCTTGGCCACCCTGAGCGAGAAGATTGAAGCTTACAAGAAGGCTGAGATTGTACAGCCCGAAGCCGGCAAGTACTATCAGATTGTGTCGGCCTCTACCTACTACAAGAAGCAGTTTGCCGGTGCCACGATGTATCAGAATGGCTCGCAGGTGCGCATCCACTACACTCCGCAGGTAGAGCCCGAGGAGTTGTGGCAGTTTGTCGATGGCGGAGCACAAGGCGTGGCTTCCTATTTGTTAAATAATGTGTGCAGCGGCGAAGAGATGGCTCTCCCCGCTTACAACGCAGCCGTTTCGATGGGCACCTCGCCCACCAAGTTGCGCGTAGACAAGGCCACCATCGCCACCGGCGACTATACGTTCATCCCCGGTGTGGTGGTTATCTCTGCCGTAGATGGCTACAATGCAGCACAAGTGGGCAGCGTGAAGCGCCTCAGCGCACAGACCTCAGGCCTGGTGTTTGCCAAGGACGAGGCTGCGCTCTGCTACCCCGGCACATGGATGCTCGTTGAGGTGGAGAACTTCAACGCACAGCTGGCCGGCCTTGTGAAGAAGTGCGAGGCCATCATCCGCGACGCCAACCCCGGCGAGATGAACCAGCCTACGGAAGAGGCATTGCAGTATCTGCAAACGCAGCTCATTGACCGCGCCAAGCAGTCGCTCGAAGCCCTGCCCGTAGTGGAGAAAAACGTTTACGAGGAATACCTGGAGTGCTACCGCACCTTCCTCGCCATGCCGCGCACCAGCATGCTCGACGCCATCAGCGAGGGCCACTACTATCGCCTGCAGAATGCTTACTTCACCAACTACTACGCTTGCGCCAATACCTCTAACGGCAAGGTAGAGCCTAAGACATTGAACGTAAACAACGAAGGTATGCTCTGGCAGTTTGTCAAGGGCAATGGCACTGTGAAAATCCTGAACAAGGCCACCGGCAAGGCTGCCTACATCGACGCTTCTAAGGAAGGCGCCGTGCTCATGGCCAACTATAGCGGTAGCGGACTTACCGACTGGACGCTCGAAGAGATTAAGACCGACCTTGGCAGCAACGGCCTGGCCATCGTAGACCCCTCGGGCACCTACAGCTGGTATACCAACCCCGACGCCTTTGCTACCCTCGTTACCAAGCCTAAGGACTGGGGCGCCAGCATCTGGACGCTCGTTCAGACCGACGTGGTGACAGGCGTAGCCCCCACCTTGGTGGAAAAGAAAGCCCCTGCCTATTACGACCTCGGCGGACGCCGTGTGCTTGCACCCACTCAGGGCATCTACATCACCGGCGAGGGCGAAAAAGTGCTCATTTCAAAATAAAGCATAGCCCCCTGCGGGGCACGGCTCAATTCTTAAAAACAAGGGGTCGATTTGTAAAATAAAGTTAAAAGCAATTTGCATTTCGCCCTCCAAAGTATTATCTTTGTAATAGCGAAGCGGGAGTCCATCGAGGGCTCCCGCTTTTTTTAGGTTGTGCGATTCGAGAAAATGGGTTTTTTGCGCTGACTCTTCTGCGCTTCAAAATTTTTCCTCGTAGTTTACGAAGAAAAAATCCTAAAGACCTGGGAATGCCTCCGAGCCATCTGCGAAAAAATCCGCGCTCGGCGCAATTTCTTACCCCATCGTTGCGCGCCCGAAGTCTTAATATTTCTTAATTTTTCTAAAAGCAAAGTGTGCTTGTTTTTGCTTCTTGCCGGCAGCATGGCGTGTGTGAAAAAAATAATGGGCCACAGCTTCTCGCTCATGGCCCATCCGTTCAAGGCAAAAGCCTTGTTAGAGTAATCGTTTGCTGAGGTGGCGCACCGGATACCACACGGCGCAGAATCCCACCACTATGACCGTGACAAACACCAAGAGGACATCGAGCAGATGCACACTCACGGGGTAGGCATCTACAATGAACGTGCCGCTTGAGTCGCCCAGGCGCAGCAATCCGAGTTCCTGCTGGGCATAGCAAAGCATCAGGCCCAGGGCTACGCCGATGACGGCTCCAAGGAGGGCGATGAGGCGACCCTCGTAGAGGAAGATGTGGCGCAGCATCTGCTCGTCGGCTCCCAGGTGGCGCAGTATTTCCATGTCGGAGCGCTTCTCGATGATGAGCATCGACACGGAGCCGATGATGTTGAAGCAGGCCACGAGTAAGATAAAGGTAAGGAAAAAATAGGCCACCATCTTCTCTATCTCCATCACGGCAAACATGTCCTGCTGCTGCTCTATGCGGTCGTACACCTTGAAACGCTCGCCGGCAATGGCGCGCAACTCTTCCTTCACCTCGTCCACGTCGGCTCCGGCCTTGAGGCGCAGCTCCAGCGAGCTGATTTGCCCCTCCTGCTCAAAGAGCTCTTGCGCAAAGGCAAGGGAGCAGAGCATGTAGCTGTCGTCGTACTGGCGCTGGCTCACATGGAACACTACGCCCGGCGAGAAGAGGTCGCCCGTCGTAAAGCTCTCGGAGGGATTGATGGTGTTGATGCGCTCGCCCTTGCGGAGGGCACACACCGGCACCTTGCCGTAGTTGAAGCCGCCCAACTGCTGGGCCAGCCCGATACCCGGAATGCCGTAGTTCACACCGGCGGCGTGGAGCATATATTCGCCCTCGCCCACCAGGATGTTGCGGATGTTGGTGCAACTGTCAAAGTTTTCGCCCACACCCTTCAAGGAGAACACCATGGGGTGGCCCTGGAAGAGAATCAAAGCATTCTCCTCCAAACATTCGGTGGCCACAGCCACGTCGGGGTGTGCCTTGATGCGCAGCAGGAGCGAATCATCGGCCGCGGCAAACTTGCCCTTGCTCGGCATCACCTCCAACTCGGGGTCGAAAGCCGTGTAGAGGCCGCCAATCAAGTCGCGAAAGCCGTTGAACACCGAGAGGGTGCACACCAAAGCCATCGTGGAGAGCGCCACGCCCACCACGGAGATGATAGAAATGATGTTGATGGCATTGTGGCTCTTCTTGGAAAACAAATAGCGCCATGCCACAAATAAAGGGAAGCCCATCTTCTTATTGCTTCAAGAGAGCGTCGATGTGATCGATGTAGTCGAGCGAGTCGTCAAGGAAGAACTTCAACTCGGGGATGATGCGGAGCTGGTGGCGCACACGTGTGCCCAACTCGTAGCGTACCTCGCGCGCACTCTTATTGACATTCTCCAAAATCTCGGCACTGCGTTCCGAGGGGAACACGCTCAGGTAGGCGCGGCAGATGCTCATGTCGGGGCTGATGCGCACTGTGCTCACCGACACCAACACGCCGTTCATGCCCTTGGTCTGCTTTTGAAAAATATCGCTCAGCTCTTTCTGGATGAGGCGAGATATTTTTTGCTGTCTGGTTGTTTCCATCTAAATAATAATATGTGTGTTCGTAAAAATAGGGTGGGGCAATCGCCAGGTAAGACATCTTTGCCCCTTCTTCGGGGCAAAGGTACGGAAAAAATCGCCTGCACCAAAAGATTAAGCCCTTTATAGCCCTTAGCAAGCTTTGCAACTGTGTCAAAAATAGCCCGCCGCCCGCTGTAAGGCTTCCGAGGCGCCGACTTTTAGATTTATTGGTAATTTGGAACATCTTTTTAGAGAAAGTCTTTGATGTAAGAAAAAAAAGTGGTACGTTTGCAACTTACATTATTGTCCTTTTTTGGAACCTATAAGAATATACACATTTATATATAATATATAGGAACATTTTAGAACACTTTTTTATTAACCTAATTTATTAACAGTATGAGAAAAATTACTTCTTTGATGGCGCTATTGTTTGCCTTCGTGGTGACAGCTGTGGCGCAATCCGGAGGGTATCCTGTCAACTTTGATAAGGATACTAATGCCTCTCGTGCAAACGATCGCCCCTTGCGTTCGGTTAGTATCACTGCTGCAGGTGCTGAAAAGCAAACCCTCACAGTGAACTCCGCCAAGGCCTACAACGATCTGACGACCGGCACAAAATTTACTTGTGAACCAGGTGCTACCCTGAAGGCCGAGTTTGATTACGGCGGCGTTTGGATGCACGGTTATGTTTACCTCGACGCTGACAACGACGGAGAATTCTCTTTCGACGCCAGCCAAAACGACCAGACAGGCAAAGACCTCGTGAGCTACAGTTTCTATGGCGTATCAGGTGATGCCAGCGGCTTAAACTCTGCCGGCGAATACATCACCGGCGATGCCCGCAGCACATTGGACTGCCCCGAGTTCAAGGCTCCCGAAGTGGCCGGCGAATACCGCGTGCGCTTCAAGATTGACTGGAACAGCGTAGACGCTGGTGGCTGTGTAGACGCAAGCAACCACATCGTTAACAACGGTGGCTACGTAGTAGATGCTACCCTCGTGGTTGAAGGCGCAGTTGAGCCCGAACCCGAGCCCGAAGTACCCGGCACTCCTGCAGAGTTGGCCGAGACTTACAATGGTAAGGTATCTATGGAATTCTTTGGCTCTCCCTATGAACTGGATGCCAAGATTGTTTTCGGCAAGGACGAAAATGGAGCAGCTAAGGAAGGCTATGCTACTTTGAAAATTTGGGAATCTGAAAACTTCAATGTGGAAGTAGTAGAATGTGTTCCCTACGAAGTTACAGCTACAACAGTAGTGTTGAAAGGCGTAACAGTAGGCGCCGGCGATGGCTCTGTGAATACTAAGAACATTGACATGACCTTCACAGTAAACGGCGACGGCACACTCTCTTGCTCAGAAAAAGTTTATGGTCCTACACCTGACACAGCTATCCTTCAGTTCGACTTCGGAACTGGTGTATTCACTCCCGAAGCAGGCTCTGTAGAACCAGAAGAGCCCGAAGTTCCCGCAACTCCCGTTGTCATCACAGAGGTAGCTCAGTTGAGCAACGCTAAGTGCTACACCCTCGTTTCAGCCGACACCGGCCGTGGTGGTATGTACGCCCTCGCCGACAAGGTAGATATGTGTGGCGTGACTTACAATCAGGCTCAAACCTGCCATGGTGTGGCTCGCGACAATGCAGACCCCAAGCAACAATTTGCTTTTGTTGAGTACGAAGGCAAGCACTACCTCTACAGCGTAAGCGAGAAGAAGTTTGTGATGAAGAGCGGCGACACCAACGCCCTCGTAGGCACAGCTCCCTTCGAATTTGTTACTGTAGAAAAAGTAGGTGAAAGCACTTTCGCCCTCAAGGCAAACGACACCAACTAC
>JAZTXL010000018.1:0-7525 GCA_045636405.1 Alloprevotella sp.
GATAATACCCCTTCAGGATATTGGGTTGTCCCATTCGGAAATCCCGGGGTCAAAGGTCATTTGCACCTTACCCGGGCTTATCGCAGCTTATCACGTCCTTCATCGCCTGTGAGAGCCTAGGCATCCGCCATACGCCCTTTCTTCATTTCTTCGCTCATCTTACGCTTCTAGCGCAAGAAAGTAAGTATACTGACACGTAATTTCTATCTAATCATTACTACGTCTTGTTCTTGCTCGTTGTCACAATATGTCAAAGATCCTTGGGACTCGCGTCCACGAGGCGAATGCCGCGGAGTCGGACCGCAGTCGGGCCGGGCCTATAAAGGCCTCCCGCATCCGGCACGCCGGACAGACCGGCATGTATGCGAAACACACAAGACAGGAATGCGCACAAGCGCGGGACGAACCATTGACGGAACAGGAGACGGACAATGTCCTTTTCGGACAGCATTCCGCTCCAGAAAGGAGGTGTTCCAGCCGCACCTTCCGGTACGGCTACCTTGTTACGACTTAGCCCCAATCACCAGTTTTGCCCTAGGCCGATCCTCGCGGTAACGGACTTCAGGCACCCCCGGCTTTCATGGCTTGACGGGCGGTGTGTACAAGGCCCGGGAACGTATTCACCGCGCCATGGCTGATGCGCGATTACTAGCGAATCCAACTTCATGGAGGCGAGTTTCAGCCTCCAATCCGAACTGAGATAGGCTTTCGAGATTTGCTCCCCATCGCTGGGTGGCTGCCCTCTGTACCTACCATTGTAACACGTGTGTCGCCCCGGACGTAAGGGCCGTGCTGATTTGACGTCATCCCCACCTTCCTCACGGCTTACACCGGCAGTCCCGCCAGAGTCCCCGACATTACTCGCTGGTAACTGGCAGCAGGGGTTGCGCTCGTTATGGAACTTAATCCGACACCTCACGGCACGAGCTGACGACAACCATGCAGCACCTAGTTTCGTGCCCCGAAGGGAAGACTCGTTTCCAAGTCCGTCACTAACTTTCAAGCCCGGGTAAGGTTCCTCGCGTATCATCGAATTAAACCACATGTTCCTCCGCTTGTGCGGGCCCCCGTCAATTCCTTTGAGTTTCATTGTTGCCAACGTACTCCCCAGGTGGATTACTTATCGCTTTCGCTTGGTCGCTGAACGGTCTATCGCCAACAACGAGTAATCATCGTTTACGGCGTGGACTACCAGGGTATCTAATCCTGTTTGCTCCCCACGCTTTCGTGCCTCAGCGTCCGAAAAGAGTTTGTGAGCTGCTTTCGCAATCGGTGTTCTGTGTAATCTCTAAGCATTTCACCGCTACACTACACATTCCGCCCACAGCACTCTCTCGCTAGCCCGACAGTATCAGAGGCACGTTCATCGTTGAGCGATGAGATTTCACCTCTAACTTACCAGGCCGCCTACGCACCCTTTAAACCCAATAAATCCGGATAACGCTTGGATCCTCCGTATTACCGCGGCTGCTGGCACGGAGTTAGCCGATCCTTATTCTTGCGATACTTTCAGTTGGGTACGCGTACCCAAGTTTACCCTCGCATAAAAGCAGTTTACAACTCATAGAGCCGTCTTCCTGCACGCGGCATGGCTGGTTCAGACTTGCGTCCATTGACCAATATTCCTCACTGCTGCCTCCCGTAGGAGTCTGGTCCGTGTCTCAGTACCAGTGTGGGGGATTAACCTCTCAGTTCCCCTATGTATCGTAGCCTTGGTGAGCCGTTACCTCACCAACTAGCTAATACAACGCATGCCCATCCGTAACCGTCGGAACTTTCAATATCAAATGATGCCATCCAATATATTATGGGGTATTAGACCAAATTTCTCCGGATTATCCCCCAGTTACGGGTAGGTTGCATACGCGTTACGCACCCGTGCGCCGGTCGCCACCAAGTATTGCTACTCGTGATGCCCCTCGACTTGCATGTGTTAGGCCTGCCGCTAGCGTTCATCCTGAGCCAGGATCAAACTCTCCATTGTAAAAAAATTATAATGTATTGTTAGAGTCCTGACTACTTCATTATCCATTTAAGGAATTGAATTGAACTTGAATGAAGCATTAAAACTTCATTGCTTTCTGCATTCTTTTTCTCTCTGTTAAACCAATAAATCAAAGAACCATTTTCGGTGCCCCGCCTTTCGGAGAGGCGCTAAAAAAATCGCCGCATTTTCTGAGGCGAGCGTGGGTACAAAGGTAAGACCTTTTTTTGTAACCACCAAATTTTTTAGAACTTTTTTTGCATTTGAGTTGTTTTTCTGTCTTTCGACTTCGTTTGTTTCTCAATTGCGGATGCAAAGGTAGCGACTTTTTTGAAACCTGCAAGCGTTTTGCCAAAAATTTTTACACTTTTTTTGCATATTTTTCCTAACTCATTGATTTTCAACACAACCGCCAAAACACTTTTTTCACACTCTTCGCAACATTCCCCGCACGCAGTCATCTCCTTATATATATTATATATAGGTATGCTCACAAAACGAAACCCTGCGTTAGATTTAGGAATTTTTACTTATCTTTGCAGGGCCACAAAGAAAACAACAAAACACCTATATGATTTCAAAACTACTACTCATTCTCTTCTACCTGTTGGCACCTGCGGGTGTTCTGTGGGTATGTCGCAGGGTCCGCATCTTCAACAAAGTCGGCCCCGTACTCACGCTCTACATCCTCGGCGTGGTGATTGCCAACCTCCACATTGTCCCCGCTGACCACCACTCCATCCAGAAGACTTTTCAGGATGTGATGATTCCCTTGGCCATCCCCATGATGCTCTTCTGCTGCAACCTGAAGAGCCTCAAAGCCGGCTCCACGGCAAAGGCCTTTGTGATAGGTGTTATCTCGGTGGCGCTGATGGTAACGGCAGGCTACCTGCTTCTCGGCCGCCAGCTCGGCGTGGATGGTCCCACGATTGGCGCGACACTCACCGGTCAGTACACGGGCGGTGCCGGCAACTTTGCTGCGGTAAACATGATGCTCGACGAGCAGGGGCTCTCGGAGGAGAAGTTTGCGCTTGTGAGCAGTTGCAACCTCATCGTGTCGTTCTTCTACCTGATGTTCCTGATGGGCGGCGGCATCACCATGGCCCGCAAGATAGTCCACGGCAAGAACATCAAGGAGTACAACGACTCCATCAATACCGAGGATTTTGTGAACGACAACCCCTATAAAGATTTTGGCACCAAGAAGAGTCTTATTCAGTTGCTCAAGGTGTTTGGCACGGCAGCCGCGGTGGCAGGCGTATCGCTCGTAGTGAGCAACTTTTTCAAGAAGGGGACTCCGATGTTCGACCTGCTGGGTGGCGACTTCTCGATGGTAGCCCTCATTTTGGGACTCACAACCATCAGCCTTATCCTCACCTCTTTCAAGGAGGTGCGCTCGTGGGACAAGAGTTTCGATGCAGGCATGTACCTCATCTATATCTTCTGCCTTGCGATGGCCATGTTGGCCGACCTTTCGCAGCTCGACTGGAAGCTGGGTTTGTGGGTACTCATCTATCAGGCCATCATCATTTTCGGCTCGCTGGCCCTCTCCGTACTGTTGGCCAAGCCCTTCAAGGTGGATGCCGACTCAACTGTCATCACCTCCGACACACTGGTCAATAGCCCCATCTGCGTGCCCATGATTGCTGCCTCCATGAAGAACAAGGATGCCATCATGGTAGGCATCACCAATGGCCTGGCCGGCTATGCTGTGGGAAACTACCTCGGCTACCTTATATACCAACTGCTGTTGATGCTCTAAGAGAGCCGACGCAATAGACGAAATGCCCTCCCAAAAGCGGAGGGCATCTCTATTTATAGGGGGAGAATGGTGCCGTTTTGCAAAAAAATGTTATATTTGTGGCGCCACACATAAATTGGGACACTCTGCGGAAAGAGGTGGACTGGCCATAAAACAAACATAAAACACAGAGTTATCATTGGTAAAATTACACTTGTACTCTTTTATCTTCTTTCGCCCGCAGCAGTTCTGTGGGCCTGCAACAAATGGAAGATTTTGAACAAAATCGGCCCCGTGCTGATTCTCTATTTCCTCGGTATCATCGTTGCAAACCTCAATCTCATCCCCGCTGATTGCGCCGGACTGCAGGACACCATCTCCACCATAGCCATCCCCTTGGCGCTGCCGATGATGCTTTACAGCTGCAACTTCAAGAAGTTTTCGGTTAAGACCTCGCTGAAGATTACCATTATTGGCATTGTTGCCGTAGCCATCGCCGTAACTGCCGGTTTCTTTGCATTCCGTGGCGGCATTGGCGAGGAGGCCCCTGTGGTGGGAGGTGCCATCATGGGTAAGTGTACGGGTGGTACCCCCAACCTTGCAGCCCTCAAGGTGATGCTGGATATGGAGAACTCCACCTTCATCATCCTCAACTCGTTCGACATGGTCATCTGCTTCTTCTACCTTGTGATGCTGATGACTGTGGGTATCAAGTGGGGCCGCAAGTGGCTTGGTAGGGGTGTCTACACCACCGACACCGAGGTAAATATCGACGAGTATACCGACAAACACCCCTACAAGGACTTTGGCAAGAAGGAGACCATCAAACAGCTTGTGAAGGTACTGCTGCTGACGCTGGTAATTGTTGCAGCCGCCTTCGGCATTGCCACCTATGCAAAACGCTTCGACGAGAACATCTTCACCGTGGTGATGATTCTCACCCTCACCACCCTCGCACTGCTCTTCTCGCTCTGCAAGGAGGTGAAGACTTGGGATAAGAGCTACGATGCGGGCATGTACCTCATCTACATCTTCTCTGTGGTGGTGGCTTCGATGGCCAACTTCCGCACGATGAACTACGAGGGGGCGCTCTACATCGTTCTCTTCCAGATTGTGGCCATCTTCGGTTCGTTCCTGCTCACCATGTTGGGTGCCAAACTCTTCAAGGTAGATGGCGACACCGCAGTAATCACCTCCAATACCCTCATCAACAGCCCCATCTTTGTGCCCATGATTGCCGCCTCGATGAAGAATAAGGACATCATCGTTGTGGGTGTAACCATCGGTCTGGTGGGCTACGCCGTGGGCAACTATTTGGGCTACCTTATGTACTCGCTGATGACGATACTGTAGCCCCCACCCCAAGCAACCACAGCCAAACGCAACAAAATACCAACCCGCCCCCGTGGGCACAAAAAAAACAATCGGAGTATGAAAAAATGTGCATTCCTACTGCTCGCCGCGGTGACACTGTGCGCCACCGAGCACCTCTTTGCCCAAGAAAACCTTGACTACAGCGAGGAGCTTACCATCGAGGCAGAATATATCAAAACCAAATACTCCAATGGCGACCGCTACGAAGGCTTTGCCATCGACGGCGTGCGCCAAGGCATCGGCACGCTCTACTACTCCAACGGCCTGAAATATGTGGGCGGCTGGAAGGATGGCAACCGCCACGGCGAAGGCATCATGTACCGCACCGACGGCGAGAAGTACTACGAGGGCGAGTGGCGCTATGGTCTGCGACACGGCATGGGAGCCTTCTACTGGCCCAATGGCGACAAGTTCATCGGCCGCTGGGAGAACGATAAGCGCGAAGGCTTTGGCATCTACTACATGGCCAACGGCGAGAGGTATGAGGGCCCTTGGCAGAATGGTCAGTGTCAGGGCATAGGCACCTGCTATTGGCCCAACGGCAATGTGCTCTACCACGGTGAGTGGGCAAATGGCACCATGCACGGTGAGGGCAAGAGCTACTACTCCGACGGCACCCTCCAGTATGAGGGCGAGTGGAGAGAGGGTGTGCTCTACAGCGGCTATCGCTATGAAAATGGCGAGGCTGTGAAGGTGGTTCCCGGCAATCAGGAGTAGAGATTCCCGACACCCCCTGCAAAGACAACTTTCGAAACAGACAACAAACAAGACAATAAAAAAACGAGAAAAAGCATGAAACGAACTCTTCTCACACTGCTCCTCTGCGGCCTCACAGCCCTCGGTGCCTCGGCACAGAAGAAAGAGCAGGTAAAAACCGGTTGGAACTTCGGCCCCCTGCCCGCAGTGAGCTACAACTCCGACCTCGGCTTTCAGTATGGCGCCCTGTGCGACATCTTCTACTTTGGCGACGGCAGCACCTACCCCACCTACCTCCACAAGTTTAATGTGGAGCTCTCGCACTACACCAAGGGCGAAACCATTGCCCACATGTTCTACGACTCGAAATATCTGCTGCCCGGCCTTAGGGTAACCGCCGCTCTCTCCTACATGGACTCGGCGATGTCGCCCTTCTATGGCTTCAACGGCTTTGCATCGCCCCTCAACAGCGACCTCACCAAGGGCAGCTCCTACTACTACATGGACCGCACCCTGCTGCGCGGCATCGCCGACATTCAGGGCTCCATCTCCGACAAACTCACTTGGATGGCAGGCCTCACCTTCTGGAATGTCACCACAGGCGATGTCCAGCTCGACAAGTATGCTAACGAACTCTCGCTCTACGAGCTATACTTGGGTAGCGGCCTCATCAACGACAACGAGGTGAAAGGCACCCACATAGAGCTCAAAGGTGGCCTTGTCTACGACACCCGCGACATGGAGGCTGCCCCCACCCGTGGCTACTGCGCCGAGATTGTGGGTAGCTTCTCGCCCGGCATCTTTGGCGAGGCAGAGAGCTACGGCCGCATTATGGCCACTTGGCGCCAGTTCTTCCCCGTAGTGGGCGACAAGCTTGTGCTGGGCTACCGTGTGAATTGGCAGC
This sequence comes from Alloprevotella sp., assembly GCA_045636405.1. Taxonomy (GTDB): domain Bacteria; phylum Bacteroidota; class Bacteroidia; order Bacteroidales; family Bacteroidaceae; genus Alloprevotella. The sequence goes on from JAZTXL010000018.1 coordinate 6,700, forward strand.
AGACCTTCGGCAACGCCCCCTTCTACCTCCAGCAGATGACCACCCCCCTCTATCTGCGCCAAATTAAGAACGAGGGCCTCGGTGGCAAGAACTCCATCCGCGGTGTCTATCAGAACCGTATATTGGCCGACGGCTACGCTTGGGCCAACTTCGAGGCGAGGGTGAAGGTTGTGAACTTCCGCTTCATCAATCAGAACTGGTATGTTGCCCTCAACCCCTTTGTGGATGCAGGAGTTATCACCAAGAGCCGCAAGTTCGACCAAATGGATAGCGACCTGCTGAAGGTTGCGGGCATCTACTCGGGCGACGGTTTCGGTGGCGTGCACGCGAGTGCAGGTATGGGTGTGAAGATTGTGATGAACCACAACTTCATCATCTCGTGTGAGTATGGCAAACCCTTCGACAAACGCGACGGCAAGGGCGGCCTCAACATCGGCACCAACTACATTTTCTAAACATTTCGAGCCCGAGCGTAACGCAGAAATCACCCGCAAGGCGCAGCCGGAGGGCGGGGAGGACTCTCGCCACAATGGTCGGATGGGTTTTGCGGAGGGATTTCAAGGCCCGCGAAAGGCGAGAAAGCGGAGTTTACTTGGCGTAAATGAGCATTTCGAGCCCGAGCGTAACGCAGAAATCACCCGCAAGGCACAGCCGGAGGGCGGGGAGAAATAAAGAGTAACAAAAGAACTCTCGCCACAATGGTCGGATGGGTTTTGCGGAGGGATTTCAAGGCCCGCGAAAGGCGAGAAAGCGGAGTTTACTTGGCGTAAATGAGCATTTCGAGCCCGAGCGTAACGCAGAAATCACCCGCAAGGCACAGCCGGAG
>JAZTXL010000019.1:0-198427 GCA_045636405.1 Alloprevotella sp.
AAGATGCCGGTTTGATACAAGGCGAAGTCGAAACGCCAAAGGTAAAGTATTGCATCAATCGTGATAATTGGAAGTTAGCTCGTGAACTATTTGGTGAGTTCTTCAATCAGTGTGCGTGTAAGAAAGAGAGTTGCTGTGAATAAACAGCCTCTTTTTTTAGAAATAATGTTCGTTGTTTTGCGAACCACAAATAAGCAATAAAAATAAAGTGTATGAAAAAGGTATTTTTGATGGTTGCCCTATGTGTGGGTATGGTTGCTTGCGGTAATGGCAATGCGAAGAATGAATCAAAAGCGGAAAAGCAAGTGAAAAAAGATGTAGTGGAGGTGTTGTACTTTCACAGCAAACAGCGTTGTACAACTTGTATGGCTATTGAGAAAAACACCAAAGAATTGGTGGAATCTGCTTTTGCTGAAAAGTTGAAGAATGGGGGCTTAGTGTTCAAGTCGGTGAATATAACCGAAGAAGAAACACTTGCCGACAAATATGAGGTTAGTTGGTCGTCGCTTATTATAGTCGATTATGATAAGAACGGAAAAGAAGAAACCACTAATCTGACAGAATTTGCCTTTGGCAATGCACGAACAAATCCCGATAACTTCAAAAAGGGTGTTGCGGAGCAAATCAACAAAATGCTAAACAATTAGAACTATGGAGTGGTTACAAACATTAATGGGAAGTAGTTCAACGCCTATTCTAACAGCGTTTATATTAGGACTGCTCACAGCCCTTTCGCCCTGTCCATTGGCTACCAATATTGTAGCGATAGGATACATCGGCAAAAACATAGACGACCGCAAGCGTATATTTCGTAATGGTTTGCTCTATACTTTGGGACGAGTGGTGGCATACACACTGCTTGGTGTGGTGCTTATTGCTCTGCTTAAAGGAGGTTCTAGCCTTTTTGGTATCCAAAAAATTATCAGCAAGTATGGCGAATTGATACTTCCTCTTGCTCTGCTGTTGATTGGTCTGTATATGCTATTCGGAAGTAAACTCCGACTACCCTCGTTTGGGTTTAGTGGAAGCGGTGAGCATTTTGCAAAACACGGAGGTTGGGGTGCATTTCTTTTGGGTGTGTTGTTCGCTTTGGCATTTTGCCCGTCAAGCGGAGTCTTTTACTTCGGAATGCTTATACCAATGTCAGCAACCTCAATAATGGGATATTTATTGCCCATACTTTTTGCCATTGCTACTGCTTTTCCTGTCTTGATTGTGGCTTGGGTATTGGCTTTCAGTGCAGAGCAAATAGGCAAGGTTTATGGACGAATGCAAACCATTCAGTGGTGTTTGAATATAGCAGTCGGAATATTGTTCATACTGGTTGGAATCTATTATTGTATAACCGTTTATTTTTAAGATTATGGAAGTAAAAGTTTTAGGTCCAGGTTGTGCCAAATGCAAAACAGCCTACAATGTAGTGGAGAAAGTAATCAAGGAGAATAATCTCGATGTAAACCTTACAAAGGTTGATGACATTATGGAGATGATGAGTTACAACATCCTATCAACTCCTGCCATTGTAGTAGATGGGGAAGTGAAAATCAAAGGGCGAGTACCAAGTGAAAATGAGGTTAAAGAACTATTAGGCTTATGATACAGCAATTTGCAGATTGGTTGGTGTACGGCATCTTTGGAATAGATGCCGCCACACCATTGGGAATAGCGGTCAATTTTTTCGTTTACGACACTATAAAAATTATAATACTGCTGTTCTGCATAAGTCTTGTTATGGGGATTATCAATGCCTATTTCCCTATTGAGCGACTAAGACAGTACCTTACAACCCATAAGCTATATGGCTTGGACTACTTTATGGCTGCCTTGTTCGGAAGTATTACACCGTTCTGCTCTTGCTCGTCAGTCCCGTTGTTCATAGGTTTTGTAAAGGGCGGTATCCCATTGGGCGTTACGCTTACATTCCTTATCGCTTCGCCATTGGTCAGCGAAGTGGCAATTGCAATGTTTCTCGGCTCGTTTGGAGTAAAGGCAACGCTTATTTATGTACTTAGCGGTACGGTTTTGTCGATGATTGCAGGCTATGTTTTGGGCAGAATGCGACTTGAACCCTATTTGAGCGATTGGGTAAAGAACGCACAAATGCAATCCAATGCACAAAGTGAACAATGGAAGGTAGAGAAAACCCCTTTCTTGAAACGTTTGCCTGCTATCACAAAAGAGTCTTGGGGTATTGTACGGGGTGTATTGCTCTACATTATCATTGGTATCGGCATAGGTGCTGCAATGCACGGTTATGTTCCCGAAGGTTTCTTTGAGCAATTCCTTTCAGCAGAAAATTGGTGGGGCGTACCTTTGGCTGTTGTTCTTGCCGTACCTGTGTATGCCAATCCTGCGAGTGTGGTTCCCGTTATTGAAGTTTTCGTGGCGAAAGGCATTCCACTCGGTACTGCCATTGCCTTTATGATGGCTATAATCGGCTTGTCCATCCCCGAAGCCATTATGCTTAAAAAGGTAATGACTTGGCGATTGATAGGCATTTTCTTCGGAGTGGTAACATTGTTGATTATTATATCAGGATATCTATTTAATTGGATTTTATGAGAATATTGATTTTATGTACAGGCAATAGTTGCCGTAGCCAAATGGCACACGGTTTTCTTCAATCATTCAACAAAGACTTGGAAGTACATTCGGCTGGAACAAAACCTGCTGAATGTGTTAATCCCAAAGCAGTCGAAGTGATGAACGAAGTGAGTATTGACATTTCCCAACATACGCCTAAGAGTGTTGAAAACTACCTGAACGATGAATGGGACTATGTAATTACAGTATGTGGTGGAGCAAATGAGAGTTGCCCAATGTTTGTGGGAAATGTAAAACATCGTCTGCATATAGGCTTTGACGATCCCTCGGATGCTATGGGTACAGAGGAGTTTATGATGGATGAGTTTCGCAAGGTGCGTGATGAAATCAAGCAAAGGTTTGCTGAGTTCTATATCTCTCAAATATTGAAAAGGGAGATACCTAAATGCTCTTGTGGAAATTGTTAAGTGTAATGCCCATTGTTAAAATGAATTTTAACAACTGCATTCTTTACTGCCTGAATCCTCGATTTGTCTTCTGCCTGTCAGTAATCCCAATGCCTTCAAAAACTCATCTTTCTTGCATCTGAATCAAGATTGATACGAAGCACCATCTATATTGTGGTCAAATCTTACCTTTCGATTTTGTTTGTGATGCAACTTTTAAAAACGAAGACACCATCAATTTGGCAGTCATCAAAATTGCTAAGAGGAAATCAAAGCAAAGAATGCTTTAAGTTTGAATTTATCTATCCAGTGGTGCAAATGTGGTGCAATTACACAAAAAGAAAATCGCAAGCGATTAGTAACTAACCTCTTGCGATTCTCCATCGTACTCGAAGCGGGACTTGAACCCGCACAGCCATCACTGGCCAAAGGATTTTAAGTCCTTCGTGTCTACCGATTCCACCATTCGAGCAACCTGTGAGCGGAAAACGAGACTCGAACTCGCGACCCCAACCTTGGCAAGGTTGTGCTCTACCAACTGAGCTATTTCCGCGGCTACGGTGTCTTTCTCTTAAGACGGGTGCAAAGGTATATAATTCTTATTTCCCTACCAAATTTTTGATAAGTTTTTTGGAGAGGCGCCTTGTTTCTACGGGCTTCTTGTCAGCTGTCCTGCGGGGGCTTTTTAGTTTTGCACAACCAGCACGTCGGAGCTGTATGTGAGGCGGTAGCGAAAGAGGGGCCTGCCGTTTTCGCCGCCGTCTACTATGCCGTTGTTGTTCAGGTTGTAGGTGCGCTGGCAGGTGGTGCACTTCATTTTTTCCAACCCTTCAAAATGCAGCTTGCGCTGGATGTAGCTCTTGTCGTAGCAGCTGGGACACACCAGGTCGTAAGCTACGGTGTAGAAATTGCCTTTCAGGTCGGGCACGGAGGGTGTTCCTATGATGAAGCCCGATATATAGACGGGCCTGCCATATTGGTCGAGCGCCGTACGTGGGGCGCTGTAGCTGCTCCCTTCGTTGCCCTTGAAGATGATGTAGCTCGTAGAGAATTCCGTAGTGCAGAACATTCCGGGATTATTGAGTGCCTTATAAAGGGGTTGGGCTGAGGTGACCGGGGTGAATCTGAAGAAGGCCCGGAAGTTGGAGTAGATATTTTCCACATCTTCCGTGCAGCCGGTCAGCACCATTGCCACGAGCACCGCCACCATCCATTTCAGTCCTTTCTTCATCTGCCTAAGAGTTTACGTTCTGCCGTTTCCACCGCCTCAAATCCGAATGCGCCATATGCCTGCTGCATCATCTCCGCCACCTCCTCGGTGCAAAGTCGGCCTATGCTGCCGGCATGGGTGTGCTTTATATTTTTGTCGGGACTAAACTTTCCGGCTTCTATATCAAGCCCTACTTTTTTGTAAGCATCGCGGAAGGGTATTCCGGCTGCTGCCAGGCGATTTACTTCTTCTACGGAGAACATGAGGTCGTAGCGCGCATCGTCCAGAATTTCCTTGTTCACACGGATGCGTTCCACGATGTAGGCAGCCATTTCCAGGCAGTCCACCAGCTGGTCGAACGCCGGCACGAAGACTTCTTTGATTTCTTGCAGGTCGCGGAAATAGCCTGAGGGCAGGTTGTTCATGATGAGCACCACTTGCTGCGGCAGTGCTTGCAACTTGTTGCAGCGCGCTCTGATAAGTTCAAAGACATCGGGGTTTTTCTTGTGAGGCATGATGCTTGAGCCTGTGGTGCAATCGTCGGGCAGGCGGATGAAGCCGAAGTTCTGCGAGTTGAACATGCAGGCGTCGAAGGCCAGCTTTGCCACTGTGCCGGCCACTGCTGCCAGTGCGAAAGCCACATTGCGCTCGTTCTTTCCACGCCCCATCTGTGCGTAGACCACATTGTAGGCCATGGAGTCGAAGCCTAACAAACGGGTGGTCATTTCTCTGTCGAGGGGGAACGATGAGCCATAGCCTGCTGCCGAGCCAAGCGGATTGCGGTTGGTGGTGCGATAGGCTGCGAGCAGCAGTTGCATATCGTCCACCAAGCTCTCGGCATAAGCGCCAAACCACAAGCCGAAACTGGAGGGCATGGCCACTTGCAGGTGCGTGTAGCCGGGCATCAGCACATCCTTGTGGTGCTCGCTCTGCGCTTGCAACACCCGGAAGAGGCGCACCACAGCATCTACCACTCTGCGCAACTGATGGCGGGTGAAGAGTTTCAGGTCTACCAACACCTGGTCGTTGCGCGAGCGCCCGCTATGAATTTTCTTGCCCACATCGCCCAGTCGGCGCGTAAGCATCAGCTCCACTTGCGAATGCACGTCCTCCACATCGTCTTCAATGACAAACTCTCCGCGCTCGCAGAGGCTGTATATTTCCTTCAGTTCGGCCAGCAGGAGCTGCAGTTCTTCGCTTTCGAGCAAGCCGATGCTTTCGAGCATCGTGGCATGCGCCATTGAGCCGAGCACATCGAACGGGGCGAGCCACACGTCGAGCTCGCGGTCGCGCCCCACCGTAAATTTGTCAATCTCGGCCGCCGGACTCACGTTCTTCTCCCAGAGTCTCATCGCGCTATGCGTTTACGCTCAACACATTGGCCAGCATGTCGGCCGCCTGCTGCAGAGGTTTGCTCACCATGCCTTTCATAAAGAAGTTCACCTCAGCGCCTACGGTCACCTTCATCCTTGAACCGCCATCGGTGTGAGGCAGTAGCTGAATCCAGAGATAGAGTTGGAGAGGGGCACCCTCGCTGGCAAACTTCAGACACTTCGGTGCTTCGCGCTCCACAATGCGCAGCACGAGCTGACCCACGGGCGAGGAGATGGAGATGCTATCTTGCTCAAACTCCACATTCTCCAACTGCTTGCGGGCCTCTTCCACCTTGTCGGCAGGCACTTTTTCGGCAATGCGCTCGGCCATGGCGGGGTCGGACAACATATCTTTCAGGCCCTGCAAGTTGCGCAGGTCGGCATATCGCTCATAGACCACCTCTACGGGCTGGGCTATGTATTTCACTTCGCTTTCAAATTTACTGAGACTCATAATCTGTTGTTTGTTATATATTCTGCGGACAAAGGTACAAAATAGTTTACATGCCGACAAATGCTCCTCTGCCCTCCCCTTCCTTCTTCGGAAAGCCCCGTGGCCTGCGCTGCGTTTCGGTGCGCATTACACAGGTGGCACAATGGCCGATTTTTAGTCTTCGTAAGCCCCTGAAAATCAGTAGCCATTTTCTGGCGTTTCGAAAGTCTGATCTACGAAAAATTCTGCAAGACCTAGGAAAAATTTCTTAAGACCTAGTTTTTCCTAGCTCAGACTTTCGAAATGGCCATCAGCGGCGAGCCTTTTTCTCAACCTATCTACTACACAAAAAACGGCCTGCCGTTCTTGCGGGGCAGGCCGTTGCTCTGTTTTCTATCAGAAGGGATAGCCGATGGCAAAGTGGAAGGCCAAGCCGTCCTTGAATTTTGGAATGTTGTAAAAGCCCGACTTCGAGGTGGTGTAGGGTGCATGGAGCGCCACACCCATGTCGAGGCGCAACACGAGGAAGTCGAGGTCGTAACGCAGTCCGACTCCGGTGCCGAAGGCTATGTTGCGCAGGTTCTCGGCCGAGATTTTTCCGCCGGGGCGCGCGGGGTCGTCGCGCATCAGCCATACGTTGCCCGCATCGAGGAACACGGCGCCGTGCAGACTGCCGAAGAGCTGCGCACGCAACTCTACATTGGCCTCGAGCTTCACATCGCCGGTCTGATCCATATAGGCATACTTGGAGTTAGAAGCGCGGAAGCTGCCGGGGCCCACCGAGCGCACGGTGAAGGCGCGCACACTGTTGGCTCCACCCACGTAGAACTGCTCGGAATAGGGCGCATGCAGACTATTGCCATAGCTATAGACCACACCGCCGAAGAGGCGCGTGGCCAAGTGGATGCGGCGGTTCATGCGGAAGGTTTGGCTCAGCTCGGCAGTGGCCTTTACAAACTGCGCAAAGGGGTTGCCAAAAAGCTGTTTGTCGCGCTGCGAGAAGGGCTTTCCTGTGGCAGCATAGATGCCCGAAACGATGTTGCCGGCCTCCTTCACATGAACCTGCAAGCGTGTGGGGTTGCGGTGGTGAGCTGCCGAGGCATAGGTATAGGTATAGGAAATGGAGGGGATAAACTGGTCGCGCATGGAGACAGCCAGTGCGGGATTCTCTGCCATGATGGAGTCGAAGGAATGGGTGGTGTGGAAGGTCTTGTCAAAGTCCAGGCTGAAGAGTGTGAGCTCGTGCTTCGACGTGGGGCGCTTGTGCCATTTGTAGGTGGCGCTGAGTCCGAGGTTCATCATATTGAAGAAGCCGGAACGGTTCTTCCAATCGGCCGACACAGCAAAGACGGTCGAGGCCGGAAAGCGCGTGCGGCGCTGACTGACGCCGGGAAAGACAAAGCGCGGAAACTCTAGGGCCAACTGTGTGCCCAGTTCGAAGGAGTTGAGCAAAGAATTGCCGCCCTTGGCTCCGGCACCCGTCTGCCATTCGTAGGAGCCGAATATCTTAAACGACACTTTCTCGCCGCCCCTAAAGGCATTGCGCTTGGCCAGTTCGTAGGAAACGCCCGGGCCTACTTGCTGGTTGCTCTTCATGGTGGCATTCATCTCGAAGGCGCTGTCGTAGAGCTTGTCCATCATGGCGGTGATGTAGACATCGAGCGTATCGCAGGAAGGCATTGTGTCGCGCGGCACATAGTTCACATCGAGTTGACTGAAAACGCCCAGCGTGTTCAGTTTCTCTATCGTGTGGTTTTGGTCGGTCAGTCGGAACGGCTCGCCCTTGCGGTGGCTCACAGCCTGGCGCCACATGACGGGGCGCAAAGGCAGCTTCTCTCCGCTATAGCGATAGTAGTAGCCGCGGCGGCCCACGGTTTTATCCAGCGCATCGGTCTCTTTGTTGCGCACCGATATGTATACATTTCCCATATACCAGGGGTGGCGCGCACGCTCGCTGAGGTCGGCAGAAGGTTGTACGCGGAGCTGCACATAGCCGGGGCGCATCAGCGTATCGGCAAGGTAGGCCGTATTGGAAGTCGAATAGAAATAGTAGCCGTTCTCACGGAGCAGTGTCTCAATACGCGTTTGCTCATCGGCAAGGTTCACCACGCTGAAAGGGTCGCCACGGTGGAGCAAGCGGTGGCGCTCGGTGGCGCGCAAAAGGCTGTCGGCCATAGGCATAAAGTTGCGATAGGCCACAGAGTCCAGTCGATAGAGATGGCCGGCTCTGACATGATAGTTCAACTTGGCCTTGCGCGGATTCTTTTGCGTCAGCACCTCGTAGGAAACCTTTCCGTTGAAGTAGCCGTAGTTGTGAAGCGTGTTGGTGGCCACTTTGGCACGCATCTCAGGGCTCACGGTGCTCACAAGAATGGGCGTGGTGGCAAAGTTGCGATACACCCACTTGCCCACAGCCCCCTTTGCATCGGCCAGGCCGTTGTGAATCCACAGACCAATCTGCAACGGCGAGCGGAGCGAGGAAGAGCCGAAGATGGCATTGTTGGGCGGATAGGCAAGAACAGCCTCTACCTCCTCCTGCACAGGTTCGAAGGCCTCGCTGTCTGCCTCGCGCCGCGCCTTGATGGAGTCTTTCTGTTCCTTGGTGAGCTCTGCCTTGGGCAAAGCATTGCTAAGGTAGCCCCAAGCGGCGGCGGTGCTTCCGGCAAACACATTTTCCACCGCATCAACAGCCCCGGCAATGGAGGTAATGACGCCGGCCGAGTCGGGCAGCGCTGTTTCCTTCTCCTTCTTGGGCTCATCGCGGTAGGTGATGTCCTTGATTCCGATATAGAGCTGTTCGCCCTCGGGCAGATGGCTCGTAGTGGAGCAGGCAGCCCACAGCAAGCACACCGCCATCACGAAACCGGCGCCACGAAGCAACGGGAAAGTGGAGATAAGTATTTTATGAATCAATGTCTTCATTCGGATTTTCTGAGAGCCTTATATATATTATATAATGTGTAGGGGCGGCGAGCAGTCTTATTTCTTTTTGAACAAGAAGAGTTCGCCAAGGCGGTCGGTCTTGCGGCGAAGCACCAAACCGGCGCCTGTCTTCATCAACTGACCTTCGAGGGGGTCTTGCGTATCGCGGTCGTAGAAGACACGAACGTAGCGGGTGGCACTCTTATCGAGGCGGTACTCCACGGAGATGTTGTCGATGATGCTGGCAGCTGAGTTTTGCGCGTCGGCGCCGGTGCTGACCTTTCCACCCACAATGACGCTGATGCGGTTGCCCCAGAAGCGCTTGGAGAATTGGAAAGAGTAGTCGGTAGTGGAGGTACCGACGGCCGAAGTGCCGCTTTCCACTCCCAGGTTAATATCTATGGTGCGCAAGGCGCTTCCGGCAATATTCTGAATTTCGCTCTGCAAGAAGGCATTAAGGGCATTGTTGGCCTTGAAGCCTCCGTTGTTCATATTGTCATCGGTGAGATACATGCCGGTGGCCAGCATGGTGACGGCAGTCTTACCGCGTTGTTCGGGCGTCATGGAGGCAAGCTGATTCTGAATGGTCAAATCCTCGGGCGCCTCTATCGTAAACTCAAGGCCCATATCTGAGAGCGGTTTGGTAATGGCCACGCCCACGTCGAAAGCCACGGAGCGCGACTGCTCGTTCTCCGTCACCACAGCCTTCACCCGTTCCTTCGCCGCCACATTGAGCGTGGGGTTCATTACATCGCCGGTAAACTCGACGTAGCTTCCGGGCACCAACTTAAAGGTCTTAAGCGGAATGACAGGAAGGGCATATTTCATCTCGCCACTGGTAGTGGTGAAGCGACCGGTCACTCGCATGTCGCCCTGTTGGGTGAGACGCAGCGTCAAGTTGCCCCCGCCTTCCAAGTCTACATAGTTTTGTCCGTCCTCGCTGAGGTTGCAATGGAACTGAGCCATATCGCTGACCGACACACCCATTGTCAGGTCGAACTTGGTAGTCGGCACGGGCGCAGACTCAACGGTGGTGGTGTCTTCGAAGCTTACAAATTGCACCAGGTCGTTCAGGCGGTCGTCTACCGAAATAGGTGAGTCCTTCAATATGTATGTCATGTCGGTGCGGTCAAGGATGTCGAGCTTGCCGCGCACTGTCAGATTGTTGGCAGAGCCTCGCAGGGTGGCGTCGAAGTTGGTGTACACCTTTCCGTAAACTGTAGAGCGAGCCTTCTTCTTGGTATTTATCAACTCGAAGTTCTCTGCTTGCAAGCGGAAGTTGATTCCCACATCGGAGAGGTTGTTCATATCGAGCACACCATCTATGACAAGCGGCGAGCGACCTGTGGAGTAAAGGCTGTAGTTCTCAAAGCGCATGCGGCTATTTTCTATCAGCACGGGGCGCTCATCCATTTTGAACTCAAAGCCATATACTTCCGAGCAGACCTTTGCCGCATCCAAATCCAACTGGCCATTCATCTCCGGATGGCTTAATGTTCCCTCCACTGTAAAATTTCCGGCCGCCGTTCCATCGAGTGAGACATCCGTTCCTACCAGGAAACCATTGAGCATCTGCAAAGGAAAATCGTGGAGCAAAGCTTCGCCGTTGAAGTGGCCCTCTGCATCGTTGATGTAGGTGCCGTTGCACTCCATCACGTCCAGCCCGTTGTAGTTGATAAAGGCGCTGGCAAAATGTTCCAGAGAATCCTTGGGCAAATAGATGGCTTCGAGACCTATATCGCCCAGTTCTATTCCTTCGAGACGCAACTGCTGGGTGGAGATAGAAGCCATGGCCGAGAGCGACTTGCGGTCGTCTGTCACGTGGAAGTCGCCGCTGAGCAAGCCGTCAAGTTTGGGAAGATAGGGCAACACATTGGAGAGCTCGCCGAGGTTCAGTCGGTTCAAGCTGAGGGTGATGTCGTTCGTAGAGTCCACCGGTTCGCCGTAGATTTTAAGACCTGTGCCATCATCGGCAAGGAGGTCTACGTTGGCCTTGATAGACTGGTCGCGCCCCAGGAATATATAATTGTCGGGGTTCACAGTAAAGCCACGGTAGGCAATGACGGGGTGTTCCGGATAGAGCTTTACGTTGAGCCCGCCCTTGGCTATGTCGGCGCGCAAGCCGAGGTCGATGCCCATGCGGCCTTGACTATCAAAGAAGGCGGTTTCCACTCCGGCGCCGGAGGCTAAGAGATAGGCGCGCAAGCGGGCTTCAAACTTATTGGGATTGCGGCGCGTGAAGTTGTGGATAGTTCCGTTCATCACCATGCCTTCGGGCTCCTGGCGGATATTGAAGTGCACCGTGTCGAGCAAGAGTGTCGCTGCTTTGAGGTTCCCCACGTTGGCCTGACCGCTGATTCCATTTTCGGGATGCGCACTGAGGTTTACATAGACCCCATTATAGGTGTAGCCCATATAGCGCAGGATGTTGCTCATCGGATTATGGCCACCGGCGTTCACAAAGAAGCTGGCCTCGGGCAGTGTGTTCTTCAGCGCCGTTTGGTTGAGTGACTTGTTGTCAAGTTGGTAGTTGAGCGAGTCGACAAACTGCAACGAACGGGCCACTAACGAATCCAGCCCGCCCTTTGCGGCTAAGCGCAGACTTAGGTCGCCAGAAGCCAAGCGGGCATTAGTGGCCGCGCTGTCGGTGGCGAAAGAAAATTCGAGGTCGGTGGTGGGAATACTCTTAGTGGGGGTGTAGAAGCGGATGTTTGCCACGCTGCCTTCCACACCATAGTCGGTCAAGTTCCGGTCTGCGTGGGCCTGCAGTTTCAATGCGGCGCCCATCTGCAGGGTATCTTTCATACCACCGAGGCGTGCCACGTCCATCACCGGCATATCTGCGTCCAGCGTGAAGTTCATCATATCGGCCAGAGCCGCGGTGAAGGTGCCGCTACCTTGCAGCAGTTCGTTGTCGCTCTCAAAGTGTGCCTCGCCTTTGCCTTCTGCCAAATCGGCCGTGAGTTTCATACGATGGAGGGGCCATCCGTTGTAGGCGAAACTATCTACTACGGCTTCGGCCTTCAACACGGTGGAGGGCGAGAGCATATCAAAGCCTGTGCCGGAGGCTGTAAGATGTCCGGAGAAGTTGCCCAGTCCCATTTCCGGAAGGAAGGCGGAGAGTGGCAAGGCTTTGCCGTCCACCACCACATCATATGCTTCGCGCTGCACATTTACGGCAGCCTGCGCCGTCAGCAGTCCGCTCTCGGCCGCCATATGCATGTCGGCTTTATAGTCGTCGCCGGCAAAGGAGGCTCTACCGTTGGCCGTCATCGGATTAGGCAGTGCTATCATGCTGCGCACATCGGCCGGCAAGAAGCCCATCAAGGGGGTGAGATTACCAGTGGCAAGGGAGAAGCGAGCATCGCCGCGGCGCGAGGTTTTCATCACGTCCTGCAAGGTGGCGGCGCCTTTGAGCTGCACCATTCCCGGCAGTGCGCACTCCATGTTTTCGAGCAGCAGCAAGTGGGTGTTTCCCGAGGCGGTGGCTTTCAGTGTCAGCGTCTGATTAGGATAGGCTTTCAAGTATTCGGGGGCGAGGAAGCCGGCGCCCAGTGCACGCACGTCTTCATGTCCAAGGGCCGCATCGAGCAATAGGCGGCAGTGGCCGTCGGCTCCGGCTTGCAGCGCACGCCAATTCACCGAGATGCCGGCATCCAGGCGCGAATGGGCGGTGGAGAAATGGAATGCGGGCACCTCGAGGCGCACCGAGTCCATATATACGCTGCCTGAGAGGGTCCTTATCTCCACCCCCGACTGCTCTGCGAAACTTACCTGCGCAATGTTGGCGCGCAGCGTGGCGGCGGAGTCGAAACTAAGGGTATCTACAGCCAGATGCAAACGGCTCAGGGCGATGTCGGAGGGATTGAAGGCGCCCGTGGCGGGCAAGGTTTGCGGCAACTGTGGCAGCCAACTGAAGAAGGGCTCTTCCATCGTGCCGCTCTGCATCTTGACAAAGCCTTCCTGCAACAACAAGCGGCGGAAGGCATAGTAGGCGCTGCCGGTGTTGAAGTTGCCTTCGTAGAGGGATGCCTCGCCTATGTAAGCGGCCAGGCGCATGGTGTCGCCCGGCATGCTGAGGCGGAGCGAGGTGTTCGCTATCTCGGCCTTGTCGAGGAGTATTTTCCACTGCGCCTCGCTGGCGGTGGTGTCTTTCTGAGCCGTATCGGCCAGCTCCACCCAGAGGTCGCAATGCTTCAGAGCCACGGCGTCGAGGTTCACATTTTCCAGCATCCACTCCACCCCATGCGAGGCGGCCGTCAGCTCTCCCACCCGGCCTTTCACACGGACATCGGGCACGAGTGCTTTTGTGTCCAGGCTGGCATCATAGAGCGAGAGGGCATCGATGTCTGCGCGTCCTTCGAAGAGAGGGAGCAGGCGTACGTCTACCCTTGCGGAGCGTGCATCAATCAGTGTGTCGCCGTCCTGCGTGGCCAGCAGATTGTGCAGAGCAAGGTCCAACGGAAAGGCCAGGCGCAAGGAGCCGATGCTGATGTTCATGCCCGTGGTTTCGGAGAGCATGGCCGTAGCCTTACGCACTGCGAAATTTTGCACAGGGGGCATATAGACCAACAGCGCCAGCAGCAAAAACAAAACGATGGGGGCAACAGCAATCCCTGCCGCCCACTTCAAGCACTTATTTAGCGTATTCTTTTTTACCATATATATGTGCTACAAAGTTAAGCATTTCCGAAATATCTGACCAGTCTGCTCCTAAGAAATCAGCATTTACAGCCATCTTGTAAGGGTGCGGCGGAGAAGGTTTGCAGCCCTCGTCACAAGGCTCATAGTTTTGGGGCGTTTCGAAAGTCTTATCTAGGAAAAACTAGGTCTTAAGAAATTTTTCCTAGGTCTTAAGAAATTTTTCGTAGATCAGACTTTCGAAACGGCGGAAAATGCCTACTGATTTTCAAGCGGTTACAAAGGCTAAAAAAACGCCCTGCTTTGAGGAGCAAGGCGTTCTTCTGCTTTTATTCTGACTCATACGCATCGGCCGCACGCCGCAGTTGCTCTGCCAGGGTTTGGCAGAGGTGGGGCGGATGGGTCACCCGGAGTGCCGGACCGAAGGAGAGCAATTCCTTCACCAGGTCGCGGGTTAGCGCCACATCCATCTCGAAACAGACGGAGCCATCGGCCGCCTCGCCCTCCACCTCGTGCTGCGAGGCATGAAGCGGACGCTGCCGCAGATAGGCAGCCGTGAGTGTATCGGTCTGCAAGCGGAGACGCTCGGCCTTGACATCGCTCCCCCCATAAGCACCAAAGCTATGGCGGAAATACTCGCGCGCGTCGAAGTCGGCCGCCCGATGAAAATGCGTAGGCAGGAGTTGGAGGTGTTCAATGCGGTCGAGCGCAAAGTTGCGCACGGCGTTGTGGGCAGAGCTGTGGCCTACAACGTAGCACCACCCGCGGATGGGGTAAAGACTATAGGGCGAGAGCATTGTAACAAAGGGCCCCTTGTCGTAAGGAGTGTAGTGCATCTGTAGCAGCTGGCGCTTCTCCATAGCCTCAACCAGCATCGGAATCCAATGCAGCCCGCCCATGGTAGAGGCTTGCTGATTCAACACATCCGCCCCCTCGGGCTGTAGCATTTGCTCCACGATGGGGTGGTCGCTATGCGTGGTACGCTCTATACTATAAAGTCCGCCCTGACAGATGATGCGGATGTTGTAGCGCTCCTCCAGGTAGCGGCGATTGTCATAGAAGGTACTGGCAGCCATAGGGCGGCCGTGCTCATCCTCTCTGCTCCATGCATCGAGGATTTCTTGCTTCGAGAGTTTGCCGTGGCTGGAGAGCAGGCGAACGAGCCAGAGAGATTTGTTCATACCGAAAAGAAAAAAGGGCACCGCTCAGCGCTGTACGAGAACGGTGCCCCTGCTATAGGGATTGAGAAATTATGCGTGACGATAGTCGGCCAACTGCTCGGCAGTCATGTTCATCACCCAAGCATGGTGCTTGGCAATCTCGGCCTCTACAAAGTTGGCATAAACGCGTGCCGACTTCTCAAACATCTCGGGCGCTACGGTGGCGTTGCGCACGATGAGGTGGAGCATAATGACGTCGGCTGCCATTTCCATAAGGTGGCGTGCACAGATGTCGTGCAACTCTTGGTCCTTGGCATCCTTTACGTAGTTGGTAGCCTCTTCGAAGAGGTCGGCCATCTTGGCGGCGCGTGTCTGGAGGGGCTTCATTGCCTCGCTCACTTCCTCTTGCTCGAACTCGCGCATCTGGGTCAGGTAAGAGCCGTTGGTCACATAGCGGATGGCTGCCACCACCTGCAACTGAGTGGTGCCTTCGTAGATGTTGGTGATACGGGCGTCGCGAACGTAGCGCTGAATGGGATAGTCCATCATAAAGCCTGAGCCGCCGTGTATCTGCAATGCGTCGTAAGTGTTCTGGTTGCAGTATTCGGAGTTCATGCCCTTGGCCAAAGGAGTGAGGGAGTCGGCCAGCTTGGCATACTTCTTCTGCTCTTGGCGCTCTTCGGGCTCGAGCTTGCGCTCGCGGGCAATGTCATCGAGGGCTTTGTAGATGTCTACATAGCGGCTGCACTGATAGAGCAAGGCGCGGCCGGCGTCGAGCTTGGCTTTCATCAGCGCAAGCATGTCGTACACGGCGGGGAAGTTGATGATGGCTTTGCCAAACTGTTCGCGGTCGCGAGCATAAGCCAGACCTTCATCGTAAGCCGCCTGTGAAAGGCCGACGCTCTGTGCGGCGATGCCCAAGCGGGCGCCGTTCATCAAGGCCATTACGTATTTAATCAAACCGAGCTTGCGATCGCCGCAGAGTTCGGCCTTGGCATTTTTGTAAACCAGTTCGCAAGTGGGCGAGCCGTGGATACCGAGCTTGTGCTCTATGCGGCGCACGTTGACGCCTCCGTCGCGCTTGTCGTAGATGAACATAGAGAGGCCGCGACCATCTGAGGTGCCCTCTTCAGAACGGGCGAGCACCAAGTGGAGGTCTGCGTCGCCGTTGGTAATAAAGCGCTTCACGCCATTCAAGCGCCAGCAGCCCTCAGCCTCATCGTAGGTGGCCTTGAGCTGTACGCTCTGAAGGTCGGAGCCTGCGTCGGGCTCGGTCAAGTCCATTGACATGGTTTCGCCGGCGCAGATGCGGGGGATGAAGCGGCTGTGCTGATCCTCATTGCCAAATTCGTAGAGCGTTTCAATACAGTCTTGCAAGCTCCAGATGTTGCCGAAGCCGGCGTCCTTTGCGGCTACGATTTCAGCACACATGGTGTAGGGCGTGATGGGGAAGTTGAGGCCGTCGTATTTGCGGGGCATGGTCATTCCGTTCATGCCGGCGCCCACCATAGCTGCGAGGTTCTCGGCTGTACCACTGGCGTAGCGCACGCGGTCGCCTTCGTGGTGCGGGCCTTCGATGTCTACACCCTCGGCATTGTCGGCGATGGTGGTACCGGTTATCTCGCCCACGATGTCAAGCACGCGGTCGTAGCTATCCATTGCGTCTTCAAAGTCGAGCGGCGCGTAGTCAAAATTGTCTTTATCGCGGAAGTTTCTCTCTTTGAGTTCCACGATGCGCTTCATGAGTGGGTGGTTCAACTCAAAGCGCAGTTCGGGATGGTCTGTATAGCAGTTTGCCATATTACTTACTGTTTTCCTTGTAGTACTTAATCATTTTTGGAACAACCTCTTCTACGCTTCCTTCGATAACGTAGTCGGCCAATTGGTTGATGGGCGCGGCGGGGTCGGTGTTGATGGAGATGACGATGCCGCTTTCTTTCATACCGGCCACGTGCTGGATGGCGCCGCTGATGCCACAGGCGATGTACACCTTAGGACGTACGGTGACGCCGGTTTGTCCGATTTGTCGGTCGTGGTCGCAATAGCCGGCATCGACAGCTGCGCGGGTGGCACCCACTTCGCCGTGGAGTTCGTCGGCAAGTTTTTGAAGCAACTCGAAGCCTTCTTTTGAGCCTACGCCATAACCTCCGGCCACCACGATGGGAGCGCCTTTGAGGTTGTTGTTGGCCTTTTCTACGTGGCGCTCTATGACGCGCACCACATAGTCGGTGGAGGACACGTACTTGGCTACGTCTTGATAAACCACTTCGCCTTGATGGCTTCCGTCGGCCACCTTTTCGGCTTTCATCACACCGCTACGCACGGTGGCCATTTGCGGACGATTGTCGGGGTTCACGATGGTGGCCACGATGTTACCTCCGAAGGCGGGGCGAATCTGATAGAGCAGGCCGTCGTAGTGCTTGCCGCTCTTACGGTCGTCGTAGTCGCCGATTTCAAGAGAGGTACAGTCGGCGGTAAGTCCGCTATGGAGCGAGGAGCTTACGCGGGGTCCGAGGTCGCGTCCGATGACGGTGGCACCCATCAGGCAGATTTGCGGCTGCTCTTCCTTGAAGAGATTGACAAGTATGCTGGTGTGGGGCTTAGTGGTGTAGGGATAGAGTCCTTCGGCGTCGAAGACGTGGAGCTTATCTACTCCGTATGAGAGGATTTCTTTCTCCACCTTACCGGTGATGCCATGACCGGCAGCAACGGCTTCGAGTTGCACACCGAGTTCGTTGGCCAGTTTGCGGCCTTTGGTCAGAAGCTCGTAGGATACTTCTTCGACGGTGTACTTATCTATTTCACAATATACAAAAACGTTGTTCATTTCCTTGTGCAGTATTTAGTTATAGGTTTGCCTCCCGCAGGAGGATTGTGGAGAGAGTTATCCGATGGTGTGGTTGTCAAGGAGTTCCTTCATCAGTTCTTCCACCTCGGCGTCGGCTGCTGTGAGGCGCTTGCTCTCTTTGGCTTTGAACACGATGTTCTGCACGGCCTTCACCTTGGTGGGCGAGCCTGCCAAGCCACATTGGTTGAGGTCGGCATCGATGTCGGCCGCACCCCATTGTGTGAGGGTGAGATAGGGCTTCTTTTCGTATTCTTCAGCGTAGGGCATGTCGGCTGTACGCTCTATGGGTGCTTTGGCGCGCTTGTATTTCATCACGAGCTTGGCGTTGCAGGGGCGGCAGGGGGCTGCGCTGCCTGTCACGGTGAGCAGCAGGGGCAGCGGGGCTTCTACTTTCTCTACGCCACCATCGATGCGACGGGTCACGGTCACTTTTCCGTTCTCCAGGCTATCGATGCTTTCCACATAGGTCACCTGGTCGAGGCCGAGCTTTTGTGCCACTTGCGGGCCCACTTGTGCTGTATCGCCGTCGATGGCTTGGCGGCCGCCGATGATGAGGTCGGGCATTCCGATTTTCTTAATGGCTTGGCTCAGGGCGTAGCTGGTGGCCAGGGTGTCGGCACCGCCGAGGGCGCGGTCGGTAAGTAGCACACCGGCATCGGCGCCACGGAAGAGGCCGTCGCGCAACACGTCGGCTGCCTTGGGCAATCCCATGGTCAGCAGCGTCACGGTGGAGCCGGGATGTTGGTCTTTCAGACGCAATGCTTGTTCGAGGGCATTGAGGTCTTCGGGGTTGAAGATGGCTGGCAACGCGGCACGGTTCACTGTACCTTCCGGAGTCATGGCATCCTTACCCACGTTTCGTGTGTCGGGCACTTGCTTTGCAAGCACAACTATTTTCAGACTCATAGTATAAATATATAAATGATAGTGTTCTTCTAGTTTTACTCGGGGCAAATATACTTATTTTTGACAACCCTCCAAAAGGAGCCCCTCCTTTTTTCGCCTCGCTCCCGATGCTCATCACCGCTTGCGAGCGGCAGGGCACGGCAAGGCGTGGGCTGTAAATTTTGAGCCGCGGGCAATGAGTCCAAAGAAAAAGGCCATTTTTTCGCACCCGTAACCTCCTGGAAATCAGTAGGCATTTTTTGGCGTTTCGAAAGTCTGATCTACGAAAAATTCCGCAAGACCTAGGAAAAATTTCTTAAGACCTAGTTTTTCCTAGATCAGACTTTCGAAACGGGCCTCATAGAGCGAGTATTGAAAGGTGTGATTTCTAGCAGCGGCAGAGGCTTGGCGGCTACAATGTTTTTTTGTAACTTCGCCGCAAACAAAACAACCAGACCAATTATGAAAGTAGGAGATAAAGTGCGCTTCCTCAACGACGTGGGAGGCGGCGTGATTGTAGGATTCCAGAATAAGGACATCGTCATCGTACGCGACGAGGACGGCTTCGACATGCCCACCCTCGTGCGCGAAGTGGTGGTCATTGAGACAAACGAGTTGAACTTTGCCCGCCCCAGCGCTCCGGCGCCTCGCGAGGCCGACAACCGCTTTCGAAGCGCGCAGCCCGACACCTTTGTCCACTCCTTCGACGACGACGAGGACGACAAGCCCATCACCTTCAAGCCCCGCCCGCTGGAGCGCCGCGGCGCCGATGTGCTCAACCTCTTCTTCGGCTTCGTGCCGGTCAATGCCAAGGAACTGAGCAACACGGCTTTCGAAGCCTACCTGGTGAACGACAGCAACTACTTTGTGCGCTTCCTCATATTCAACCGCCAGGGCAATGCCTGCACCTTGCGCCACGAAGGACTCATCGAGCCCAACACCAAACTGTTCCTCGAGGAGTTTCGCCGCGATGTATTGCCGGAGTTGGAAAACCTCACCGTGCAGACACTGGCCTATAAAGACGGCAAATCCTTCCTGCCCAAGCCCGCCATGAGCATCCCCTTGCGCATTGACGGCACGCGCTTCTACAAACTCCACACCTTCAGCGAGAGCGACTTCTTCGAGGAGCCGGCCTTCATGGTGGACATCCTGCGCGACGACCATCCCGGTCGCACAGCTGTATTCGTGGATGCCGACCGCCTGCAAGAGGCCATGAGCGGAAAGGCGACGGCCGAACGACCCCTGCGCCAACCGGCACGCCACAAGGAGGCGGAGAAGAAGAGCAACCTGCTGGAGATAGACCTCCACGCCGAAGAACTGCTCGACACCACGGCCGGCATGCAGCCCAAAGACATCCTCGACTTCCAGATGCAAAAGTTCCGCGACACCATGCAGGCACACCTCAAGGAGAAAGGCCGCAAGATTGTATTTATCCACGGCAAGGGCGACGGCACACTGCGCGCGGCCCTGCTCAAGGAACTGCGCTCGCGCTACAAGCAATGTGCCGTGCAAGATGCCTCCTTCCGCGAATACGGATTTGGCGCCACGATGGTCACCATACGCTAAGAGAAAACAACCAACCGAGGGCAGCTACTGGCAAAATATTGGTTTTCGCTTTGTACTTCGCCCACCATATACTAACTTTGCTTCGCAAAACAGAAAACACCCTATCAGAAAATGGAATACAACTTTAGAGAAATAGAAAAGAAATGGCGCGAGCAGTGGGCCGCCGAGCAAACTTACCACGTTGAGCCATCAGCAGAAAAACCTAAATACTACGTGCTCAACATGTTCCCCTACCCCTCGGGAGCCGGTCTCCACGTCGGCCACCCTCTGGGCTACATCGCATCAGACATCTACGCACGCTACAAACGCCAAAAGGGTTTCAATGTGCTCAACCCCATGGGCTACGATGCCTACGGATTGCCCGCAGAGCAATACGCCATCCAAACCGGACAACACCCGGCCAAAACAACTGAGCAGAACATTGCACGCTACCGCGAACAGCTGGACAAAATAGGTTTCTGCTTCGACTGGCAACGCGAAATACGCACCTGCGAACCCAACTACTACCACTGGACACAATGGGCCTTCCAAAAGATGTTTGGCTCTTTCTATTGCAACAGTTGCCAGAAAGCACAGCCCATCGAAAAACTCGTAACACACTTTGAAAAGCAAGGCACAGAAGGCCTCGACATCGCACAGGGCGAAGAACTCTCCTTCACCGCCGCCGAGTGGAACGCCATGAGCGACGTAGAGCAACAAGAAGTGCTGATGAACTACCGCATAGCCTACCTGGGCGAAACGATGGTGAACTGGTGTCCGCAACTGGGTACCGTATTGGCCAACGACGAAGTGGTAGACGGAGTGAGCGAACGCGGCGGATACCCCGTAGTACAAAAGAAGATGAAGCAATGGTGCTTGCGCGTATCAGCCTACGCACAGCGCTTGCTCGACGGACTGAACAACATCGACTGGACCGACTCGCTGAAAGAAACGCAGCGCAACTGGATTGGCCGCTCCGAAGGTACGGAGATGCAGTTCAAGGTGAAGGACAGCGACATCGAGTTCACCATCTTCACCACACGCGCCGACACCATCTTCGGTGTGACCTTCATGGTGCTCGCTCCCGAGAGCGAACTCGTGGCGCAACTCACCACCGACGCACAACGCACCGAGGTGGAAGCTTATCTTGAAGCTACCAAAAAGCGCACCGAGCGCGAACGCATAGCCGACCGCCGCGTGACCGGCGTATTCTCCGGCTCCTACGCCGTAAACCCCTTCACCGGCGACAGCATCCCCGTGTGGATTTCAGACTATGTATTGGCCGGCTACGGAACCGGCGCCATCATGGCAGTGCCCGCCCACGACTCACGCGACTATGCCTTTGCAAAACATTTCGGCTTGCCCATCATCCCCTTAATTGAAGGCGCCGATGTGAGCGAAGAGAGCTTCGATGCCAAAGAGGGCACCGTGATGAACTCACCTGTGGCAGGAAAAGAAACTTTGGGCGGCTTCTCGCTCAACGGCCTGTCCGTAACAGAAGCCATTGCCGCCACTAAAAAGTTTGTGACAGAAAACAAACTCGGCCGCGTGAAGGTAAACTTCCGCTTGCGCGACGCCATCTTCAGTCGCCAGCGCTACTGGGGCGAACCCTTCCCCGTTTACTACAAGAACGGCATGCCGCAAATGATACCCTCCGAGTGCCTCCCACTCGAGTTGCCGGAAGTGACAAAGTTCCTCCCCACAGAAAGCGGAGAGCCTCCATTGGGCAACGCTACTCACTGGGCGTGGGACACTAAGACCAACAGTGTTGTAGAGAACTCGCTCATCGACCACGTAAGCGTCTTCCCCCTCGAACTCTCTACCATGCCGGGCTTCGCAGGCTCATCGGCCTACTTCCTCCGCTACATGGATCCACGCAACAACTCTGCACTCGTTAGCAACGAGGCCAACAACTACTGGCAGAACGTAGACCTCTACATCGGAGGCTCGGAGCATGCCACAGGCCACCTCATCTACAGCCGCTTTTGGAACAAATTTCTCTTCGACCTTGGCGTAGCTTGCAAAGATGAGCCCTTCCAGAAACTGGTGAACCAAGGCATGATTCAAGGCCGCTCCAACTTTGTGTACCGCATCAAAGACACCAACACCTTTGTTTCGCTCGGCCTCAAAGACCAATACGAAACGACACCCATCCACGTGGACGTAAACATCGTACAGAACGACGTGCTCGACCTTGATGCCTTCAAAGCCTGGCGACCCGAATACGCTACAGCAGAATTTATCCTCGAAGAAGACAAGTACATCTGCGGATGGGCCGTAGAGAAGATGTCAAAGTCTATGTACAATGTGGTGAACCCCGATATGATTGTAGAGAAATACGGCGCCGACACGCTCCGCCTCTACGAGATGTTCCTCGGCCCCATCAATCAGAGCAAGCCCTGGGACTCTAACGGCATTGACGGCTGCTTCCGCTTCTTGCGCAAGACATGGAATCTCTACTTCGACAAGAACGACCAGTTCATTGTAACAGATGACGCACCCACCAAAGAGAACCTCAAGACACTCCACAAACTCATCAAGAAAGTAAGCGAGGACATCGAGGTATTCTCTTACAACACCTCGGTACCCGCATTCATGATTGCCGTGGGCGAACTGGCTCAGCAAAAATGCACCAGCCGCACTGTGCTCGAAATTCTTGTCACCCTGCTCGCACCATTCACCCCCCACATCGCCGAAGAACTTTGGCACATGATGGGACATACCACCACGGTGTGCGACGCAGCTTGGCCCGAGTTCGACGAGGCTCACTTGAAAGAAGACACCGTTACACTCGGCGTTTCCTTCAACGGCAAGACACGCTTCACCCTTGACTTTGCAGCCGATGCCTCTAAGGAAGAAATAGAAAAGGCTACTCTGGCATCAGAGCAAGCCCAGAAATACCTTGAGGGCAAGCAGATTGTAAAAGTCATCGTGGTGCCCGGACGCATAGTCAATATCGTAATCAAGTAAAGTAAGAACTGGGTTGAACCAAGTAACGGCTTGACACAATACACACTTAAGAAAATGCGACCCAAAATAAAAGTAAACATCTACCAAGAGTGGCGCGACTATCTGTTCATTACCTTCGGCCTATTATGCTACGCCATTGGGTTCAACTGCTTTCAGTTGCCCTACCAAATCACCACCGGCGGAGTAGCCGGAGCCGGAGCTGTAATTTTCTATGGTACTGGGTTTCCTGTACAATGGACCTTCTTCCTTGTCAACATCGTATTGTTGATTGCAGCCATTAGAATTTTAGGATGGAAGTTCTGCGTGAAGACCATCTATGCGGTTCTCATGCTCACATTCCTCTTGGGATTTGTAAAAGAGGCCATGATTCACTATGGCGAGTTGCACCCCGAGCTCGTACGCTTAGGCGACAACTATCCACCTCAGATTGTGAGAGACAATATATTTATGTCCTGCATCCTGGGTGCCGCCATCGAAGGCATCGGACTCGGCATCGTATTCCTCAGCAACGGTTCGACAGGTGGCACAGATATTGTTGCAGCCATCATCAATAAGTACAAGGACGTAACCCTTGGCCAGATGATGATGCTCTGCGACTTTATCATCATCACCTCTATCATCTTGCTCCCGGAAAGCAGCATCGACCAAATCCTATATGGCTACTGCACACTGCTCATCACCAACATTCTGCTAGACTACGTTGTAGACCGCGGCCGCCAATCTGTCCAGTTCTTAATCTTCTCTCAGAGGTACGACGAGATAGCTGCTGCGATTAACGAGACCCACCGCGGCGTGACCGTACTCAACGGACAAGGGTGGTACACAAAGCAGGAGAGAAAAGTGCTCGTGGTGTTGGCAAAGAAGCGCGAGAGTACTAATATTTTCCGCATTATCCAGAGCATCGACCCCAATGCTTTCGTATCGCAGTCGAAGGTCATTGGTGTATTCGGCGAAGGCTTTGACAAGATAAAAGTCAAGGGGGAGAAAAAATGAGTCCCACTCTGACTATTGCAGCACAAGGTGGATTGTGCAACCGCTTAAGGGTTGTGCTTTCCGCCTTGTTCTTTTCTGAAGAACATAATAGCGCCGTACGCGTGGCGTGGGCTAAAAATAAAGAATGCTTTGCCGAGTTCGACGAACTGTTTATGTCCATCCACGCAGAGAACTTCTGCGTGACCAAAGGTAGTTGGTGGCTCACTCCGGTAAGCCGCTACAACCTACACATCCCTGCCTTGGTGCGTACACTTATTTTCGATGCGCAACAGAAGAACTTCGACCCGCGCCAACATGGTCCTTTGGAGGAATGGACCAAAAAGGACAAGCGCCTCTACCTTTCTACAGGATACTCTCTGTTTGACTATCCCACAGTAGTTACTAAGCGCCTTCAACCCGTAGCCTCCTTACAACAACGCATCAACAACATCCTCTCCCTATTTACTACACGTACCATCGGCATCCATATCCGCCGCACCGACAACACAATTTCCATTGCAGAAAGTCCCATCGAGGCTTTTGAGCAAGCCATCGAAGCAGAAATAGCAGCCGACTCTTCCGTACACTTCTTTTTAGCGACCGACGAAGCCGGCTTAAAGGAAAAACTATCCGACAAATATCCCGGACGCTTCGTTTACCAACAGACTACAGCCGGTCGCAACTCGCTCGCCGGTATGCAGGAGGCTGTTGTCGACCTTTTCTGCCTCGCCGCCACCCATAAGTTGCTGGGCAGCTATTGGTCTTCGTTCACCGACACCGCTTCCGAACTAGGCGGCATGCCTACAGAAATTATTCGCAGCAATAGCGCCGTGCGATGAGTCTATATATAATATAATGTGTAAGCCATCCCCTTAGAACAAATCCTTTTAGAATTTTCCGATATGAAGAAACTCGTATTTGCCACTAACAATGCCCACAAGCTTTCTGAGATTAAAGCCATCCTGGGCAACGACATAGAAATTCTCAGCCTTGCCGACATCAACTGCCACGATGACATCCCCGAAACAGCCGATACGCTCGAGGGCAACGCACTCATCAAGGCGCGCTGGGTATACGAGCGCTATGGCCTCGACTGCTTTGCCGACGACACAGGCCTTGAAGTAGCTGCCTTGGGAGGCGGGCCAGGCGTTCACACAGCTCGCTACGCCTATGCCGACCGCTACGACCCCGTGGCCAACACCAAGAAGTTGCTCCACGAGCTGGAAAATAAAACTGACCGCCGTGCACAATTTAGGACAGTTATTGCGTTAATAGAAAATAGAGAGGAACAACTCTTCGAAGGTGTGGTGGAAGGATTCATCCCCACTGAGGAGCGCGGCACCGATGGTTTTGGTTACGACCCCGTATTTATCCCCGAGGACACAGGCAAGACTTTTGCGGAACTGGGGGTGGATGTAAAAAACCAAATCAGCCACCGTGCCCGCGCCGTCAAGAAGTTGTGCTCCTACCTCGGCCATTCCGACCAAAACTTATAAAGATTACTTCGTATGAGAAACCTATTTGCTACCATCGCCTTTCTCTTGTCCGCACTTACAGCCTTTGCCGCCGGCATTGGCGAATGGACGCCCTACCTCTCCTACCACAACGTCACCAACAACGTTCCGGCAGGCAAGGAAATCTACGCCCTGAGCGACGGCAACCTCTTTGTCTACGACACCGAGACCACCGAAGTGCGACAACTCTCCAAGCTGAGCGGCCTGAGCGATAAGAGCATCAAATACATAGGCTACTCCGCCACACAGCATAAAGTATGCGTGGTCTACGAGAATGGTAACATCGACATCATACCTCGCAACGGCGAGACCATCAACATACCGCAGGTGAAATCGGCCAACGATGGCAGCATCGCATTCAACAGCCTTACGGTATGTGGCGACGAGGCGGTGGTGGCTACTAGCGACGGCTTCATCTACCTCGACCTAGTGAAGAACGAGATTAAGAAATACAGCCAACAGGGCTACAACGTGCTTCATGCAGCCATCTTCGACAGTAAATTCTTTATCGCCACCGACTCCGAAGTGCGCTACTGCAACGTGAGCGACAATTTTTCCGACCCCACCTTTTGGAAAACGCTCTGCAAAGGCTCCGTGCGACAACTCCTACCCTTTGCCGGTCATCTATACATCCGCTTCGCATCCTCCACTGATTGGGCCGCGGGTCTGTGGGTCGTTGCACCGATGAATGCCAACGGCAACTTTGCCCACTCCAAACTCTCCGGCGGCACATTCAACATGGGCTATGCCAGCGAGAGCCACGCCGTCTTTGCCGACAAGCAAAACATCTACATCATAGAAGCAACAGCTCCTCTTAAAGTAGCCCAAGCACTCACCTACGCCAACCAATGGACCGCCCTCACTCGCGACTCGCGCGGCACCTTTTGGGCTGCCAATGGTTTCAACGGCCTGGTGGGTTTGAAGGTTACCGACAAGACCTTTGCTCCCACCGGCGAAGTACTGGGAGGCTACGGCCCGCAGCGCGACCTTTGCTATTTCATGCGCTACGAAGGCAGCCGACTGCTCATAGCCGGAGGCCGACTTGACTGGGCTGACTTGATTCACTACCCCGGCACCTTGATGGCCTATGAGAACAACGAGTGGACCACCTTCCAGGAAGACGGAATCCAAAACGTTACCGGCGTGGCCTACCGCGACATCACCTCCATCGCGCAAGACCCCAAAGACCCCACCCACCACTTCGCCAGTGCCGGAGGTACTGGTATCTACGAGTTCAAGGACTATAAATTTGTCCGCCAGTATAGTTTAGGAAACAGCCCATTGGTATCGGCAGCTCCGGGCAATCCTCGCTATGTCCGCATGGACGGTCTCAACTTTGACGGCGAGGGAAATCTCTGGATGGTCAACAACTCGCAAGCAGACACCATCCTCCGAGTGCTTAAGCCCGACGGCAGCTGGAAAGGCTTCTACTTTGACGGCCTGGCCAAGGCTCCTACGGCCGAGAAAACCCTCATCGATAGCAAAGGCCGCATTTGGGTGGCATCGCGACGCACGGTGAGCAACCACGACGGAGGCCTCCTCTGTTTCGACAACAACGGTACTGTCGACCTACTCAGCGACGACTTGAGTCGCTATCGCTCGAGCGTGACCAACCAAGACGGAACGTCCTACACGCTGCAAGGTGTCTACGCCATGGCAGAGGACCACGACGGTGCCATATGGATAGGCACGCGCATCGGTCTGTTCGTGGTGACACACCCCGACGAATGGTTCGACACAGACTTTTACGTGACACAGGTAAAGGTGCCTCGCAACGACGGCACCAACTATGCCGACTATCTGCTCAACGGCGAGGTAATCACAGCCATCGCCGTGGATGGCGCCAACCGCAAATGGATAGGCACTGAGCAAAACGGCATCTACCTCGTGAGCGCCGACGGCGTAGAGACTCTCCACCACTTCACCACCGACAACTCGCCGCTGCTTTCCAACTACATCTACTCCATCGCCCCCAATCTTTCCACCGGCGAAATCATGATTGGCACCGACCAGGGCCTCATCTCCTATCAAAGCGAAGCCTCGGCGCCGGGCAACAAACTGAGCGACGACCATCTTAAGGTTTATCCCAACCCCGTACGACCCGAATACCACGGCAACATCACCCTGACCGGACTCACAGCCGACGCCGATGTGAAGGTGGTAAGCGTTAACGGCCAGCTCATCTATGCCGGCACATCCGTGGGCGGCACCTTCACATGGGACGGCCGCAACCAGCGCGGACAGCGCGTAGCCTCGGGCGTCTACTATTTTATGATTACCACCTCCGATGGTAAAGACGCGGCGGCAGCCAGTGTAGTCGTAATATAGGAGAGCCATAAGAAAGAAAAAAGCCCCTAAGCAACAACCACCGAAGCCCCCTCTTTCCGCACAGGTCAGAGGGGGCTTTTCGAAAGTCTGAGCTAGGAAAAACTAGGTCTTAAGAAATTTTTCCTAGGTCTTAAGAAATTTTTCGTAGATCAGACTTTCGAAACGCCCCAAAATAGCCACTGACTATCAGGTGCTTACAAAAGCTTAAAAATCGCCCTTTTCTCGCCGTTCAGTGGCCTCGGCGCACAGCGCATTCTTCATCGCTCATCTTTTACAGCCTACGGCCCTTTCGGTATGCAAAAGGCCTTTGCAGACGCATAAAGTTGCAGAATTTTATATCATTTGGTAAAATTTTTTGCCCCAAAGAAAAAAAAATCCGCAAAAGTTTTGGTAATTCTGTAAGTTGCTATATATTTGCGAAGTAATCTGTTACAAAGAACTATCTATTATTTTTAATACTTACACACATGAACAAATCTGAACTCGTAAGCGCAATCGCTGCTGGCGCAGGATTGAGCAAAGTAGATGCCAAGAAGGCTCTCGACGCTACTCTCGAAGCTATCACCAACGCAGTAAAGGCAGGTGACAAAGTAGCTCTCCTCGGTTTCGGTACTTTCTCAGTTAACGAACGTCCCGCTCGTGAAGGTATCAACCCCGCAACTAAGCAGAAAATCCAAATCGCCGCTAAGAAAGTTGTTAAGTTCAAAGCCGGCGCTGAATTGGCAGCTGTTGTAGAATAAGCCAACGCTTATCCTTTAAATTATAAAGTCGTTTCTTCGGAAGCGACTTTTTTGTTTTCTGTCTATGCCCAGAGGCTGTTTTCAAATAAAAATCCGTACCTTTGTAGGGAATACACATATATGAGAGTACTCTTAGTAAACACATCAGATAGTGCCGGGGGCGCGGCTATTGCTGCACGCCGTTTGCTGGCTGCCTTGAACAACCACGGCGTACAAGCCACCATGCTCGTACGCGACAAGGAGACTAACAACCTCCGCGTGAAAACACTGCCCCCTTCTCCCCTATTGCGAGCCAAGTTTGTCATGGAGCGCGCAGAGATTTTCGCCGCCAATGGCTTTAGCCGCGAGAATCTCTTTGCCGTAGACCACAGCACCCACGGCTACGACATTACCCGCCTGCCCGAGTTTCAGCAGGCAGACGTTATCCACCTCCACTGGGTAAACCAGGGCATGCTCTCACTCAGCGACATCCGCAAGGTGCTGGCCTCCGGTAAGCGCATCGTATGGACCCTCCACGACATGTGGCCCTGCACCGGTGTGTGCCATCAAGCAGCCGATTGCGAAGCATGGTTGCAGGAGTGTGGCAACTGTCCGCAGCTACGCGGCGGCGGTAGCGACAACGACCTCTCGCACACCACCTTCCTCCGCAAGCAAAAGACATATGCCGCCGGACGCATCCACTTCGTAGCCTGCAGCGACTGGCTGGCCGACATAGCCCGCCGTGCGCCACTACTCAAGGGGCACAAGGTGGAGAGCATCCCCAACCCGATAGACATGAACTTCTTCCGCCCCGGCAACAAGCGCGAGGCACGCCAGCAGCTCGGTCTGCCGCAAGAGAAGAAGCTCATCCTCTTCGTAGCCTTCAACGCCACCGACCGCCGCAAGGGCATCGACTATCTGAAAGAGTCGGTCAGCATTCTCCGCAACAAGTATGGCCACGTGGCCGATGAGTTGGCAGTGGTGCCCGTTGGGCGCGACGCCGAAGCCTTGCGCGGACAATTTGCCTGCGACGTCCTGCCGCAACCCTACGTGACCGACGAAGAAACCATGCGCAACCTCTACAACGCAGCCGATGTGCTGGCAATGCCCACCCTTATGGACAACCTACCCAACACCATCGTCGAAGGTATGGCATGCGGTTTGCCCTGCGTAGGCTTCAACGTAGGCGGACTGCCACAAATGATTGACCACGGCGTGAGCGGCTACCTTGCCCGTTTCAAGGACGCCGAGGATTTTGCACAAGGACTGACACAAATCCTATTCTCCCAGAACAACCAAACCTTTGTGCAGACCACACGCCGCAAGGCAGAGCGACACTACTCTGAGCAGGCCGTGGCCACACAATATATCAAAATCTACGAACAAGGCTAAGACCTTCTTTCACCCCACAAGCAACGCCAACAGCAGCCCTATAAAATGGAAGAACCTCCGCTTAAAATATCGGTAGCCACGGTCACGTACAACGCCAGCGCTGCCATTGCACGCACCATAGAGTGCGTGGAGTCGCAAACCTATCCCTACATTGAGCACATCATTGTCGACGGCAACTCGCAAGACGATACGCTGGCCCATGTGCACCACTACCAGAAGCGCAACAGCATCGCCGAAAAGCGCCACGAGATTTCTTGCATCAGCGAACCCGACGAGGGCCTCTACGATGCGATGAACAAGGCCATCGACATGACCACGGGCGACTACATCGTGTTCTTGAACGCCGGCGACAAGTTGCACGCCCCCGACACACTGGAGCGCATCGCCGAGTTGATTGCCAAAGGCAACCAACCCGCCGTGGTGTTTGGCGACACCGACATCGTGGATGATGAGGGCCACTTCATCCGCCACCGCCGACTCTCTCCGCCCGAACGCCTCAACTGGCGCTCGTTCCGCAGCGGTATGCTCGTGTGCCACCAGGCTTTCTACGTGCGCACCGACCTTGCCCGCGCCAACAAGTACAACCTGAAATACCGCTTTGCTGCCGACTTCGACTGGTGCATACGCATCATGCGCGCCGCAAAGCAAAAGAAACTCTCACTGCTCAACACCCACCTCATCCTGGCCGACTATCTGCACGAAGGGCTCACCACGCTCCACCACCAGGCATCGCTCAAAGAGCGCTTCCGCATCATGGTGCGCCACTACGGTCTGCTCTCCACCCTCCTGCAACATGCCTGGTTTGTGCTGCGCAGTGTTCTAAAAAGATAACACCTCTCCTCCTGCTCCATGAAACCCCTCAGCCCGGAAGAAGCCTTTGTGCGCGCCTCGACACGCTGTGCGCGCCAGGAGCAATGTCGCTCCGACGTGACGGGCTACCTCTACAAATATGGGGTAGACAGCAGCACGGCGCAACGCATAGCCGACCGCCTCGAAGCAGAAGGCTTCATTGACGAAGCGCGCTATGCCGCAGCCTTCACACACGATAAAGTGCTGTACAACGGATGGGGGCGGATAAAAATCAGGCAGGCGCTACAGCAAAAAGGCATTGCCGCCGAGGACATCAACAGCGCCTTTGCCAACATCGACGAGGGCGAGTACACAAAAGGGCTGAAAGCCCTCATCGAGCAGAAGCGCCGCACGCTGAAAGAGGCCGACGAGTTTCTGCTGCAACAGAAGTTGGCTCGCTTTGCCGCCGGTCGCGGTTTTGAGGCCGACCTCATCTTTCGTCTACTGGGCGAAACCGATTTATAGAAGCATAAATTCTATACAAAACTCCTTCATCGGGAAGCCACAGGTGGCTTCCTTTTTTGTAGGCGCGTTCAATAGCTTTTCGAAAGTCTGAGCTAGGAAAAACTAGGTCTTAAGAAATTTTTCCTAGGTCTTGCGGAATTTTTCGTAGATCAGACTTTCGAAACGGTCCAAAATGGCTACTGATTCTCAAACGATTACAAGGGACACAAAAAAGCTGCGGAGCGCTCCTTTCAGAGCAGTCCGCAGCCGGATATCATGGGGGATGATTTTTTAGAGTCCTTCGAGCTTCGTTTTGTAAGCCAGGGCATACATGCGCATCTGCTTCACCATGGCCAGCAAGCCATTGCTGCGCGTGGGCGAAAGGTGGTCGCGCAAGCCAATGCGCTCTATGAAATAGAGGTCGGCATCCAGAATCTCGTCTGGCGTATGTCCGCTCACCACGCGCAACAGCAGCGTGACAATGCCCTTCACGATGAGGGCGTCGCTCTCTGCGCGGAACATCAGGCGGCCGTCCACCTCGTTGCACACGAGCCACACCCTACTTTGACAACCGTCTATCAGGTTGCCGTCGGTCTTGTCGGCCTCGTCCAGGACTTCGCTTTCCTCGCCCAGGTCGATGAGCAGCTGGTAGCGGTCCATCCAGTCCTCCAGTTCGAGGAACTCTTCAATTACTTCGTCTTGTATCTCGTTGATAGTCTGCATAATTTATAGGAATTTCTTTTGTACATATCAGGGTTCGGCGCCCGCCTATTTCTCTTCATGTATCACCTGCAACATGGTCTGTCCCACAGCCTTGAGGGTCTCACGCGAGATATTCTCGGGGGTGTCCTGCGTGGTGTGCCATGTGGGTGCGAAAGAGTGGTTGCTGTTAGGATGGAAGGCAATCACATCGATGGTGGGGATGGCAGCCGTCTCGTTCAGCGGCACGTGGTCGTCGGTGATGTAGCCGCCTTCGGTAAAGGGGAAAAACTTCTCGGCCCCTGCCGCACGAGCCGCTGTCCACACCTTGCCCACTATGGCTTGCGCATAACGCAGCGAATAGCCCTCGTAGCAAAACTGCGCACCGAAGCCGCCCACCATGTCGAGCAAGATGCCATAGGTGGCAGAATAGCCGGACTTGTGGGGGTGCTTCGCCCAGTATTGCGAGCCCAAGCACCAGTCGCTGCCGTCCGAATAGCCATTGTCATCGGCCCAGTAAGGACATCCGTAGTCCTCGGCGTCAAAGCAGATGAGATCGATTCCCACGGCAGGCTTCATCTCCTGCAAGAGGCGCGCCACTTCAAGCATTACGGCCACTCCGCTGGCACCATCGTTGGCTCCCATCACAGGTTCGCGGTGCTTGCTTCTATCGGGGTCGGCATCGCACCAGGGGCGGCTGTCCCAGTGGGCACAGAGCAAGATGCGCTTGGCACTATCGGGGGCATAGGAGGCAATGATGTTGCGAGCGGCAAGCACTGTGCCGTCCCACGCGGTAAGGTTGGCAGTCTGCTCCACCACATCGAGGCCGTAGGAGCGGAACTTCCCAACCAGATAGTCGCCACAGCGACGATGCGCCTCGCTATTGGGCACACGCGGACCAAAGGCGCACTGCGCTTCCACAAAAGCATAGGCCGAGTCGGCATTGAACTGAAACGGGCAGGCATCGCCCACCACATACTGCACACCACTCTGTGCCACAGGCGTATTCTTGCTGTTACAAGCAGACAAAGCGGCGAGGCTCAGCCAGGCTGCCGCAGCTATTGTCCAAAGGGATATCTTCATGGATGTCTTTATTTTTTCTATCTATTAAAAATCTGTACAAGCGGCATCCTGCACTTGCTGCATCACACGCAGAAAATTGCCTCCCCACACCTTGCGCAGGCTCTCAAGGTCAAAGCCTTCGGCCATCAAGGCACGGGTAAAGTTTAACAACTCGGCAGCCGAGGCACAACCCGGAACGCCGCCGTCGCCGTCGAAGTCGGTTCCGATGCCCACGTGGTCGATGCCGGCCACCTCCACCATATGGAGCAAGTGGCGCACGGCGTCGTCGATGGTGGCAGAGCCGTCGCTGCGCAAGAATCCATTGTAGAGGGTCACCTGCGCCACACCGCCGCGTGCCGCCAAAGCGCGCAGTTGGTCGTCGGTAAGGTTGCGCGGATGGTCGCAAAGGGCGCGTGCCGAGGAATGGGAGCAAACCACGGGCTGCGAACTCAACTCGAGCACCTGGTAAAAGGTGGCTTCGCCGGCATGCGAGAGGTCGATCATCATTCCCACACGATTCATCTCCTCGATGGCCTGGCGTCCCAAGGCGCTCAAACCGCCGTACGTGGCCTGGCTTTTGGAGGCCGCGTCGCAAAGTTGGTTGTCGCCGTTGTGGCACAGTGTGGCATAGACCACACCGCGGCGACGAAACTCGGCAATGGTGTCGAGGCGATTGGTAAAGGCGTAGCCGTTTTCCACACCCATCATCACCGCCTTTTGGCCGGCTTGTTTCAAGCGGTAAAGGTCGGCCGGCGTGCGGGCAATGGCTGCGGCGGGACAAGCGCCCACCATTTTTTCTATCTCCGTAAGCAGGCGGTTGGCCTCAGTGTTTGCGGTCTCCAACTCTTGTTCGGAGCATCCCTTCTGCGGCAAATAGGCCACCATGATGGCGGCGTCGAGATGGCCCTCGGTCATTTTGTGGAGGTCCATGAGTATCTGTTCGTCGCGGCAACCGAAACGGATGTCGCGGTCAAAAAACATGGGGGTGTCGCAATGCGAGTCGAGCGTCAGGATGGCTCGGTGTGCCTCGCGAGCAGCATGAAAGGAAGCCGCCTCGCCTACAAAATGGCGGAACAGGGACATCATGCAGTCGTTGCCGGCGGGGAGGAAACACTCGGGGTGCCACTGTACGCCGTAGATGCTTTTCTTTTCTGTGCTCTCCACAGCTTCTACCACGCCGTCGGCTGAGCGCGCCGTCACCCTCAAACGGGGACCCGGCTCGTTAACGGCCTGGTGATGGAAGGAGTTGACAAAAATGTCCTTACCCAACAGGCGATGCATCAGCGAGCCTTCTTCGGCCTCTACTTTATGAGATGCCACCCCGCGCTCCAGCTTTTGGCTGTGCTTGAGCAACTTTGCTTCGGGCAAGCAGGCGCCGAGGTCTTGATGGATGCTTCCACCGAGCGCCATGGCCAACACCTGAATGCCGCGGCAAATACCGAAGAGCGGAATCTGGCGGTCGTAAGCCAGACGCACCAAAAGGAGTTCCATAGCATCGCGGCGGGGATTGATGCCACCCAACTGCGGGATGGGCTCCTCGCCTACAAAGAGCGGATTGACATCTGCGCCACCCGAGAGCAGCACACCGTCTACGCGGTCGAGCAAAGCGCAGAGCATCTCGGGCTTCAGGCCGGGTGGGATGACCAAAGGAACACCGCCGGCGGCCTCTACTGAGGCGTAGTAGCCCTCGGCCAGCTCGCTGCCGTGCTCGCCAAAATTTCCGGTGATGCCTATCAACGGACGCTCCGCACGGGGCAGTGGCTCTTCCGTAATGCGGCGATAGGCCGCTGATATATCAAAAGGATTCATACTGTTAGATTTCTGAGAAACAAGACTTTGCTATCATAAGAAAACCCCTTCGCCTGTCTCGCACATAAAGGAGACGCGCCAGGGGCTTTATATCTTCATTTGCTACAAGTTCTCTTTATATTTTCGCCTGGGATTTTTGGGGAACCATCCCTTACGCACGCGCTCCTCCTGCTCAAACAATTCCTTGATGGTCCAGAAGGAGGAAAAGCCCACTATCCCTAAGAGCGCACTCCAAAACACTTCTTCTACAAAGAGTGCCCCTGCCGAGCATGCGATTCCCAATAGAAGAAACACCCACCACGGGCGGGTACCGAAATAGTATTCCGTTTTAATCACTATGGGATGAAAGATGCCTATCACCAGAAAGGTAGCCAGGCCCAGGAGCAAGCCTTCGAAATGCAAGAGACTCACGAGCGACGTCCTTTCTTTGGCGCTTCGGGCGTATCGTTGGGCACCATGATGGGAATAGTGCGGTTGATGCTCTGCTCCAAAGAGATGAGTGCCTCGGTGGAGATGACGCCTTCGATTTGCTGGATGCGACCGTTGAGCAGCTCCATCAGGTGTCCATTGTCGCGTGAGTAGAGTTTGATGAGCATGGTGTAGGGGCCGGTGGTAAAGTTACACTCCACCACTTCGTCAATGTCGGTGAGCTGCGCAGCTACGTCGCGATACATAGAGCCGCGCTCAAGCTTCACTCCCACATAGGTGCAGGTGTTATACCCCACGGCTTTCGGATCTACCGTATATCCGGAGCCGGTGATGATACCATGTTTAATCAAGCGCAACACACGCTGATGAATAGCCGCACGCGATACGTTGCATCTATCGGCTATGTCCTTGAAAGCGATGCGCGAATCTTTCGACACGATTTCCAGGATTTTATAGTCCAACTGGTCTATTTTTACCATAGTTTGTCTTTTGTATTATAAATTTTGCTGACAAAGATACACATTATTTATACATACGTGCGCGCGAGGCAATTATTTTTAGATAAAAAATTACTTTTTACACATATTTGCTTACTTATACTATACATTTTTATAAGAAAAGCACAATCTTACTATTCTTTTGCTATCAAACTCTATTTTATGGTTACACACACCAACGCAGAATGCCGGACATTTGTATGGGAGAAGAAAGGCATCTTTTTCGCCTTTGTAAGCGTCTGAAAATCAGTAGCCATTTTGAGCCGTTTCGAAAGTCTGATCTACGAAAAATTCCGCAAGACCTAGGAAAAATTTCTTAAGACCTAGTTTTTCCTAGATAAGACTTTCGAAACAGCCGTGAGGCAAGGGGGGTTACAAAGTACGAAAAACGGGGTGCCAGAAAGGTGCTTTGAGAGATAGAAAGCAAGGAAGTGGACACTGCAAAAAATGCCCATTTCATCGCAGCATTCTTTTTGAAAAGGGGAAAAATTGCAAGGGGCTCGGATTTTCAAAAAACGGCGGATTCATCGTAGGTTTTAGCTTTTCTATTTTGGTACAATACCGTTTCGTTGGTAGTATTTACGGTAAAGAGCCCTCGGAGGGTGGCGACACTTTCACATCTGCAAAAAAAATCGTAATTTTGTACCCGAAAAAAATAGATATATCTGTATGGTAAAAAGATTTTTAACCCTCTGTCTCTTAGGTTGCGCCTTGATTCTCAGCTCGTGCATCCAGGAAGAGGCCCCCAACGCAGAGTGCGACATCACCGGAATAGACAGCCTTTGGCTGAAGTCGCTCCCTGAAGGTTTTGTCATCGGCAACCCCATCGTGACCAACGACCGCGTATCCTTCACCATCAAGAATGGCGCCGACCGCTCTGCCTTAGCTCCCAAGTTCTACCTGACACCCGGCGCACACATCACCGCCAAGACAGCCGGTGGCGAAGTGGAAGGCAACGGACTGACACGCGACTTCTCTACCCCACAAACCTATACCGTCTACTCGGAAGATGGCAACTGGCACAAGGACTACATCGTGGTGTTCAACTATCCTCAGCCCATCTCTCTCTGCAGCTTTGAGCACTTCAACCTTGAAAATACCGGCCGCTACTACCAATGGTTCGAGACCGACGAAACCGACATAGAGAACCCACGCCGTGACTACTGGGCCACAGGCAACGCCGGCTTTGCGCTCTCCGGTATGGCAAAATCTCCCGCAGACTACCCCACAGCCCCCGAAACAGTGGGTGTGAACGGCAACTGCGTGAAGCTCGTCACTCGCGACACCGGTGCGTTTGGCGACGGAGTGGGCATGCCCATCGCCGCAGGCAACCTCTTCATCGGAGAATTCAAAGCCGCTCAGGCCATGCTCTTCCCCCTCAAAGCCACCCGCTTCGGACTGCAACTCGTAGGCAGCCGCCCTGAAAAACTGACCGGCTACTACAAATATACCGCCGCCGAGGTATTCACAGACAAGAACGACAACATCTGCCCGGACCGCAAAGACACCTGCGACATCTACGCCGTACTCTTCGAAGTGGACCCCGCAAAATTTGTCCCCCTCAACGGAGCCGACGTGCTGAGCAGCGACCGCATCGTCATGATGGCGCGCATCGACAATCCCGGCGAACCGCAAGAGTGGACCTACTTTGAAGAACCCTTCAAGGAGAAGAACGGCAAGACCTTCGACGAGCAGCGCCTGCGCAATAACGGCTACGCCATCACCATGGTGGCCACCTCCAGCCGACAAGGTGCCTACTTCGAAGGAGCCATCGGCAGCACGCTCTACATTGACGAGTTGAAAATCAAATGGGAGGGACAGGAGTAGCATAACTATCCCCGACAAGAAAAGCATAACACATAGCCACTGCAACTTATGAAAAAAATATTCTTCGTTTTGCTCGCCGTAGTCACACTGCCCCTCGCAGCACAGACCAACAGCTCAGTGAAAGACAGCGATAACAACTTGCTGCGTGCCGCCTTGAAAGGCTGGAACGTAAAACTCAGCGCCGGCTTCAACGTGGGTGGCACATCGCCCATGCCGCTGCCGCAAGAAATCAGAGCCATCGACGGCTACAACCCCACCATGTGTCTCTCCTTCGAAGGCTTGGCACACAAGCAATTCAAGAATTCGCACTGGGGAATGGCCCTCGGCGTACGCTTTGAGAACAAGGGCATGAAGACAGACGCCACGGTAAAAAATTACTATATGGAAGCCGTAAGCACAGACGGCTCAGGAAAAATACAAGGTGCCTTCACCGGACACGTAAAGACTCAGGTGAACAACAAATACCTCTCCTTCCCCATCCTGGCCACTTATACCTTCAAAAATGAACGCTGGCAGGTATCGGCAGGTCCTTACGTAGCCTGGATGTTCGATGGCGAGTTTACCGGCGAAGCCTACGGCAACGACATCCTCGACAAGAACGGCAACAAGATAGGCGTCGATGCTTACATCCGCGACCAGAATCCCACCGGCGAGAAGACCGAGGTGAGCCAGGCTACTTACGACTTCTCTAAGGACTTGCGCCGCTTCCACTGGGGCGTTCAAGTGGGTGGAGAATTCAGAGCCTACAAACACCTGGCCGTATTTGCCAACCTGCAATGGGGCTTGAACGGAATTTTCCCCAACGACTTCAACAGCGTTACCTTCGACCTCTACCCCATCTATGGCAATTTGGGCTTCAGCTACTTGTTCTAACAGAGAATCCAACACATAAAAATAATTCTATAACTTCAAAAACTTTATTCTATGAAGAAAATTTTACTCACAGTGATTAGCGCGCTCACACTCAGCGCTACCGCCATGGCACAAAACGCTACCGCCATCGCAGGAGACTACTCCGGCAAGCTCTTCATCTCAATCGGCGAGCCCCTCACCGAAGAAAGCGAGGCCATCGAAGGCTATGAAGTGGAACTCACCATTGGCGACAACAACAACGCTATCAACTTTGCCCTCTACAACTTCTCGCTCGACGAACTGCTACTGGGCGACATCAAACTCAGCAACATTGGCGTAGAAACCAAAGGCAACAACGTCTACACCTTCCAAAAGAATCCTGACGTAGCTCTTACCCTCGCCGGCGGACTGATTGAAGCCACCGCTTCGCTCAACCATGAAAACAGTTATGTAGATGGCGACAACCTCGTAGCAGACATCAACGTGATGTGGACCAATGCCGAAGTGCCCACTCCCATCTATGTAAAATTTGTAGGTAACAAGCTCGCCAACGCAGTAGATAACACTGCAGATGTAACAAAAATCGTAGGTACTTACAGCGGCGACCTCTTCATCCAACTCGGCGATCCCATCAGCGACAACTCTGAGGCGTTGCCCAACCAAAAGGTAGAACTTTCTGCCGGTGCTAAGAAAGGCTGCATCAACCTCGCCCTCTACAATTTTTCTTTGGGCGAATTGCCCCTCGGCGATATCAAGCTCGACAACATCCGCGTCATCGCAGGAGAGGCTAACACCTATTTCTTCGACAAGAACCCCACAGTGAACCTCACATTGGGCGAAGGCGCCACCACTATTGAAGCTACTGCTTCTTTGAATGCAGAAACCAGCTACATCAAGGACGGCGTACTCACAGCAGACATCGACGTAATGTGGATCAACACCGGCGATGAACCTATGCCTATCTTCGTGCGCTTCGTCAGCGACGGCGTGACCGGCATTGAGAACATCGTGGCCGCTCCTGCCAAGAAAGGCACTTACACCCTTTCCGGCGTACGCGTAAATAGCACCAACTTGCCCGCAGGTATCTACATCGTGAACGGCAAGAAGGTTCTTGTAAAATAAACTTAAGGACTTAACTATATGAAAAAGACTATTTTTGCTGCAGCTCTTGCCTTCTTGATGGGCATGACTGCACAGGCTCAAGAAGGCATTTACCAATTTGCCGACCCGAGCTTCGAACAGTACACAGGTAAAGATGCCGAGCCCGGCAACGGCTGGAACTCTTTCAACTCAGCCACCGGCTCAATGGCAGGTCTTGGCAAGGGTTCATCCCCCAAGCCTTCAAGCGTATCGCCCGGCGCCAACGGCTCTAACTATGCTGTGCAGATCTACTCAAAGAGCATCTTCGGACAAAAGGCTAACGGCAACTTGACCACAGGTATGATCAACATGGGCTCTACTACGCCCAGCAACTCGTCCAACCACAACTATACCAAGCGCGACGACGCTACACACAGCCTGCGCTTTGCCGGACGCCCCGACGCTGTTACCTTCTACGCCAAGTTTACTTCCGGCGGAAGCCCCAACGGTCGCGGACAATTCATCCTCCACGGCGACTGCGACTACAGAGACCCTGAAGTAAGCGACCAAAGCAGCTACCGCATCGGTATCGCCTCGGCGTTGATTCCCGCATCTTCCGACTGGCAGAAATACGAAGCTACCTTCAACTACGACAAGGAGCAGACCGGTGTGCAATACCTCTTGGCTTCTTTTACTACCAACCCCACTCCGGGCGGTAGTGCCAACGACTATCTGCAGATTGACGAGGTGTATTTTGTGTACTACAGCACCCTCTCAGCCCTTTCTTACCAGGGTGCCAGCCTCAACTTCAGCGAGGGCACACGCAACTACGACCTCAGCGGTGTGGCCTACGATCCCGCCAAGCTTTCTTACACCAAGAAAGGTGCCGGTTCTTACGTAGAGAGCAGCTACGACGCCGCCAGCGGAGTGCTTACGCTCACCGTGAAGGGCTCCGACTATGCTGTGAACAATGCCAACCAGACCGTCTATACTATACAGTTTGACAACAGCACTGAGCCGGTGATTCCCCAGATTGAAGTAGGAAAAGCCTATCGCATCAAGCACATCGACACCGGCTTCTACCTCAACGCCGGCAACTACGATGAGCACCCCGATGGTCCTATCGGCGGTGTGAACATTGTGGCCAAAGCTGAGAGCGACGACCAGATTTTCACATTCGAGGCCAGCGGCAGCAACTACAAGTTGAAGACCCAAAGCGGCTACTATGTATATTGCCAACAGTGGAATGTCGACGCCATAGGCAACGGCAGCACATCGCTCAACTTTGTAGACAACGGCGACGGCACTTATTATATTAAGAATGGTAGCAACTACTTCAAGGTGGAAGCCGTAGACGGCACTTACTATCCCTTCTGCGATGCTCCAGCTTCGGCTGCTGCCAAGTTTATGCTGGAAGCCGTAGACGGTGTGGTGACTCCCGAGCCCGAACCCGAGCCCGAACCGGAACCGGAGCCTACTCCCACTCCCGACCCCACCACTTCCTACGCCATCAACTTTGACAAGGACGCCACAGCCAGCCACATCCACGACCGCTATGTCAACTCGGTTTCTCTGACGGTTGAGGGCAGCTATGCGCAGACCATCAGCTGCAACAGCGAAAAGGCCTACAACGACCTGAGCGCCGACCAGAGCAAGTACTTCACTTGCAACGTGGGCGACCAGCTCACTGCCGAACTTGGCTTTGAGGGCTACTGGATGAACGCATATATATATGTAGACGAAGATAACGACGGCAAGTTCTCTTACAGAGAGGGCGACACCGACCAAAGCGGCACCGAGCTGAAGTCATTCAGCTTCTACTCAGGCAACTTCAACGACGATGCCAGCGGCTACAACTCTGTCGGCGAATACATCTCCGGCGAATACCGCAGCAACTGGACCTGCCCCGCTTTCACTGCTCCCTCTAAGCCCGGCCTCTACCGCATCCGCTACAAGCTCGACTGGAACAGCGTAGACCCCGGCGGACAAATTGCAGCCGACGGCACCTGCACCGGCACTAACGGCATCTTGGCCAACGGTGGTTACATCATCGACGCTACACTCTCTGTGGAAGACCCCACCGCTATCGACGGCGTGACCGTAGAGACTGAGCGCAGCAACGACATCTACGACCTGAGCGGCCGCAAGCTCAGCAGCATCCCCACCAAGGGCGTGTACATCGTAGGCGGTAAGAAGATGATGATTGGCAAGTAAGCCTCTGCCCGATACATCACACAAGATATTGCCCCCGCTTCTCCATCGCAAGAGAAGCGGGGGCTTTTGGGTTTGACAGGCCGGGCTGTGATGGTTTGAAGTTTGGAAGCAGAACCAACAAGAGAAAAAAGGGAGCGAAAAGCTTCCTTTTTTCTACCCCTTCCTTAGCGCCGTTTCGAAAGTCTGAGCTAGGAAAAACTAGGTCTGAGAAAAATTTTCCTAGGTCTTAAGAAATTTTTCGTAGATCAGACTTTCGAAACGCCAGAAAATGACTACTGATTTTCAAGAAGTTACAAAGGAGAAAAAAAGTGGCTTTTCAGTCCGCCATTTGGAGGCGCGCCAGATAGTCGTAATGATTGCCCTCCATCAGCAACTCGGCGCGCAGTCCGGCCGCGGCAGCTTGTGCTTTCAGGGTATCAAAATCTACGTAGAGCCAATCGAAGAAGGGTCCCTTCACCTTGCCATACTGCATGCTGAAGTCCACCTCGCCATAGTAAGGTTCATCCGGCTCGGGAATGAACACACCGTCTTCATCCTCGAAGACATAGCGAAGGTCCGACGAGTCGAAAAGGATTTGTCCTCCATCCGCCAACAAAGCCTTGGCACGCTCGAAGAATTCGGGCAAGCGCTCCACGCGCCCCACAAGGCCGATGCCGTTCATCAGGAGCAGGAGCGTGTCGAAGCCCTCGCCCACGGTGTCGGCAAAGAAATCGGCACAGAGCGCCGAGTGCACGCCGCGGCGACGCATGGTCTCCACCGAAAGGGGCGAGATGTCCACCGCCGTCACCTCCAACCCACGCGCTTGCAATGCCAGACTGTGACAACCGGCGCCGGCGCCTACATCGAGCACGCGGCCGCGAGCGAGGCTGAGGGCATGGCGCTCCAGCTTATTCATTTCGGGCTCGGTGCGAAAGAGTGTGGGCACGGGCATTTCGTCGTCGTCGAACAGGTGGGAGTGTACCACCAGGCGGTGGGGACAGCTGCCTTTCTCAAAAAAATCGGCAATGGCCTGCCCCATGGGGTCGTGTTCAGGAGAGAGAGTCATAAGGAAGAGGGTTAGGAAGGTGGTGAAAGGGAGCGCGGCTTACGGCTTATCCCCCTTCTCCAAAAGGGGTGGTGGCAGCCAAAGAGCCGGGGGCGGAAAGAAAAACAACCGCGGCCGAAGCGCGCGGTTGTCATATTATGCTTTTGCCTCGGGCAATCCGAAGGGAGTGGCGGTACGGCCACCCTGCGGCTCAACGCCGGGAAGGTTGATAGTACCGAAGGCTTGTTCGTACTTCACAATGTTGTCCTGCAAAGCAAAGAGCAGGCGCTTGGCGTGTTCGGGAGCCAGCACGATGCGGCTTTTCACATTGGCCTTAGGCACTCCGGGCAACACGCGGATGAAGTCCATCACCACTTCGGCGCTGGAGTGGGTGATGATAGCCAAGTTGGCGTAGATACCCTCTGCCACTTCGGGCGTAAGTT
This sequence comes from Alloprevotella sp., assembly GCA_045636405.1. Taxonomy (GTDB): domain Bacteria; phylum Bacteroidota; class Bacteroidia; order Bacteroidales; family Bacteroidaceae; genus Alloprevotella. The sequence continues at coordinate 43,132 of JAZTXL010000019.1, forward strand.
CTATTTGCAGTTGTCCATCTTTGTTGGGCTGATTTTTAGAATCCATAGTCGGTATTTTTATAGGTTTGAGAAATTCTGAAAGTTTTACGGATAGCAAAAATAAGAGGTTCGGGCGGAACGGCAAAACTTTTGCCCCCTTTTCTGTCATAGAGAAATCTCCTTTCCAACTTCCACAGAAAGGCGAGAGGCCGTTATGCAGTGGCCGAAGAATGCCCGGAGCCTCTGGGGGCGTGTGCTATTTTTTCTTAAATGAGCCCCCCTTTGTCTATAAAATATTTAAATCGGCAGCACTGCTTTGCAGCGTATTCCTATAGTCTGTATCTTTGCTACAGAAAAAGATAAGAGAAGACCCGGCATAGTGCCGGGCCAACCAATAATTCCTTCTGTTATGAAAAAGATTCTATCTGTTTTCCTATTAGGCGCCGTAAGCCTCTCCGGTATGGCCCAGAAAGCGCTGTACGAAAGCAAGTTTTTCGACAACTGGTCGGTGGGCATCATGGGCGGCGGCATCGTTCCCGCCAGCCACTCAGCATTTTGGGGCGGCATGCGCCCGGTGTACGGAGTGGAGCTGACCAAGCAGATAACCCCTGTCTTTGCACTCGGAATGCAAGGCACGGCAGCCTCGAACGTTTCGGAAAGCTACACGGTGGTGGATGCGAGCAATGTGAGCCTCATCGGTAAGATGAACTTAAGCAACCTCTTCGGCGGCTACTATGGCAAGCCGCGCCTCTTTGAGGTGGAAGCCGTGGCAGGAGCCGGCTGGGGACACAACTACAACGGCGGTGCGAGCGACAACAACTATCTGACGTCGAAGTATGGCCTGAATCTCAACTTCAACCTTGGCAAAATGCGCGCATGGACCATTGCCTTGAAACCGGCCATCGTTTACAACATGGACACGCATCCCGACGCAAAATACAATGTGAACAACGCTGCGATAGAGGTGATGGGCGGTGTGACATACCACTTTAAAGGGAGCAACGGCAAGCACCACTTCAGCCACGCCAAGCTCTACGACCAGACAGAAGTGGACGGCCTGAACGCAAAAATCAACGACCTGCGCTACGGCATTAGAGAGCGCGACGAGCTGCTGGAGAAAGAGAGAAAGATGATACGCAAGTTGCGCCAGGAGCTCGAGGAGAGTCAAGGCAAGAAGCCCGTGGTGGAGACCATAGTGGTAACAGAAACAATGAACAGCAAGACGCTCGAGTCGGTAGTAACCTTCCGCCAGGGAAAGAGCAGCGTAGATGCTTCACAATTGCCCAACGTGGAACGAGTGGCCACCTATTTGAAAAACCATAAAGACGCCATGGTGGTCATCAAAGGCTACGCATCGCCCGAAGGTAGCGCCGAAGCAAACGCACGCATCGCAAAGGCCCGTGCCGAGGCAGTGAAACAACTGTTGGTGAACAAATATAAAGTGGCCGCCGAGCGCATCAGCGCAGAAGGTCAGGGTGTGGGTCATCTATTTGAAGAGCCCGACTGGAACCGCGTGAGCATCTGCACCATCAACGAGTAAAAATAAGTGATAGCCCCCTCAAAGAAAAGAGTCGAGCCTCCGGGTTCGGCTCTTCTTGTTGTTTTCCTCCCCACAGAGGCCCTCACTCTTGCAGATTTTTGTAACTTTGCCACAGAACTATAGAAACAATTTTAAAGCCCCTATCGCTATGAGTTTTGATTACCTCCTTGGGCGCCTCAATTTCCAGGAAATCGCCAGTGCCTTTATCGTATTGTTTGCAGTAATCGACATCCTCGGTTCTACTCCTATCATCATCGACCAAAAGCAGAAGGGCCGCCCCGTGAGCGCCATCAAGGCCACCTTGCTATCGGCAGCGCTGCTCGTAGGTTTTTTCTTTGCAGGCGATGCTCTGCTGCGCTTGTTCAGCGTGGATGTGCAGTCGTTTGCCGTAGCCGGTTCGCTCGTCATCTTCCTGATGGCGCTCGAGATGATTCTCGATGTAGAAATTTTCAAAAACCTCGGCCCCATCAAAGAAGCCACCCTCGTGCCCGTGGTGTTTCCGCTCATTGCCGGAGCCGGTGCTTTTACCACACTGATATCGCTACGCGCAGAATATGCTCAGGTAAACATCCTCACTGCCTTGGCTCTGAACATGGTGTTCGTTTACTGCGTGCTGCTGGCCACTGAAAAGGTGGAACGCCTCATCAGTAAGGGTACCATCTACCTGATGCGCAAATTCTTCGGCATCATCCTCTTGGCCATTTCGGTGCGCCTCTTCACCGCCAACCTGTTGCCCCTCATCGACAATCTCTCGCAACATCCCTAAGCCATAGGCATGAGCTACACACTCACCTTCCCCGAAACACTGCGAGCTACCATCGCCCTGCCGGCATCGAAGAGCTTGTCGGCACGCGCCTTGATTATCTCCAAACTGGCCGGAGCGGGTAGCGTGGAGAACCTCTCCGACTGCGACGACACCTGCGTGATGCGCCGTGCCCTTGAGGAAAATCACGCCGTAGTGGACATTATGGCAGCAGGTACGGCCATGCGCTTCCTGACAGCCTACTTCTCTGTCACAGAAGGTGAACACGTGGTGACGGGAACCACCCGCATGAAGCAACGCCCCATCGGCATCCTGGTGGAGGCTTTGCGCTCACTCGGAGCAGACATAGCATACACCGAGAACGAAGGCTATCCTCCCTTACGCATCAAGGGCAAGAAATTAAGTGGCGGCGAAGTGGCTCTCCCTGCCGATATCAGCTCGCAATACATCTCTGCGCTACTCATGATTGGCCCGATGCTGGAGGAAGGTCTTACCTTGCAACTCGTGGGCGAAGTGGCATCACGTCCCTACATCAACATGACGCTCAGCCTCATGCAAAAATTTGGCGCCGAAGCCTACTGGACGGCAAACAATGCCATCTGTGTAAAACCACAGCCCTACAAGGCCGACACAACATTCTGCGTGGAGCCCGACTGGAGCGCGGCGTCCTACTGGTATGAGATGGTAGCGCTCAGCCACGACGCCGAAGCAAGCGTGGCACTTCCGGGATTACAAAAGGACAGTGTGCAGGGTGACAGCTGTGTGGCACAACTCTTCGAGCGACTCGGCGTAGCAACACGCTACGATGCCGACGGCATCTATATATATAAGAAGGAACTCGGAGCAACTACACCCCGCTTAGAAATAGACTTCACCGACATGCCGGATTTGGCACAGACACTCGTGGTGGCTTGTGCCATAAACGGACAAGCCTTCCACTTTGAAGGACTGCAAAGCCTCAAGATAAAAGAGACCGACCGCATCGTAGCACTACAAACCGAGTTGAAAAAACTTGGCTTGCTAGTGGCATGCACCAATCACTCTATGACCTTCGGAGGCGATAAATTCTCCGAAGAAGCCACTCCCGCAACCATCGACACCTACGACGACCACCGCATGGCTATGGCCTTCGCACCAGGTGCCATGGTATACAAAAACATAACTATCGACCACCCCGAAGTAGTGAGTAAATCCTATCCATCTTTTTGGGACGACCTCCGCAGCATAGGGGTAGACATTGCAAATTGCAGAAAGGAGAATCAAGAATGAAAGCCCTATTGCTGGCACTCGTTGCCCTCTTCGTCATAGCCGTTATTCTCGGCCTGGTACGCCTATGGTGGTATCAACACAAAGGTCAGGATGTTCCCAACATCAAGAAGGCCAAAGACGACGGCTGCTGCGGACAACACGAAGTGTGCGAGAAAGAAAGTCTGCTGGCTGCTGTGAGCCGCGACATCGTATACTACGAGGACGAAGACCTTGATGCCTACCGCGGAAAAGGCTCTGACACTTACAGCGAAGAGGAGGTAGAGGAGTTTCAAGAAGTTCTCTACACACTCCGCAGCGAAGAAGTGGCCGGTTGGGTTCGCTCGCTGCAACTACGAGGCATCGAATTGCCCGACGCCTTGAAGGACGAAGTCTTTATGATTGTTGGCGAGCGCCGCCAATAACACTTTTCAGAAATAAGCCACAGCCCCATGGAAATATTCAGTTACTCGTTTCTCCAAAATGCCTTGATCGGCGGCCTGCTTGCCAGCTTGCTCTGCGCAATGGTGGGTACGTATGTCGTAACACGGCGTTTGGTGATTGCCGGAGGGGGTGTGGCGCACGCAGCATTGGGAGGAGTAGGTCTGGGAGCCTACTTCGGCTTCTCTCCCCTACTTGGCGCAGCAGCCTTCGCCCTGTTCTCTGGTTACAGCATTGAATGGTTAAGCCGCCGACACGGTGCCCGAGAAGACTCAGCCACCGCCATGCTCTGGACCTTCGGTATGAGCATCGGCATCCTATTCTCGTACCTCGCACCCGGCTTCATGACGGAGCTGCCGGCCTTTCTCTTTGGCGACATCCTTTCCATCAGTCACGGCGACCTTATCACCATCAGCATACTGACCGCGGTGACGGCCCTACTCTTCTACTTTTTCCTCCCCGTCATTATCAGCATCTCCTACGACCGCGACTTCGCCATCACACAAGGTCTGCCCGTGCGCTTCTTTGAGTTCATCATGACCACACTGACTGCCTTGACCATTGTGAGTTGCTTGCACATCGTCGGCATCGTTCTGGTCATCTCCCTGCTCTCCATCCCGCAAATGACAGCCGCCATCTTTGTGCGCACCTTCCGCGGCATGGTGTTCCTCTCCGCCTTAATCGGTTACGCCGGCTGCTTGGGTGGCTTGCTCCTGTCGTTCTACTTTAACGTGCCCAGCGGTGCGGCCATCATCCTTGTTTCGGTGGCCATTTATATATTGGGAAGGGCAATAAAAAAGCTATCCCTACGTTTCTTCTGTAGCCCCTAGAATATAGGCAGACTTGTGAAAAAAATAGTACTATATACCGCCATTGCTCTCCTCGCTTTGCTCTCTTCGTGCTCTACGAAGAAGAATACGCGAGGCACTCGTTTTTGGCACTCATTCACTGCCCGCTACAACACCTACTACAACGGAAGCGAAGCCTATAAAGAAGGGTGCATCGCCAAGGAGAATGGCAACAAGGACAACTTTACAGAGTTGATTCCTTTCTTTACTGTGGGCAACGAAGCTTCGCGTACCTTGGGCGGCGGAAACTTCGAAACCGCCATCACCAAATGCGAGAAAGCCATCCAGCTTCACTCCATCAAACGGCGTCCTGTGGTCAGTGCAAGCAAGAAGCGCACCGACAAACTCAAGGCCTATCTCAACCGCAAGGAGTTTAACCCCTTCCTCAAACACGCCTGGCTGTTGATGGGCAAATCCCAGTTCCAACGCGGTGATTTTCTGGAAGCGGCCTCCACCTTTTCCTATATCACCCGCCTCTATGCTCCCGAGCCGGAAGTGGTGGCCGAAGCACGCACGTGGCTCACTCGCTGCTACTCAGAATTAGAATGGTTTTACGACGCAGAGGACGTGCTCGACAAGATGGAGCGCGACACTATTCCTGCCCGCTTGAAGAAAGAGAATGCAGCCACTTACGCCAATCTGTATTTGCGCCAAGGACAACTGGCCGAGGCTTTGCCCCATTTGGAATTGGCCGCCAAGAAAGAGAAGCGTAAGCTACAGAAAGCACGTCTCTACTTCTTGCTTGGACAAGTTCACAAAGAGCTCGGCAACAACGATGCTTCTTATAAAGCCTTTGCCAAATGCATCAAGCAAAGCCCTCCCTACGAAATGAGTTTCAACGCCCGCATCTTGCAAACCGAGGCGCTCTCCGGGGGTAAGAATGCCAAGAAAATGATTAGCAAGTTGCGCCGCATGGCTCGCTCGGACAACAACAAAGACTACCTTGACCAAGTATTCTATGCCATGGGCAACATTTATATGAGCCAAGGCGATACTGCCAGCGCTGTCGGCGCCTACGAGAAAGGCCGCGAGAAGAGCACCCGCAACGCTATAGAAAAAGGTGTATTGCTGCTCCGACTGGGAGAAATCTACTGGGACTTACAAGAATACGACAAGGCGCAGAAATGCTATACCGAGGCCATCGGACTCATTGACAAGGACCGCGAGGACTACAAGGAGATTGAACGCCGCTCTAAAGTGCTCGACGAACTCGTGCCCTTCACCTCTGCCATACATTTGCAAGACAGTCTGCAAGCCCTTGCCTTGATGAGCGAGGAAGACCGCAACGCTGCCATAGACCGTGTCATCAAAGCCCTTATTGAGAAAGAGAAAGCCGAAGCCGAAGCGCGGGCTGACTCTGCTGCCGAAGCACGAGCACAAGAGAACGGAGGCAACATGGGCGGCGCCGCCAACAACAGACAGCCTGCTCTCTCCAACCAAAAGCAAGGCGACAACAAAGCCTGGTACTTCTACAATCCCACCCTCGTGATGCAGGGCAAGCAAGACTTCCAGAAGCAATGGGGACGCCGTAAGAACGAAGACAACTGGCGCCGCTCCAACCGCAGCGTACTGGCTGTAGAAAATTTTGAAGGCTACGACTACGAAGCAGAGGATAGTCTGGCAGCAGCAGAGGCCATTGCCGACAGCATTGCAGCTGCTGAGTCTGAAGCAGAAGCCTCCGACAGCCTCGCCAACGACCCACATCAGCGCGAATACTACTTGCAGCAAATACCCTTCACTCCTGAGGCGAAGGCCAGTAGCGACGAAATCATCATGGACGGTCTCTACAATGCCGGCATTATCGAGAAGGATAAACTGGGCGACTTCCCCTTGGCCGAGAAGACCTTGACGCGACTCTACACTCAGTATCCCTCGTACGAGAAGCTCTGCGATGTATACTACCAACTCTTCTTGCTCTACTCGCGATGGCAGCAGCCGGAGCGAGCCAATGAGTTCCGTCAAATGATGCAGACACAATTCCCCGAGAGCGATACCACACGCATCATCAGCGACCCGAAGTTTGAATACTACGCCCGCTACGGAAAAGAGATAGAAGACTCGCTCTACACCGCCACTTATGCCGCCTACCGCGCTCGCAACAACGAGGAGGTAGCCGCCAACTTTGCCTTTGCTTCTGATAAATTCCCCACCGGACTGAACCGTCCGAAGTTCATCTTCGTCAATGCCTTGAGTCGCCTCGGCTCTGCCGACCCCAAGGAATTGGCAGCCGAGCTACGCAGCCTCGTTGAAAAATACCCCGAGAGCGATGTCAGCGAAATGGCCGGCATGATTGTAAAAGGCTTGGAGAGCGGACGCGAGATAGGTACGGGCGAGTTCGACCTCGGAGCCATCTGGTCGCGCCGAAGCGCCGACACGGAGAAAGGCATCAGCGAATCGACCGAGCAGAAGGAGCTCTCGGCCGAGCGCAACACTCCTTTCTTCTTCATCATAGCCTACCCCAACGACTCCATCAATGACAACCAGCTGCTCTACGACATGGCGCACTTCAACTTCACCGGATTCATGGCCCGTGGCTTTGATCTCTCCATACAGAAGGGCGGCGGCATCACCCAATTCCGCATTGGCGGATTCAACAACTTTGAAGAGTCACACGCCTATGCTCAAAAGATATTTGCCGACACCCTCTTGAGCCAGCGCCTCAAGCCGGCGCGCATCCTGCTCATCTCCGAGGAGAACCTCGAACTGCTGGGCACGCTCTTTAGCTATGACGACTACAAAGCATTCTACGACCAGCACTTCGCTCCTATGGAAATCAACCCCGAATTGCCCATCCTGTTCGAAGAAGAAGTGATTGAGCAACGCTACGAAGACGAGTTCTCGCCCGAAGAACTGGAACAGATGGAGACCGACAAGGAAGAAGAATCCTCTGGCAGCGACGACGGAGAATGGTATAGCGAATAATTCTACACCCTCTTGACCATGAAAAAAATCATCAACCCCTTCCTACACCTCGAAGGCTACAACTGCTTTGGTTGTGCGCCCGACAATCCTGCCGGAGTGAAAATGGAATTCTATGCCGACGGCGACGAGGTAGTCAGCCTTTGGCAGCCCCAACCACAATTTCAAGGCTGGCTCAACACGCTCCACGGCGGCATACAGAGCGTTTTGCTCGATGAGATTTGCGCCTGGGTGGTGATGTACAAGTTGCAAACGGCGGGCGTCACCTCTAAGATGGAGACACGCTTTCTGAAACCGGTGAGCACCAACGGCGGACAGCTCACTCTGCGCGCCCGCCTCGTCGAGACGCGCCGCAACATCGCCCTCGTAGATGCCGAACTCTTCAACGCCGAAGGCCAGGTGTGCACCACCTGCCGCTGCACCTACTTTACCTTCCCCCAAGAGAAGGCCCGCAGCGAGATGTTCTTCGACGCCTGCACCACAGAGGAGTAGTCCCGAGCCTACACATTATTATATATATAAGGAGTCTCTCACGAAGGAGGCTCCTTTTCTTTTCGCCCATAGTCCCTGCGTTCCTAAGAACAACTTGCCGAGCGCTTTGGCTATCTCACAGAAAAACTGTACTTTTGCGAACACCATCATATCATTATCCCCATGAAACAACACCTCGACTATGTAAAAGAGACATTCACCGCGGCCGAGACAGCCGTGCTCAACAAATATTTCACCAACACCGACAAGCCCGTCTTCGGTCTTATCAACCTACCCGATGTAGTAAAGGGAGCCCTCTTTGCCCGCTACAGCCGCTCGGGCAAGTCCTTGCGCCGCCTCTTCCTCGACGAGTTCTATAAAGGCGATGCCGAAGAAGAAGTAGCCGTTTCCAATGCCGGCGCCGACCGCGCCGCATCGCTCTACGACAAGATGATTCTCGACTTTGGCGACGACTCGGTGGCCCAACTTGGCGGTGCACACATTGCCTGCGAACAGGTGTCGAACGTGCTGACCAAGATTTTGGAGAAAGGCCGCCTCGCCGCCTACCTTGAGCAGAGCACACGCTACGTCTACTACAACGAGAAGATAGAGGGCCGCTACAATTACATCGTGCCCGCCGAGGTGAAAGGCACCGAGGCCGAAGCCGACTACTGTGCCTACCTCGACTCGCTCTTCGAGACCTACACCGAGATACAGCAGAGCATCGTGCCCCTGCTGAAGGAGAAATATCCCCGCAAGGAGAACCAGGGCGAGCGCGCCTGGGAAACCACCATCAAAGCCAAGGCTTGCGACATTGTGCGCGGCCTTCTTCCCGCTGCCACCAAGTCCAACCTCGGCATCTACGGCAACGGCCAGTTCTTCGAGATGCTTCTGGTCAAGATGTTCGCCAGCCGCAACGCCGAAGTGGTGCAATACGCTGAGATGATGCTCGAGGAACTGCGCAAGATGATACCTTCCTTCCTCACCCGCGTAGACCTGGAAGACCGCGGCCGCCTTTGGAGTCGCTATCTGGGTAACATCGCCCAGGAAATGAAGGATGCCACCGCATCCCTCGCCACTCCGATCGCCCCCGAGGCCATCTGCCAGCAGGACAACGAAGTGCGCCTCACACGCTGGGACAGCGACGGCCTCGACCGTGTGCTCTCCTCCGCCCTCTTCGAGTACACCCAATTGCCCGAGGGCGCCATCCGCGAACACCTCGCCACCCTTTCTTTGGAAGAGAAAACCTCCCTGCTACGCCGCTACGCCGGCCAACGCAGCAACCGCCGCCACAAGCCGGGCCGCGCCTTCGAGCAGACCAGCTATACCTTTGAAGTGACGTCCGACTATGGCGCCTTCCGCGACCTGCAGCGCCACCGCATCCTCACCATCGAATGGCAGAAACTCTCGCCCCGCAACGGCTATGTGCTGCCCGTCGAACTGGAGGAATACCCCGAGCTGAAAGCCCTCTACGAAAAGGCCTTGCTGCGTGTGGTGGAGGTGTACAACGCCATGTGCAGCCGCTTCGGCGAAGAGATAGCTCAATACGTCATCCCCTTTGCCTACCGCCTGCGCTACGAAATCACGATGAACCTCCGCGAGGCCTTCCACTTCATCGAGTTGCGCTCACAGAAGCAGGGCCACATCTCCTACCGCAAGGTGAGCATCGACATGTATCGCCTCATCAGCGAAGCTGCCGGCCATCCCTACTTCGCCGAGCTCATGAAGTTTGTGGACACCCACTTCTACGACCTCTCGCGCGAGGACGCCGAGAATGCAAAAGACAAACGTATGGCTAAGGCATAAGCCCTCAGCCCCCAAAGAATAAGCGGGAGCAACGCACCGAGTGGTGGACGTTGCTCCCGCCTTTTTGTATACCCAAAAACCGTCTTCGTAACTTCCTGAGAATCAAGACCCGTTTTGGAGCGTTTCGAAAGTCTGATCTACGAAAAATTCCGCAAGACCTAGGAAAAATTTCTTAAGACCTAGTTTTTCCTAGGTCTGACTTTCGAAAAGGGCACTCCTACAGTGGCGCCACCAAGAAGTATCGGTTTGGAAAATTCCGTGGCAATGCTCATCGCAGAGCGCTGCCACAATTTTCTTACACTTTCTTTTTTCAATGCTGTAATCCTCTGGAAATTTATATCCATTTTCGGGTGTTTCTTAGTAAACTTCCAGGAAGAAGTCGGAGTTTACCAAGAAATGGCCTTGAATTATGAGCCGCAAGCCATGGGCTATAAAGACTCAGAAATTATGCTCCACGATGAGCTGCACCAAGCGCCGGCCCTGCGTATCGAAGGAGCGCCAGTGCCACAAGCCGCCGCGCACGGAGTCGGTGCCTACAAAGTCGAAGAACACCAGGCCGAGTGGATGGCGGGCAGTGGGGGGCGTCTTTTCCAAGTGGCTGACCACAAGCGGCAAGAGGGCGGCGGCGTTGCGCTTATAGCCCGAGGTGGTGGCCAGCGGAGTGCAGCCCAGCCAAGTGGTGGCGTAGCCGCTCAGGAAGTTGATGGTCCACGTCTCGGAAGTGGCGGCGGGCTGCTGGATAAAGCGCGCCACAGTGGCCGCCTTGCGCTCGGCACGCTGTTGGTCGGTGGGGGCGTAGAAGTCCTGCATGCGCAAGGGCACCACACTGCGGTCGGCCAAGGAGGTGAGGGTGGCGTCCTCGGTGCCTTCGGGCAGGTGGCTCCATCCCTTTATCTCTGCTCCCACAGCAGTGGCGTCGTGGTGGTTGCGGGTGAGGAAAAGAATCTTACCCCTCATCTCGCCCACGGTGAGATGGGGATGGAAACGGGCGGCACGCTTGCCCAATGCGGCAATGGCGCTACCCACAAGCGAGGGCCATTGTTGGCGGTCGGCAGTGCGCTCTGCCTCCACCTCTTCGCGAAGGAGCACCACGGCAAACTCCGTGGGGTGCTGCTCCAGCTTTGCCACTATCGCACCCAAGGCCTCAACGAAGGATACATGAGTGCGCAGCCGACCGTGGCACACATTCAGTTCGCCGTCGCAAACGGCAGGGCGCAGGTCGAAAGCCCGCACGCCACAGTCCCACTGCTCCATGAGGTTGAGCTGTTGCGTAAGGCCGAAGCCGGGAACGCCGCGCAGCCCCTCGCCCGTAGCGGCATCGTGGGCGCCGGGCAGCGAGAGGCAGGAAAGAAGGCGATGGTCGGGCAAACGGCTCTGCCAGGAAGAGAAGTCAAGGCTCTGCGCCGAGAGCCACAAAGGCAGAGCCAACAGACAAAGAGCCAGCGCTCGCCAAAGCAAGCACCGGCTCTTAACAATCAATATGTCGCAATGAGCGATAAGCATTTTTCTGTACAGATTTTACAACTGCTACCACGCAGCGTTTCATCGCCACGCCTTCAAGCTATAGGCGCTCTCGAGGCGACTCTCCAAGCGGTCGTCGATGTTCACATAGAAGTCGATGCCGGTCATCTCCTCGATGGCATCCACGGTGGTGGCGCCGGCCGCAAAGTTTTGCTTGGCGTCGGTATTGGCATAATAGAAGCCGATGGCCTTCTCGTGGTCCTTACGCAAGGAGAGCACCACCTTGAAAAAGCCGTCGGGCACGGTGATAGCGAGGTCCTTACCGATGTGCTTCTGCTTATTTCCCTTATACACAGGTCCGCACACGATGTAAACGCTGCCCTCCTGCTTGGCCCATCGGCGGCAGGCGCTCTCCAGCGTTTCCCACACGCCGGCATTCAGGGCGTGCGTCTGCGGACAGATGTTGCTCATGTAGAAACACTCTGCCATGGCGCGGCTGCTCCATTTCATGTCGGCAGCAGGCACCATGTGACCGCGGTCGTAGCCTGAGCGTGTGTAGTCGGCGTGCGCCACGCGGTGGTTAGCGGGCAGGAGCGGGTCGGGCTGGAAGTTGTCATCGCGTGGCAATGTGCCGGCGGCCTCGGCGGCTGTCAGTTCCCATGCCACCCAGTTGGGATTGTTGTGCTCGCGGTTGAAGGAGAGCATGTAGCCCACGTGTTCCACGAAGCGCTCCGGCGTGTGTTTCATCTTGCCCGGCTGTTCTATCTTGCGGGCTCCGGCTTTCTGCTCGGGCTCTGCGAGGAGCGGCTCTGAGGCAGCCTGGCTCGCGGCTGGTGTTTCCTGGGCGCTGACAGCCATGGCATTGCTCTGCTCCTGCGCCACCTCGGCGGTGGCAGTGCCTTTGCCCAAATAGCCGGCTAAGGCCAGGACAGCCAGGACGGAGATAGCTATAAGTTTGTTCTTCATCTGTTGAGTCTTAGAAAACGTCTACGGTATAGCCACCCACCCATTTTTCTCCGGGCAACAGATGGTTGATGTAGGTGCGCTCGCTCACATCGCCCTCGAAGTGTTGGTTGTCGCACAAGCCATACCACGGCTCTGCACATACAAAGGGGCAGTGCTGTCCCTGCTGTGCCCAGAAGAGCCAGGCAGGAGCTGTGCTCTGCACACGCACCACGGGTTGACGCTCGGTGTCGAGCAGTGTGGCGGCGGTGAGCTGGTGGTCGTCGAAGATAAGGGCTTCGTTGGCAAAAGTATCTACGCAGACGGGCACCAGACCATCTTCGGTGAGGGGAATGGGCACGCGGTCGGGCTCGATGCAGCCTTGTGTGCCGGCACGAAGGAGCGAATGGGGCTTACCCTCTAAGCGCCAGTAGCCACTAACGGGCACGTCTTCCTGGAAGTCGTGGAGCATGAAGGCCGGATGTCCGCCAAGCTGGAACCACATCTCTTCACTGCCCTCGTTGGTCACGGTGAATTCCACCTTCACCTTGCGTCCCTCGAGCGAGAAGGTTGCCTCCACGAGATAGTGGGCAGGGAACACCTCGCGCTCTTCCTCGGTGGAGCGCACCGCAAATGTCACCAAGTTCTCTTCGCTACGCACCATCTCCCACTCTCTTTTCTTCACAAAGCCATGCTTCGGGATGCGGTAGGCCTTGCCTCCGATGCGGCATTCGCCATTCCAAAGTCCGCCCACAATGGGGAAGAGAATGGGCGAGCGGCCGCCCCAATACGCAGGGTCGCCTTGCCAAAGATATTCCTTACCGGTGGCCACGTCAGAAAGGCTCTGCATCTCAGCGCCGGCGGGGCTCACAACCACTTGTAGTTCTGAATTTTTTATACTTACCATACGAATATTTTTTTAGGATATGCAAATATAAAAAAAGGCTTGGAGTGAAACAAAAAGCAAAGCACTAATCCGCCACCGGCTTTGCATTTTTCTCAAATAAAACCTTCTGACCATAAAAAAAGCAGGGAAAATTTTGTCAGATAAAAATAAAGCCTTACTTTTGCACTCGCAATTCGGGATGTAGCTCAGTCCGGTTAGAGTACGCGTCTGGGGGGCGTGTGGTCGCTGGTTCGAATCCAGTCATCCCGACTGAATTGCCAACAGCACTGAAAGATTTTCTTTCGGTGCTGTTTTCTTTGCTACCTACCCATCGCCTCCGCGCTTCTCCCTGACCTCTACTTCCACCCCATCACAGCCCCTTGTTCAAGCCCCATCATTCATGGCCGTTTCGAAAGTCTGATTTAGGAAAAACTAGGTCTTAAGAAATTTTTCCTAGGTCTTGCGGAATTTTTCGTAGATCAGACTTTCGAAACGCCCCAAAATGGCTACTGATTTTCAGACAATTAGAAAGCCTGAAAAAGAGGGTATGAAACCACCGTGACTATACTCAAAGTTGAGCGTAGCCACGGTGGTTGTTTTTTTTGCTACTATATGTATGCTGGTTTTTGGGATAAACTGATTTTCTGTTTCTCAGTTTACCAAGTTTCTCCAAGCTGTGTTAATTTTTTTTGAGCATTAGGTTCGCCTTGCTTTGCAGCCATTTTATACCATTTAATAGCCTCAGAGTAATTTTGTTGTATACCTTTTCCCCTTTGATAGCATTCGCCTAAAAGGTATTGAGCTTTGTCGTAACCCTTGTTTGCATCCCTTGTAAGTAATTTAGCTGCTGCGTTGTACCATTTTGTTGCTTCAGTAAGATTCTTTGTTACACCTTTTCCTTTCTCATAACATTCTGCCATATGATATATTGATGGAGAATCCTGTCTCCGAGCTGCTTTTTCAAACCACTTTACAGCCTCTGTGTAATCTTGTGCTACCCCCCTTCCAAATTTGTAACAAAAGCCTATATTATATTGAGCTTCAGGGATTCCTTGTTCTGCTGCAGCTTTGTACCATTTTGCAGCTTCGGCATCAGACTGTTCAACGCCGTAGCCATATTCGTATAAACCAGCAAGTTTATACTGAGAACTTCTATCTCCCTCTTTAGCTGCTTCTGTAAACCATCTTGCAGCTTCAGCGTAAGACTGTTTGACACCTTTACCGTAATAATAACATCGCCCAACAGAGTATTGAGCATCGCTATATCCTTGTTCCGCAGCTTCTCTATACCATTTAAAAGCTTCCATATAAGATTGACTAACGCCGTAGCCATATTCGTATAAAAAAGCAAGTTTAGATTGAGCATCTACATATCCTTGTTCCGCAGCTTCTCTATACCATTGGGCTGCGTTTGCATATGAGCATTCAAGACCTCCTAGACCCAAGTAGTAAAATTCTCCAATATAATATTGTGCTTCTGCATAAAAGTCAGCTTCCCTAAACAATTTTAAGGCTTCGGTTTCTGATCGTTCAACACCGTTTCCTACCATATAACATTTAGCAAGATTGCATATAGCGCTTGGATTCCAAAAACTTTCTATTGATTTTCTATACCATTTTACAGCTTCAGTATAATCTTTTTCCACATAGTAACCATTTTCGTAGCATTTGCCTAAAAGGCATTGTGCATCTGGATGTCCTTGTTCTGCTGCTTTCTTAAACCATTTTATAGCTTCTATTTTGTTCTGCTCTACCCCTTCTCCTAACGCGTAGCACACTCCTAATCTTGATTGAGCATCAAGGTTTCCTTTCTCTGCGGCCTTTCTCCACCATTTCGCGGCTTCGGTGTAGTTCTTCTCTACGCCTTGGCCGTCATAATAACAGCCACCTAAATTGTTTTGCGCCTCGGCAAATCCTTGCTCAGCCGCCTTCCTATACCATTTAACGGCTTTGGTGTAGCTTTTCTCTACGCCGCGGCCGTAATGATAATAGATACCTAAATTGTATTGCGCCTCGGCATATCCTTGCTCAGCCGCCTTCCTATACCATTTCACAGACTCAGTATAGTTTCCTTTCTTACTGAATTTTATTCCTTTGTTAAACCAGTCTTCAATTTCAGCTTCGCTCTGCGCCATAGTAGGCATCAATGTAAAGATGGCAAAGAAAATGCCGATAATTCTTTTCATAGTAGTAGTAAATATATATATATTATAAGGTATGTAAGGGCAAAGGTAGTTTTTATTTCTTGTTGCCCCAAGACATGACCGACAATTCTCTGCGAATCTTTTTAGGAGCATCGTTTTCTTAGTAGCTTTTTAAGAACACCGGGCGTTTAGAAAGTTTAAGATAAATTAAGGATTCGGAGCGACGGAAAAGGAGTCAGGAAAAGCAGATGGCGCAAAAAAATTCGTAGATGGCTCGGAAATTTTCTTAGTAGTTACCGAATTTTTCTTAGTAAACGCCGAAGAAAAATTCGGTAAAGCAAAAGACGAGTTGCAAAAAACCCATTTTCTCGAATCTATCATATAGCAAAAAGCGGAAGCCCTCTAGAGGACTCCCGCTTCGCTATTACAAAGATAATACATTCGAGGGCGAAATGCAAATCGGCTTTAACTTTCTTTAGCAAACAAGCACTCCTGTTTTAAGAATTGGGCAGCAGCTCGAGGGCAGCACCCGCTTATTTTCCGAAGAGGCGCTTCGTGCCCTCGCCGGCGATGTAGATGTGCGCGGTGTGGCTAAGAAAAAGCAAAGGGAAAAGTACCGGGCGAGAGGTGCGGTCTGCTTTGCCCGGTGCTTTGTGGGGTGGTTATTCTTCCTTGCGCCGCAGCAACGTGAGGCCGTCGCGCAGCGGGAGGATAACGGTTTCGACGCGCGGATCGCTGGCCACGAGGTCGTTGAAAGCCCGCAGGCCGATGGTCTGAGGGTCGCGATCGTAGGCAGCATCTGCCACGTGGCCGTCCCACAGAGTGTTGTCGGCCAGGATATAGCCGCCGGGGCGCAGGTACTTCATCACCAGTTCGTAGTAGTCCACATAGGTGCGCTTGTTGGCATCGATGAACACCATGTCGAGCTGCAAATCCAGCTGCGGAAGGATGGCGAACACATCGCCAATGAAAAACTCTATGCGGTCCGCATAAGGGGAGCGTTCAAACCAGGGACGGGTGAAGTCTTCTTGCTCGTCGTTAATCTCAAAAGTATATATTTTTCCGCCCTCGGGCAATCCGGCCGCCATACTCAGGGCGGAGTAGCCGGAGTAGGTGCCTATTTCCAAAACGGTCTTGGGGCGTATCATCTGTGTGAGCATCTTGAGCAAGCGGCCCTGCAGGTGGCCCGACGCCATGCGGGGATAGAGCAGTTGCAGATGGGTGGCGCGATAGAGGGCGTGCAGGTATTCGTCCTCGGGGGTGATGTGGGAGAGGATATATTCTTCTAATTCTTCGTGCATAGGAGGTCGGTATTAAAGAGCAAAGGGGGCGTGGGAGAGAATATGTACTCAAGGCGTGGGCATGCCTTCTGAACTGAAGAGGTCGCGCACGATGTCCATCTCCATAAAGGAGGTGCGCTGTTCCTTGCGGTGGCTGCCAAGGTAGCAAATGCGGTCTTCGGGGCGGAGCATGCGGTCGTTGAGCAACTTGCGAAGGGCGGCCAAGAGAAACTCGTGGCCGAAGCTCTTCATCGGCATATAAATGGCGTAGACACCATAGGAGAGGGCCAAGTGGCGCACGGTCTTCGCCTTGTAGCAGATGGCGAGGATGGTACACTCGCCTCGGAAGGAGGAAACGTAGCGTGCGGTGCGGCCTGTAAAGCTGTCCATGATGATGGCGCGGAGCTGCATCGCCTTGGTGGCCTGCACGGCTTGCATGGCAAAGAACTCTGTGGTATCGGGGGCTTCTGAAAGCGGGATTTCCATTCCCCCACTCTCCTCGAACTTGTCGCGCTCGGCCTGCAAAGCCACAGAGGCCATCACCTTAACGGCCTCTTCGGGATAGTCGCCATAGGCGGTTTCGCCACTGAGCATCAAAGCGTCCGCCCGCGAATAGACGGCGTTGGCAATATCGGTCACCTCGGTACGCGTAGGCCTCGGATTGTGAATCATGCTTTGCAGCATCTGCGTAGCTACGATGACAGGTTTATGCGCACGGATGGCCTTTTCCACCAGGCGGCGCTGAATACCGGGAATCTGCTCTTGAGGAACTTCTATGCCTAAGTCGCCGCGCGCCACCATAATGCCGTCGGCTGCCTCGAGAATCTCGTCGATGTTGTCCACGCCCTCTTGGTTCTCTATCTTGGCGATGATGCGTATGTCGCTTTGGGCGGCATCGAGCAAGGCTCTTACGGCGAGCACATCTTCCTTGCTACGCACGAAGGAGTGGGCGATGAAGGCCACGTCGTAGTCGATGGCGAAGGCGATGTTCTGCTTGTCGCGCTCGGTAAGGGCCGGCAGATTCACGCGGACACCCGGTACGTTCACACTCTTGCGTGCACCGAGCACGGCGTCGTTCTCTACGCGGCAGAGCAAGGCGGTCTCCGTCTTTCCTTCAACCACCAGGCCGAGGTCGCCGTCGTCAATGAGCACATGAGCGCCTACGCTGACGTCGCGCACAAAGTTGGGGTAGCTCACGGCGATGCAGTCGTGTGTGGAATCCTGCTCCGGGCAACCGCACACCTTCACCTGTTCGCCGCGCTTAAAAGGAATCGGTTCGGCACACTTGGTGGTGCGCACTTCGGGGCCTTTGGTGTCGATGAGCACGGCGATGTGGCTCGACACCTCGCGCACGTTGTCAATGACGCGCTTCATGCCGGCAGCGTCTTGATGGGCGGTGTTGAGGCGCACCACATTCATTCCGGCGTCGTAGAGGCGCTGAATCAAGCCCACGTCGCAACGCTTGTCGGAGATGGTGGCTACAATTTTTGTCTTCTTGTACATAGGGGTCAGTTTAGTGTTGTGTTATATATAATAAATGTGTAGCGTCGGTCAGCACATATCCTTGAGCGCTTCGACAGCCAGGCGATACGAATTGAAACCGAATCCGCAAATCACGCCCTTGCAGGCGGCGGCTATCAGAGAATGGTGGCGAAACTCCTCGCGGCTGTGCACATTGGAGATGTGCACTTCGACCACGGAAACGGCTACGGCGCGAATGGCGTCGTGCAGTGCCACCGAGGTATGAGTATACGCACCGGCATTGAAAACTATGCCGTCGGCGCAATGAGCGGCCTCGTGTATCTTGTCAATGAGGAGTCCCTCCACGTTGCTTTGGTAGTAGCTGAACTCCACATCGGGATATTGCTGCTTCAGAGTAGCCACACAATCTTCCATCGTTCCGTTTCCGTAGATGCCGGGTTCGCGTTGGCCCAAGAGGTTCAAGTTGGGCCCGTTCAATATCAAAATTCTCATAGCCTTTTTCTATTTTAGGAAAATCCTTACCTTTGTGTGCAAATATAGTGAAAGCCGAGAGAAGAGCAGTCATAGTTTTTTGGAAAATCTTCCTCCGACCACCCTATATTAAGAAATTATAGCACTAGCAAATATGCGGCGCAGCGAAATATTAGAGAAATACCACAACTATTTACTGCTGGAGCGCGGTCTCTCGTCGAACACACGCGAGGCCTACTTGCGCGATGTAGGAAAGTTTGTGGACTATCTCGCCGAAGAGGGTTTGGAAAAAGAGAAAGTGACCCTCGAGGAGCTGCATCGCTTCGTTTGGCTGCTCCATGACATGGGCATCTGCGCTCGCTCTGTGGCGCGCATCATCTCCAGCGTACGCTCCTTCTATCGCTTTCTGCTACTGGACGGATATATTGAAAACGACCCCACGGAACTTTTGGAGTCGCCCAAGATAGGCAAGCACTTGCCCGAAGTATTGTCCATCGAAGAAATAGACAAGCTGCTCTCTGTCATAGACCTTTCGCAGCTCACCGGACAACGCGACCGCACAGTCATCGAGATGCTCTACAGCTGCGGCTTGCGCGTCAGCGAGCTCTGCAACCTTACCCTCTCCGACCTCTTCCTTGACGAAGGATTCCTCCGCGTTACCGGCAAGGGCAGCAAGCAGCGTCTCGTGCCCATTTCTCCTCGTGCCATCCATGAATTAAAGCTCTGGTTCATCGACCGCAACAACATCGAGCCCCGCGCCGGCGAAGAGGACTTCGTGTTCCTCAGCCACAAGCGCCGCCAAAGGCTCTCGCGCATCACGGTGTTCCACTTCATAAAAGTACACGCCGAGGCCGCCGGCATTGTGAAGACCATCAGTCCACACACCTTTCGCCACTCCTTCGCCACCCACTTACTGGAGGGCGGCGCCAACTTGCGAGCCATCCAGGCTATGCTCGGGCACGAAAGCATAGCCACCACGGAGATATACACACACATCGACCGCCGCTTCCTACACGAACAAGTACTCAACCACTTCCCGCGCAACAAGCGGGAGCACTCCTAACATCCCTCAGATATGGAAAAGTCCATCTACATAAAAGGCGCCCGCGTCAACAATCTGAAGAACATCGACCTACATATTCCACGCGGAAAATTTATTGTGATCACCGGCCTCAGCGGCTCGGGAAAATCATCGCTGGCTTTTGATACGCTCTACGCAGAAGGCCAGCGCCGCTACGTGGAAAGCCTCTCGGCCTACGCCCGCCAATTCCTGGGCCGCATGCACAAGCCCGAGTGCGACTACATCAAAGGATTGCCGCCCGCCATCGCCATCGAGCAAAAAGTGACCAGCCGCAATCCGCGCTCCACAGTGGGCACCTCGACCGAGATATACGACTACCTGCGCCTGCTCTTTGCCCGCGTGGGCCACACCTTTTCGCCCATCAGCGGCACAGAGGTCAAGAAGCACTCTGCCGAGGATGTGGTGAACTGCGCCCTCTCCTACTCTCCCTCCACCCGCTTCACGCTGCTCGCCCCTATGCGTATCCGCCACGGCAGAACCTTGCGCGAGCAACTGGAAGTGGACCTGCAGCAAGGACTCACCCGCCTCGAGGCCGACGGCGAGATGGTGCGCATCGAGGACTATCTGGAAGCGCACGCCAACGACAACTTCTGCAACACGGCTCAGATTCCGGAGAATCTATACATCCTCATCGACCGCATGGCCGTTGACAACTCGAAAGACGGCATTTCCCGCCTCACCGACTCTGTGGAGACGGCGTTCTACGAAGGTGACGGCGAATGTCTCCTGCGCATCTACCCCTCCGGACTGCTCCATCGCTTTTCCATCCGCTTTGAGGCCGACGGGATGCAGTTTACAGAGCCAAACGACAATATGTTCTCCTTCAACTCGCCCCTTGGCGCTTGCCCCAAGTGCGAGGGCTTTGGCCGCGTGATGGGCATCGACGAGCAACTCGTGGTTCCCAATTCGGCGCTGAGCATCTACGACGGAGCCGTGGTGTGCTGGCGCGGCGAAAAGATGAGCCTCTGGAAAGAAGAGTTCTGCCGTCGCGCAAGCAAGAAAGGCTTCCCCATCTTCGAACCTTACTTCAACCTCACCCAGGAACAGAAATCCATTCTCTGGCATGGCGACCCGGAAGAGAAACGCTTGCCCAAGGAGGAACAGGTGACCATCGACGCCTTCTTCCGCATGCTGGAGGAGAATCAATATAAGATTCAGTACCGCGTGATGCTGGCTCGCTACCGCGGCAAGACCATCTGCCCCGTCTGCAATGGCTCGCGCTTGAAACCCGAAGCCGCCTACGTAAAAGTGGGGGGCTGCAACATCATGGAACTGGTGCGCAAGCCCATCAGCGAGTTGCGCAAGTTCTTCGAGGAGATTCAGCTCTCCGAGCACGATGAGCAGGTGGCCACCCGCCTGCTTACCGAGATTCGCAACCGCCTCAACTTCCTTTGCGATGTAGGCTTGGGCTATCTCACCCTCGACCGCTTGAGCAACACACTATCGGGCGGCGAGAGCCAGCGCATCAACCTGGCCACCTCGCTGGGCTCCTCGCTGGTGGGCTCGCTCTACATCCTCGACGAGCCGAGCATCGGCCTCCACTCACGCGACACCGAGCGCCTCATCCATGTGCTACGCCAGTTGCGCGACTTGGGCAACACGGTGGTAGTGGTGGAGCACGACGAAGAAATCATCCGTGCCGCCGACTACATCATCGACATCGGCCCCGACGCCGGTCGTCTGGGCGGACAAGTAATGTGGGCCGACTACACAAGCCAGTTGCCCGCCGCCGGAGAGATGAGCGAGCAAGAAATGTCCCACACGCTGAAATACCTGACCGGCGCCGAGCAGATAGCCGTACCCACCTCGCGCCGTCCCTGGAACAACTATATAGAACTGAAAGGCGCCCGCGCCAACAACCTCAAGGGCATCGATGTGCGCATCCCCTTGAACGTGATGACGGTGGTGACCGGCGTGAGCGGCTCGGGCAAGAGTACCCTCGTGCGCGACATCTTCTACCGCGCCATGAAGCGCCACCTCGACGAGCCTTGCGATCGGCCGGGCGAGTTCATCAGCCTCGAGGGCGACCTCAACTTAGTAAAGGGCGTAGAGTTTGTCGACCAAAATCCCATCGGCAAGTCGTCGCGCTCTAACCCCGTCACCTACGTCAAGGCCTACGACGAGATTCGCAAACTTATGGCCGAGCAACCCCTGGCGCAACAGATGGACTTCACGCCGGCTTTCTTCAGCTTCAACGCCGAGGGCGGCCGATGCGAAGAGTGTAAGGGCGAAGGCACGGTGACCGTAGAGATGCAGTTCATGGCCGACCTCACGCTCGAATGCGAGGCCTGCCACGGCAAGCGCTTTAAGAGCGAGGTGCTCGAAGTAAAATTCCACGGACAGAGCATCCACGACATTCTGGAGATGACCGTCAACCAGGCCATAGAGTTCTTCACCGAGCACCAGCGCCCCAAGATAGTGCGCCGCCTCCTTCCGCTGCAAGCCGTAGGTTTGGGCTACATCAAACTGGGGCAACCCTCGAGCACCCTCTCGGGCGGCGAGAACCAGCGCGTCAAGTTGGCCTACTACCTCGGCCTTGAGCGCAGCGAGCCCACCCTCTTCATCTTTGACGAGCCCACCACCGGCCTCCACTTCCACGACATCCGCAAGCTCCTTGACAGCTTCAACGCCCTGATAGAGCGCGGCCACACGGTGCTCATCATCGAGCACAACGCCGACGTCATCAAGTGTGCCGACCACATCATCGACCTCGGCCCCGAGGGCGGCAGAGAGGGCGGACACATCGTGGCCGAAGGCACACCGGAGTTTGTGGTGCTCAAGAGCAAAGGCCACACGGCACGCTTTCTAAAAGAGAAACTCGCCGGCGCATAGCCATCGCCGCAACGCCTCAGCACCGAGATACAGACACCCCCTTCGCAGCTGCTTTTCCACCCACGGAAGAGCAGCTTTCTAATTATCTGAAAATCAGCAGTCCTTTTCCGGCGTTTCGAAAGTCTGATCTACGAAAAATTCCGCAAGACCTAGGAAAAATTTCTTAAGACCTAGTTTTTCCTAGATAAGACTTTCGAAATGGGCACTCTCATTGCAGCCCGACAGAGATATTTTTGTTTTATCTTGGAGCAATGGAAAATTAAAAATATATTTGCCTACATAAAACATACCCACTATGAAAAGAACCCTTATCCTTTTCCTTACCATCCTTGTATGGATGCCGGCCGTGGCGCAAGATGATAAAAATTTTCAGCCCGATTGGTGGGACGCATTAAAACTAATCCTCGGATTTGGGATTATCATCATAGGATTTCTGAAGTATATCAGAAGGAATGAAAGCCCCAAGGAATATAGAAAAAGAGCTTTGCGGGGAGACCCCGATGCGCAATTCAACCTGGCAGTCTGCTACCAGAACGGCAATGGTGTGCCCAAAGATGATGCCGAAGCTGCCAAATGGTACAGAGCAGCAGCCGACCTGGGACATATGCAATCGCAGTTCTACCTGGGATGGTGCTACGCCAAAGGCATAGGTGTGGCAGAAAGTTATGCCGAGGCTGCCAAATGGTACAGAATGGCCATGGAGAACGGACATATTGAAGCGCCCCACTATTTGGCTTGGTGCTATGAAAACGGAGAGGGCGTGCCTCAAGATTACGCTGAAGCAGCAAGGCTGAACAAGATGGCTGCCGAGCAAGGAGTGACCCAGGCGCAATTCAACCTGGCTTACTACTATGAGTTTGGCCAAGGTGTGCCACAAGATTTTATCGAAGCTGTAAAATGGTACATGAAGGCAGCAGAGAAAAAACACGCCGAGGCACAATTCCGATTAGGTTGGTGTTACGCAAAGGGAATAGGTGTTCCGGAAAATTATACCGAAGCTGCAAAATGGTACAGAAAGGCCATGGAGAATGGCCATGTTGAAGCGCCCCACTATTTGGCTTGGTGCTATGAACACGGAGAGGGCGTGCCGCAAGATTACGCCAAAGCGGCAAGGCTAAACAAGAAGGCGGCGGAGCAAGGAGTGACTCAAGCGCAATTCAACCTGGCTTACTACTATGAGTATGGCCAAGGCGTGCCCAAAGATGTTACCGAAGCTGCAAAATGGTATAGAAAGGCAGCAGAGCAAGGACATACAGAAGCAAAAGACAGGCTGAAAAAATTAAAACGAGCCAAGTAGAGCCATCTACTATAAACATCTTTTTCCCACAGAAAACACCTTGCCGTTTATCTAAGAAACTACCGCCGTGGCAAAGCTCAAAGCCGAGCGCAGCCACGGCTTTTTCATACCCTCTTTTTCCGCCTTTGTAAGCCACTGAAAATCAAGGGTCATTTTCGGGCATTTCTTAGGTAAAAGCTAGGTGAATTTCGGTAACTACTAGGAAAAATTCGGTAACTACTAAGAACGCGAAAGTAACTACTAAGAAAAACGGGGTGATGTGGGGGCGAAAAAAGGAGGCTTGCAGTTCTTCTTGCAAACCATGCTATGCGCCCTCAAAAAAGCAAATTTTTTATGGGCAGAATAAAAATAAAAACTACCTTTGCCCTTACACGACACTTCTAATATAAAATACTATGAAAAAAATCTTTGGAATTTTATTGGCCATCCTTACATGGATGCCCGCCATAGCGCAGAGCGAAGCAGAAATTGATAGCTGGTTTAACAAAGGAAGCGAGGAGTTCACCCAAGATAATTATACCGAAGCAATAAAATGGTGGAGAAAGGCCGCAGAGCAAGGATACGCCGGGGCGCAAAACATGTTAGGTTTCTGTTATGATCAAGGCCGCGGCGTAGAGCGAAGCTACACCGAAGCCGCGAAGTGGTGGAGAAAGGCCGCAGAGCAAGGAGACGCCGAGGCGCAATACGATTTAGGTTTCTGTTATCAAACCGGCGAAGGCGTAGAGCAAAGCTACACCGAAGCCGCGAAGTGGTGGAGAAAGGCCGCAGAGCAAGGATTAGCCGAGGCGCAATTCATGTTAGGTATCTGTTATCATGACGGCTGGGGCGTAGAGAAAAACTACACCGAAGCCGTGAAATGGCTTAGAAAGGCCGCAGAGCAAGGATACGCCGAGGCCGCGAAGTGGTGGAGAAAGGCCGCAGAGCAAGGATACGCCGAGGCGCAATACAATTTAGGTATCTGTTATCATGACGGCCAAGGCGTAGAGAAAAGCTACACCGAAGCCGCGAAGTGGTATAGGAAGGCCGCAGAGCAAGGATACGCCGAGGCGCAACTCAATTTAGGTAGCTGTTATTATGACGGCCAAGGCGTAGAGCAAAGCTACAACGAAGCCGTGAAGTGGTATAGGAAGGCCGCAGAGCAAGGAAATGCCGAGGCGCAAAACAAATTAGGTCGCTGTTATCATGTCGGCCAAGGCGTAGAGCAAAGCTACACCGAAGCCGCGAAGTGCTGGAGAAAGGCCGCAGAGCAAGGAGACGCCGACGCGCAATTCATATTAGGTGCCTATTATCATAACGGCTGGGGCGTAGAGCAAAGCTACACCGAAGCCGCGAAGTGGTATAGGAAGGCCGCAGAGCAAGGATTAGCCTGGGCGCAAAACATATTAGGTCGCTGTTATCATGCCGGCCAAGGCGTAGAGAAAAGCTACACCGAAGCCGCGAAGTGGTGGAGAAAGGCCGCAGAGCAAGGATACGCCGAGGCGCAAAACAATTTAGGTTTCTGTTATGATAACGGCGAAGGTGTAGAGCAAAGCTACACCGAAGCCGCGAAGTGGTATAGGAAGGCCGCAGAGCAAGGATTAGCCTGGGCGCAAACCCTTTTAGGTTCCTGTTATCATTACGGCCGCGGCGTAGAGAAAAGCTACACCGAAGCCGTGAAGTGGTATAGGAAGGCAGCAGAGCAAGGCGAATCTAATGCTCAAGAAACATTAACACAGCTTGGAGAAACTTGGTAAACTAAGAAACAGAAAATCAGTTTATCCCAAAAACCAGCATACATATAGTAGCAAAAAAACAACCGCCGTGGCTATGCTCAAAGCCGAGCGCAGCCACGGCTTTTTCGTAGCCCCGTTTTTCACTTTCGTAAGTATCTGGAAATCAGTAGGCATTTTGGGCCGTTTCGAAAGTCTGATCTACGAAAAATTCCGCAAGACCTAGGAAAAATTTCTTAAGACCTAGTTTTTCCTAGAAAGCTAGGAAGAAAACGCCCTTGCTTTCTGTAGAAAAATCAAAGGCGCCGGGGCATACATTCTGAAGAGAAAAGTGCCCCCGTATCTGCTTTTTTCTTACCTTTGCAAGACTAACTAAAAAATCAGTCAACACGATATGGAACATACCCTTTATCTTTACAATACACTGACCCGCACGAAGGAGGTATTCAAACCTATCAACCCCGGACATGTGGGCATGTATGTTTGCGGACCTACCGTCTACGGCGACGCTCACTTGGGCCACGCCCGCCCGGCCATCACCTTCGACCTCGTGTTTCGCTATCTGAAACACCTGGGCTACAAGGTGCGCTACGTGCGCAACATCACCGACGTGGGCCACTTGGAACACGACGCCGATGAGGGCGAGGACAAAATTGCCAAGAAGGCACGCCTCGAACAACTCGAGCCGATGGAGGTGGCACAATACTACACCAACCGCTTCAATGCAGCCATGGAGAAACTCAACGTGCTGCGCCCCAGCATTGAGCCGCACGCCACAGGACACATCATCGAGCAGGAACAGCTCGTTCAGCAAATCATGGACAACGGCTTCGCCTACGAATCGAACGGCTCTATCTACTTCGACGTGGAGAAGTTCAACAAGACATACCGCTATGGCGTGCTCTCGGGACGCAACCTCGACGACGTGCGCGACGCCAGCCGCGAACTGGACGGCGTGGGCGAGAAACGCAACCAGGTGGACTTTGCCCTCTGGAAGAAGGCGCAGCCCGAACACATCATGCGCTGGCCCTCACCATGGAGCGAGGGTTTCCCGGGATGGCACTGCGAGTGTACAGCCATGGGCCGCAAATACCTCGGCAACCGCTTCGACATCCACGGCGGCGGTATGGACCTCGTGTTCCCCCACCACGAATGTGAGATAGCTCAGGCCGTGGCCGCACATGGCGAGCCGATGGTCAACTACTGGATGCACAACAACATGATTACCATCGCCGGAAAGAAGATGGGTAAGTCTTACAACAACTTCATTACGCTCGACCAATTCTTCAACGGTAGCCACGAACTCCTGGAGCAGGCCTACACGCCGATGACCATCCGCTTCTTCATCCTGCAGGCCCACTATCGCTCCACCGTGGACTTCTCCAACGAAGCTCTGCAAGCCTCAAAGAAAGGACTCGACCGCTTGATGGAAGCCATCAGCCAGCTCGACCGCATAGAGGCCGTGGCATCCGGCAGTCTCAACGCCGACTACGCCGCACAGCTCGAAGAAAAATGCTACGCCGCCCTGGACGACGACTTCAACTCGCCCA
Source organism: Alloprevotella sp. (assembly GCA_045636405.1). Classification (GTDB taxonomy): domain Bacteria; phylum Bacteroidota; class Bacteroidia; order Bacteroidales; family Bacteroidaceae; genus Alloprevotella. Next base: position 70,279 of record JAZTXL010000019.1, read on the forward strand.
TCGCCATCAGCCACCTCTTCGACGCCTGCCGCACCATCAACCAGCTCGCCGACAAGAAGCAGACCATCACACCCGAAGGCCTCGAAGCCCTGAAGCGCGTGTTCTCCGTCTTCGCCTTCGACATCCTCGGCCTCACCGCCGAAGCCGCCGGCAACGCTGAGCGCGAAGAAGCCTTCGGCGCCGCCATCGATCTCCTACTGGAATTGCGCGCCAAAGCCAAAGCCGACAAAGACTGGGCTACGAGCGACAAGATTCGCGACCAACTTGCCGCCCTCGGCTTCGAAGTGAAAGACACCAAAGAGGGAGCCACCTGGCGCCTCAACAAATAATAGAAACAAAAGGCCGGAGCACAGAGAAAACCACTCTGCGTGCCGGCCTTTTTTCTTCTACACCCTGAAACCTTTTACACATTTCTAATATCTAAAAACACAAACCTTATGGAAACACCTCTCTTTTGGTTAGTGCCCGGCGCTTCGCTCTTGGCGTTGCTCTTCGCCTGGTACTTCTACCGCGAAATGAAAAAGACCTCCGAGGGTACGGAACGCATGGTCTACATCGCCGCCGCCGTACGCAAAGGAGCTATGTCCTACTTGAAACAGCAATACAAGGTAGTCAGCATCGTGTTCCTCTGCCTCGTAGTATTGTTCGCCGTGATGGCCTACGTATTCCACGTGCAAAACGAATGGGTGCCCATCGCCTTCCTCACCGGCGGTTTCTTCTCCGGCTTGGCCGGCTTCCTCGGCATGAAGACCGCCACCGCCGCCTCGGCTCGTACGGCCAACGCCGCACGCAAGTCGCTCAACGGCGGTTTGCGCATTGCGTTCCGCTCCGGCGCCGTGATGGGCTTAGTAGTGGTGGGACTCGGCCTCTTCGATATCTCTTTCTGGTATCTATTGCTCGACGCCCTTCTTCCCGAAACTGCTACGCCCACCGCTAAGCTCTGCATGATCACCACGACCATGCTGACCTTCGGAATGGGTGCTTCCACGCAAGCCCTCTTTGCCCGTGTGGGCGGAGGTATTTATACCAAGGCTGCCGATGTGGGCGCCGACCTCGTAGGTAAGGTAGAGGCAAACATCCCTGAGGACGACCCGCGCAACCCCGCTACCATCGCCGACAACGTGGGCGACAACGTGGGCGACGTAGCCGGTATGGGTGCCGACCTCTACGAGAGCTATTGCGGCTCTATTCTTGCCACTGCCGCCCTCGGTGCTGCGGCTTACATGGTGGGCGGCGACGTGGAGATGCAGTTCCGCGCCGTGATTGCTCCGATGCTCATTGCAGCCGTAGGTATTGTACTCTCGCTCGTGGGTATCTTTGCCGTACACACCAAGGAGGACGCCAAGATGAAAGACTTGCTCCGCGCTTTGGCCCTGGGCACCAACCTCAGCTCCGTCCTCATCGTGGGCGCCTCGTTCCTCATCCTGTGGTTGCTCGGCCTTGACAACTGGTGGCAGATGGGTCTCACCGTAGCCGTAGGTTTGGCGGTGGGCATCACCATCGGTCAAGCCACGGAATACTACACTTCGCAGTCGTACAAACCCACTCAGCGCATCTCCGAGAGCGGTAAGACCGGCTCAGCCACCGTTATCATCTCGGGCCTTGGCTTGGGTATGCTCTCTACCGCCGTTCCCGTGTTGGCAGTAGTGGTGGGTATCATTGCCTCCTACCTTTTGGCTGCCGGCGGCGATATCAACAACATCTCCATGGGCCTCTACGGCATTGGTACAGCCGCTGTTGGTATGCTCTCCACATTGGGCATCACGCTGGCCACCGACGCCTACGGCCCCATTGCCGATAACGCCGGCGGTAACGCTGAGATGAGCGGCCTCGGCAAAGAGGTTCGCCAGCGCACCGACGCGCTCGACTCGCTCGGCAACACCACCGCCGCCACCGGAAAAGGCTTTGCCATCGGCTCGGCAGCGCTCACCGGCCTCGCTCTCTTGGCTTCGTATGTAGAAGAAGTGCGCATCGGTCTGGAACGCTTGGGTCAGGCCACGCTCGACATCAGCGGCCGCATCGTGCCCCTTCACGAGGCTACGTTTGCCGACTTTATGTACTACTACGACGTGACCTTGATGAACCCCAAAGTGCTGGCCGGTATGTTTATCGGCGCCATGATGACCTTCCTCTTCTGCGGCTTGACGATGAACGCCGTGGGCCGCGCCGCAGGTAAGATGGTGGACGAAGTGCGTCGCCAGTTCCGCGAGATAAAAGGCATCCTCACCGGCGAAGCCGAGCCCGACTACGGCCGCTGCGTGATGATCTCCACCCGCGCCGCTCAGCGCGAAATGGTGGTGCCCTCCGTATTGGCTATCATCGCTCCTATCGCCACCGGCCTCATCTTCGGCGTGAGCGGTGTGCTGGGCTTGCTCATTGGCGGCCTCAGCGCAGGTTTTGCCCTCGCCGTTTTCATGGCCAACTCAGGCGGTGCGTGGGACAATGCCAAGAAGTACGTGGAAGAAGGCAACTTCGGCGGTAAGGGAAGCGACGTTCACAAGGCCACCATCGTGGGTGACACCGTGGGCGACCCCTTCAAAGACACCGCTGGTCCGAGCCTCAACATCCTCATCAAGCTCATGAGCATGGTAAGCATCGTGATGGCCGGACTCACCGTTACCTGGAGCTTACTCTAAAACATCTACGAGCCACCGACGGCTCACTGCAAAATAACAGCCGTGGCAGCACTCATCGCAGAGCGCTGCCACGGCTTTTTCGCGCCCCTGTTTTTCGCTTTTGTAAGCTACTGAAAATCAGCAGCCCTTTTCCAGCGTTTCGAAAGTCTGATCTACGAAAAATTCCGCAAGACCTAGGAAAAATTTCTTAAGACCTAGTTTTTCCTAGATAAGACTTTCGAAATGGGCAGGAATTACGGGGTGTAAAATGATGGCTTGAAACTGCAAATATGAGAGGTGGAGGCAGCAGTATCTGAGCAGCCAATCGTGCTGCGCGCTACACATTATTATATATATAAGGGAAGTCGCGACGGCGGCGGCGAGCGGAGGGGCGCAAAAAGAAGAGGCTCGCAACCGGGATTGCGGGCCTCTGTCTGTATGACTGACGGCACGACGGCCGAACAGGATGGTTTATTTCTTGGTGCGGGTCGGGGCAAACTCGAAGTGGAGCGTGCCTCCCTTTAAGAGTTGGTCGTGCGTGAGGCGATAGCTCTTGAGCGCCTTGCCGCCGAGCGTCACTTTCTTCACAGGGGCCATGCTGCCCGTTGCACCGGGGGCTTCGATGACAAGCTGCGCCTGCTTGTGGTAGGTGGGGTCGAGCTGGATGGTCACCTTGTCGAAAACGGGGGCGGTAAGCGTGTATTCGGGCACACCGGGGCAGTCGGGATAGAATCCCATCATCGAGAAAATGGCCCAGGCGGACATGGTGCCGGTGTCTTCATTGCCGGGCAAGCCGTTGGGCTGCGTGGTGAAGTGCTTAGCCAGGAGCTCGCGGGTGAGTTTCTGCGTGCGCCACTCCTCGCCCTTGAAGTAAGAGAAGAGGTAGGGGTAGGCAATGTCGGGCTCGTTGGCGGGGTCGTAAAGGCCTTCGTCGAACACCTTTTGCAGCTTTTCTACAAACTTTTTATTGCCTCCCATCAAGCGGGCAAGGCCTTTGACATCGTGGGGAACGAAGAAGGTGTAGTTCCAGGCGCTGCCTTCGTGGAATCCGGGGCATGGCTCGAAGTTCTCGCCCTGTCGGGGATTGAAGGGAGAGAGGAACTGTCCGTCGGGATGGAGGGGACGCAGCGTGCCATACTCCGGGCAATAGTAGTTTTTATAGCCCATGGAGCGGTTGAGGAAGAGCGCGGCGTCTTCCTTCTTGCCCAAGGCGGCAGCCATGGTGGAGAGGGCATAGTCGGCCACGTAGTATTCGAGAGCATGGCTGACGGAGTTGTCAAACTCTCCGGTGAGGGGCACATAGCCGTGCGCCATGTAATGGTCGTTGTCGGGGCGGAGCGGATTGTCCTTGCCGGGTGTCACAGCACCTTTGCGCATGGCCTCGTAAGCCAGGTTGATGTCGAAGTTGCGAAGGCCTTTCATCCAGGTATCCACCAGCACGGGGATGGAGGGGTCGCCTTCCATCGTGAAGGTCTCGCGGCCGTAGAGTTCCCACTTGGGGAGCCAGCCCCACTCGCGGTACATGTCGAGCATGCTGTTGACCATCTCCATCTGCTTCTCGGGATAGACGAGCGTGAGGAGCTGGTGCACGTTGCGATAGGTGTCCCAAAGGGAGAACACGGTGTAGCGATTGCCCTTGGTGGTGAGAATCTTGTCGCCCTCCATGGCGGGATACTGTCCGTTGACATCCTGCAACACGTTGGGGTGGATGAGGGCGTGATAGAGGGCTGTGTAGAACACGCCCTTCTGCTCTTCTGTGCCGCCCTCAACGAGGATGCGGGAGAGGTGGTTGTTCCAATTCTCTCGGGCCTCGGCGCGGATTTGGTCAAAGTTTTTCTGGCGCTGCTCGGCTTGCAGATTCTCGCGGGCATTCTCTATGCTCACGAATGAAACACCCAGCTGCACCTCCACTTGCTCGCCTTCTTCCGTATCAAAGGAGAACCAGGCGCCGATATCATCGCCGGAAAGGTCCTTGGCATATTTGTCATAGATTTTATAACCTCCGTCGAAGCGGTCCCACTCTGCCTCCACGCCTTTCAGCGGGCGCTGAAACTTCCAGTAGCCTGCTTTCATGCCGGCCTTGTTTATGCGCATCACAAAGTAGAGGGGGAAGACGGTTTGCGGATAGTCGTAGCAGAAGGTGCCCATCAGTTTGCAGCCCTCCACTTCGTTGTCGCCCACACGGCGCACGGTGGCTCCGGTTTCGTTGGTGAGGCCTTCGCCGAGGTTCAGCAAGATGTGGCTGCGGCCTTTCGGGAAGGTGAAGCGGTGTACGGCGGTGCGCGGCGTGGCTGTCACCTCGGTGAGGATGCCATATTTGGTGAGGCGGTTGCTATAATAGCCCGGCATGGCCACTTCGTCGGTGTAGGTGGAGCCATAGCTGCGGAAATTGATATCGAGCTGCTCGCCGGCGGTGGGCATCAGCAGCAACGAACCCAAATCCGGACAGCCCACACCGCTGAGATTTACGTGGGAATAGCCTGTGAAATAGACGTTGGTATTGTCGTAGGGTGTGGACCACCAACGGCTGTCTTTGTCAAAGTTGTTAAGGTCGGACCCCATCACGTTGAAGGGAACGGCGCTCATCATTCCGTTGGGACAAACGGCGCCCGGATTGGTGGTGCCAAAGTTGGTGGTGCCGACGAAAGGATGTACGTAGTCGACCGGCTGTTTTTGTGCCTGCACAGTAAAGAGGGCTGCGAACAGGAACAACAGACTGAATATTTTTTTCATAAGAAAATCTGGGCAGAGGAGGGTAAACTATTATAAAACAGGAACAGCCGGCCCATAGTGAGCCGGCTGTTCATTCCGGTATTATTGCTTCTTCAAGAAGTCGATGATTTCGCTGATGCGACCAAAGGCCATGCACACCACGGTATCGGCTGCGCCGTAGTAGACAGCCACCTTGTCGCCTTCACGAAGAGCGGCGCAGGGGAACACCACGTTGGGCACGTCGCCGGCCAGTTCGTAGGGAGCAGCAGGAGCCAGGAGATAGTCCTTGGTGCGATAGAGCACCTTCGTGGGGTCTTCTTTGTCGAGCAACACAGCACCCATGGAGTAGCGGAAGCCGTTGCAGGTGGTGATAACGCCGTGGTAGAACATCAGCCAGCCTTCGTCGGTGAGCATAGGCACACTGCCGGCACCGATCTTAGTACATTGCCAAGCGCTCTGCTCAAAGGGCATCACCTTCATCACGCAGCGGTGCTCGCCCCAGTACTTCATGTCGGGGCTGTAGCTGAGGTAGATGTCGCCGAAGGGGGTGTGACCGTTGTCGCTGGGGCGTGAGAGCATGGCATACTTGCCATTGATTTTCTCGGGGAAGAGTACGCCGTTGCGGTTGAAGGGCAGGAAGGCATTCTCGCATTGGAAGAACTCCTTGAAGTCGAAGGTGTAGGCGATACCGATGGTGGGTCCGTGGTAGCCGTTGCACCAGGTAATCCAGTAGCGGTCTTCAATCCACGCCACACGGGGGTCGTACTTGTAGTCGCTCTCTATCATCTCCGTGTTACCGGCTTTGAAGACGATGGGCTCGTGGTTGATGTCCCAGTTGATACCGTCTTTAGAGAATCCGGCAAAGATGTTCATCTGCACGCGCTTGTTGTCGCAGCGGAACACTCCGGCAAAGCCGTCGCCAAAGGGCACTACGGCGCTGTTAAAGATACTGTTTGACGAAGGAATGCTGTAGCGACCGATGACGGGATTTTCGCTATAGCGCCACATCACGTCGGTGCAACCGGCGGGGCGCTCTTGCCAAGGAATAGTTTGCATAATAATATAAGGTTTAGGGTTAATATCTGAGATAACTTATTTTTGGTCCGAGTGGGTGAACGGCACGAAGTAGGTAATCAAGAAAGCCGGAATGGTGGCTATCAGGATGTAGGTGAAGAAAGGACGATAGCCGCCCAACAACTCCCACACCCAGCCGCTAAGCATGCCGGGCAGCATCACGCCGAAGTTCATGATGGCGCTGGCCAGTGCGTAGTGCGACATCTGATATTTGCCCGGCGCAATCTGTTGCATCATGAAGAGCGTAAGACCTACGAAGCCAAATCCATAGCCAAAATATTCCACTGCAATGCCGCCGCCGACAAGCCAAAGGCTGGAGGGCTGATAGATGGCCAGCAGGGTGTAGATGGCAAAGGGGAGGTTGAAGATGCAGCAGAGCGAGAAGAGCGTCTTCTTCAGTCCGAAGGCTGAGATGTAATAGCCGGCCAGGATAGAGCCTGCGATGAAGAACACCGAGCCGATGGTGCCATAGAGCACGCCGATGGTTTCGTTGGAGAGGCCCAGTCCGCCTTCAGCAATAGGAGCTTTCAAGAAGAGGGGAACCATCTTCACCACGAAGCCCTCGGCAAAGCGGTAGAGCACGATGAAGAAGATGTAGTAGGCGATGTGTTTCTTCTTGAAGAAGTCTACTATCACCTCCATGAGTTCTGCGGCCGTCTGCCCCAGGGTTTTCTTTTCTTGCTTACTCTCTGCACCGCCCGAGGGTAACACAAAGAGATGATAGCAGCCCAACGTAAGCAACACCACAGCAAAGACAGCCATGATACAGGTCCATGCCGAGAAGTTGGCCTGCAAAGGCTCCATGCCCTTTGTCTCACTCATATAGTTAATCAGCCATCCGGCAAGGTACACCAGGCCTCCGGTGGCAAAGAGTTTGGCCAAATTATAGAAAGCGCCTTGCCAACCGATGTATTGAGCCTGCGTCTTTTTGTCAAGCTCCTGCATATAAAGGCCATCGAGCGCTATGTCGTGTGTGGCACCACTCATGGCCACCACGGCAAACAGAGCAATGGTTACCGACCAAAAAGAATCGAGCTGCATGCCCAAAGCTATGAGCCCGAAGCAGGCTCCTGTGAGAATTTGCGTAAGCACTACATAAAATTTCTTGGTGCGATAGAGTTCCATGAGCGGACTCCAGATAAACTTCAAGCTCCAAGGGAGAAGAATCAGACCCGTCCAGAAGGTGATACTCTTCTCGTCAACGCCCAAATCCTTGTACATAAGCACCGACACCATGTTTACGATAACGAAAGGCAAGCCCATGGCGAAATAGGCAGAAGGAACCCACGCGATGGGGTTAATCATTTTTTTCAGCTGACTCATATAATATATTATTGTAGTTTGCAGACAAAGTTAGTGTAAGAGCCGAGAAGAGCAAAGCAAAAGCCGTAGTTTTTTGCGCTGCCCACCGCTATTCTGCGCATTCCCGGAGAGAAGATAAGGCTTTGGCTGCGTTTCTTCGGCGGCGCAGAGATTTTGTAACACGACTCGTTACAAAAATCAGAAGTTTACATATTGCACATTTCGGAGCAATCTGCGCAGTAAAATGTCAGTTTTTCTTAGAAATCTTTGGTCGGATAAAGAATAAGTCCTATTTTTGCAGCCAAAAGATACTAAGAAACTCATTTATTAATTTTCTAAAAACAGAAAACCATGTCTGATATTCAAGCAAAAGTAAAGCAGATCATCGTAGACAAACTCAGTGTAGATGAAGCAGAAGTAAAGAACGAAGCTAGCTTCGCTAACGACCTTGGCGCCGACTCTCTCGACACCGTAGAGCTCATCATGGAATTTGAAAAGGAATTCAAGCTCTCTATCCCCGATGATCAAGCTGAAAAGATCAGCACTGTAGGCGACGCTATCGCTTACATCGAGGCTAACGTAAAATAAGAAATTATTTTGTTCATTGACTATGTGCCAATGCGCCAATGTGCTCCGGGACTAGCCGGGCAAACAATCATTGGCACATTGGCACATTATCAGTAAACACACATTTATTATATTATGGAACTAAAAAGAGTTGTCGTAACAGGCCTTGGCGCACTCACTCCCGTGGGAAACACGGTGGAAGAAACTTGGGAGAACCTCAAGAACGGTGTGAGCGGAGCCGGACCTATTACCCAATTTGACGCCTCACAATTCAAAGCACAATTTGCTTGCGAGGTGAAAAATTTTAAAGTAACCGACTTCATTGACCGCAAGGAAGCACGCAAGATGGACCTCTACGAACAATACGCCGTAGTAGCAGCCATGGAAGCAGTGAAAGACAGCGGTATGGACTTAGAGACTGTGGACAAAAACCGCATCGGTGTGATTCTCGGTGTAGGTATCGGCGGTATCAAGACTTTCGAAAACGAGGTGAGCTACTATGCTGTGAACGGTGCCGGAGAGGCTCCTAAGTTCAACCCCTTCTTCATCCCGAAGATGATTGCCGACATCGCTTCCGGCCAAATCTCTATCATGTACGGCTTCCACGGCCCTAACTTCACTACCACCTCTGCTTGTGCTTCGTCTACCAATGCCATTGCCGACGCCTTCAACCTCATCCGTTTGGGCAAGGCCAATGCCATCGTGACAGGCGGTGCCGAAGCAGCCATCTGCGCCACCGGCGTAGGCGGATTTACTGCCATGCACGCCCTCTCCACTCGCAACGACGACCCGCAACACGCTTCACGTCCGTTCAGCGCCAGCCGCGACGGTTTCGTAATGGGCGAAGGTGCCGGATGCCTCATCCTCGAAGAGCTGGAGCACGCCAAGGCACGCGGAGCTAAGATCTACTGCGAAGTAGCCGGCGTAGGCATGTCGGCCGACGCTCACCACATCACCGCTTCTCACCCCGAAGGCCTCGGCGCCCACTTGGTGATGAGCAACGCTTTGGAAGATGCCGGCATGACTCCTGAAGACATCGACTACATCAACGTACACGGCACATCAACCCCCGTGGGCGACGTGTCCGAAGTGAAAGCCATCACAAAACTCTTTGGCGAGCACGCCTACAAGCTGAACATCAGCTCCACCAAGTCTATGACAGGCCACCTGCTGGGTGCTGCCGGAGCCGTAGAAGCTTTAGTGTGCTGCTTGGCTGTGAAGAACGACATCGTGCCTCCCACCATCAACCACGAAGAGGGCGACAACGACGAGAACATAGACTACAATCTGAACTTTACCTTCAACAAGGCTCAGCAGCGCCCCATCCGCGCCGCCTTGAGCAACACCTTCGGATTCGGCGGCCACAACGCTTGCTGCATCATGAAGAAGTATGAAGGCTAAACAGCAGTCTACTTATAAGCAACAGGCAATTACAGACCTCTCCCCGCGAGAGAGCGGTAGTTGCCTGTTGTCCATTTTTACCTGACACATACAGAAAATGATGATCAACCTGATAGACAGAATAAAGTTCTTCTGCAGAAAAGACAAGGAACTCTACTCTGCCCTTTACAGCATACTGGGTTTCTACCCCCACAACATAGAACTTTACCGCACAGCCCTTTCGCACAGTTCGCTGGCTCGCCGCGATGCGAAAGGAGGAGCTACGCACAACGAGCGAATGGAGTTTTTAGGCGATGCCATACTTGAAGCCGCCGTGAGCGACATCGTGTACCACAAGTTTGAGCGCAAGCGCGAGGGATTCTTAACCAGCACTCGCAGCAAAATAGTATCGAGAGATACGCTCAACCACCTGGCCACCGAACTGGGCATTGACAAACTTATCAAGACCACCGTGCGCCCCACCACTCACCACAACAATCTCGGAGGTAACGCCTTCGAAGCCCTCATCGGCGCCATTTATCTGGACCGAGGCTACAAGTTTTGCAAGTGGTTCCTGGAGCATCGTGTCCTTGGTAAAAGACTGGACATAGAAGGCGTGGCGCAGAAGGAGGTGAACTTCAAGAGCAAGCTGTTGGAGTGGAGCCAGAAAAACCGCATCAAGGCCGAGTTTACCCTGAACGACACAGAGAAACCGGGTAGCAACAGCCCCATTTTCTACAGCACCGTGTTGCTCGAAGGTCTGCTGGCCGGCGAAGGCAAGGGCTACTCGAAGAAAGAGAGCCAACAACTGGCTGCCAAAGATGCCTTGACGAAGATGCGCCGCAAGCCCCAGTTCGTAGAGTCCATCTTCTTGGAAAAAGAAAAGCGCACAGCCATGGGCGCCGAAGAGTTCTCGGCCCTGCCCCGCATCGACGAGATTGAAGAAGCCCTCTCCGCCCCTGCTGCAGGAAATGCTCCGGCCGCAGAAGGCGCCGAGAAGAGCAAACGCCGCGGCCGTCGCCGTCCGGCACGTCGTGCTCCGGAGAAAGAGGGTAACGAGGCTGCAGCACCGGTAGCCGCCGCCACCGAAGCCCCTGCTGAGAAGAAAACCCCGTCGCGCTCTGCCCGTCGCCGCAGAAAGTCCGCACAGAAATCTCTGCCTGAAATGGGCGCCGAGAGCAACCGCGAGGACATCATACGCAACGCCGAGGATGCCGCATTCGGCCAATAGGCCATCACAGATGCTCCGGCCGCCCGCGCCGGCTTTATCATGGAACGCAAGAAGCAAGAAACCTCTACCTATAAGCACATTCTGAAGTACACCGGTCTGCTGGGCGGTGTGCAGATGATTTCCGTATTGATTTCGGTGGTGCGCAACAAACTGACAGCTGAGATTGTCGGTAGCATAGGTATGGGCTTGAACGACCTGTATAGCCGCACGCTCGAACTGCTGGGCAGCGCCACCAATTTCGGCATCTCGCTGAGCGCCGTGCGCCGCTTGTCGAAACTCTATGAGCGCAACGACGAAGCGGGCATTGCCCACTACATCAAGGTGGTGCGCACCTGGACTTTCCTGACAGCCTTGTTGGGCCTCGTCCTCTGCCTCTTGCTCGCCCCTTGGCTGAGCCAAATCACCATGGGCGACGACTCGCACGCTGCGGCCTACTCTTGGCTTTCGGCCATGGTGTTCTGCTCCACGCTCTACGGCGGCGAAGTGGCCATACTCAAGGGCACGCGCCAGCTGCGCAAGTTGGCCGGCATCTCTACCCTCTGCGCCGTCTTCACGCTGCTCATCACCGTCCCCTGCTACTATTTCTGGGGGCTGGAAGGAGTGGTTCCGGCGCTGGTGGGCACTGCCCTGGCCTCGCTCCTGCTCCATCTGCGCATCTCCGCCCGCCTCTACCCCTACCGCATCCTTTGGCGCCTCGGCTCGGCATGGAGAGAGGGTAGCCACCTCTTGCGTCTCGGCATCGCCTTTACGGGTGCCGGCGTGATAGCCGCCGGAGCGGAAATGCTGATACGCGCGTATATATCTAATGTGGGCGGTCTGTCGGAAGTGGGGTTCTATGCCGCCGGTTTCACACTGACGGTGAGCTACGCCCGCCTTATCTTCGTGGCCCTCGATGCCGACTATTTTCCCCGCCTATCGGCCATGGCCGGTCAGAGAGAGCGTTCCAATCGCCTGGTCAATAAGCAGATTGACGTACTGGTGTTGCTCATGGCGCCCTTCCTCATCTGCTTCGCCTTGCTGCTGCCCGTCGTGGTGCGCCTGCTCTACTCCTCTGAGTTTCTATGCGTCATCCGCATGGTGCTCTTCTCTCTGTTCTACATGTACTTCAAGGCCATCTATACGCCCATTGCCTACTATTCTTTGGCAAAGGGCGACTCGGCCATTTTCTTTGTGATGGAGACGGCCTATAGCATCGCCCTCGCCCTGCTCGTCACTCTGGGCTACCACATTGGCGGCCTCAACGGCGCCGGTTTGGGTTTGGTGATTGCCAACTTCATCGACCTCGTAGCCATCTATAGCGTCTACTCGCACCGCTATGGTTTCCGTTTCGAGGCCCACACCTTGCGCCACTGTTTCCTGCAAGGCATTCTGCTCCTGGCCGGTTTGCTGGCCGCCTGGCAGCCCGTATGGATTGTGAAGTTCCCCATCGGCCTCACGCTGCTTGCCCTCTCGGCCGTCATCTCTTGGCGCTTGCTCACCCGCAAGAAAGACGAAAGGGCCGAACTGCAATAGCGCAGCGGCCCCGCCCTAGCGGAACGTTTTCGGCATACCGAAAACACCCCCTATATCACCTGCCTTTTCTTAGTAGTTACTTACGCGTTCTTAGTAGTTACCAAAATTTTCCTAGTAGTTACCGAAATTCACCTAGCTTTTACCTAAGAAACGCCCGAAAATGACCCTTGGAAATCAGGAGCTTACAAAGGTCGTTTTTCAGCCCTTCGGCCCTGCCCCGTTGCTGCGTTCTCGCCCTCGGCAAAGAGGTCGTTGCTGCGAGGCGGCGGGCGGGGCTTTTTCCTTTTAACATATATTATGTGGGGGCTGACACAGCGGTTAGCAGGATTTTACTATTTTTGCCAACGAACTATTTTGCAGAACTTTATCAACATTTTATCCTTACACCCTATGAAAAGAAATCTACTTATGCTCCTGGCGTGCCTCAGCATGCTGTGTGCTTGGGCCGATTTGCCTTTCCGTAATCACCGCTACGACTCCTTCAAGGTGCTCGAACCCGCCGAGGGCAGCATTGTCTTTATCGGCAACAGCATTACGGACATGCACTGCTGGCCGGAGGCTTTTATGACCTCCACGGGCGAGTATCTGCCCATCGTGAACCGCGGAAACTCCGGAACTTACTCTACGGAGCAGAGCGAGAACATTGAGAGCTATCTGAAGAACAAGCCCAAGAAGGTGTTCATGATGATCGGCACCAACGACTTGGCCTCTACCGGCGGTCTGAACTTTACCGGCGAGCAAATCCTGGCCTACGTGAAGGGCATGGCAGAGCGCATCCACAAACGCTGGCCCGACACAAAAGTGTACCTCTACAGCATCTTGAACAACACTACCGGCAACCGCGAACAGGCTCGCTGGTTGCACACCAACAAGCTGGTGAAAGAATACGTAGACCAAACCGGCGAGAACTGGCTCACCTACATTGACCTCTACGACACGCTCTTCGAAGTGGGCAACGGCGGCAAATGGAGCTACGACAAGCTTCACCTCACAGCCGGCGCCTACGAGGCTTGGTGCAAAGCCATCTGTACCTACCTTGCAGAGGGCGAAAGCTACGGCGTGATTCCCGTATATCCTCCCGGCGCCTTGGACGCTCAGCAAAACGGCACGCTGACCAGCTCAAACGGTATGCGCGCCACCTACTTCAGTTTGCTGCCCGTGACCAAGAACGACGTGCTGGTCTTCGGCGACGAGATGGTGAAGAACGGAGAGTGGCAAGAGCTCCTTGGCAACGTCAATGTGAAAAACCGCGGTACGGGCTGGGGCTATGGTGGCGACATCGCTACCACTTCGAAACTCGTAGATGCCACCTTTGCAGCTACCGGGGTGAAGAAGGAAAGCGCCAAGGCCATTTTCCTATATACCGGAACCACCGATGCCAATGGCACCACCGCCATCGAGACTGTAAAGAAAAACTACAAGGCCTTGGTGGAGAGCCTGCAAAAGAAGTCGCCCGAGTCGGTCATCTACCTGATGTCGCTCTGCCCCATCGACAACGCCACCACCAACAGCAACCGCATCTCTGCACTCAACAGCTACATGCAAAGCCTCGTTGGCGGCAAGGTGAAGTACGTAGACATCTACTCCATGCTGCTCAGCAGCTCCGTGGCCGATAAGAAATATTTCTACCCCAGCAACTACCTGGGCGGCCTGGGCTATGCAAAAGTGGCCATCGCCATGAAGGAAGCCCTGGCTAAAGACTTCCCCTCCGACGAATACCACGTGGCCGACTTTGCCACAGCAGAAGCTCGCTACAACCAAGCCACCCTGCGCAACGAAGTGGGCATGGCATTGGCACAAGGCGCCTCTGTGGAAATAGGTAACGCCGTGGGACAATACGACGCCGAAAAGATGAAGGCCTACTATGCCGAAGCCGAGAAAGCCCACCAACTCCTGACACAAGGCAACGTCAGCGAGGCCGACGCTAAAGCAGTGGCCGCCGCGCTGAAGTCGACCCTGCTCGCAGCTTTGGCCATGCCGAAAGCCAGCACCGCCGACGAAGCCCACTGGTACCAAATCAGTTCGCAACGCTCGCCCAATCTTTTCTTTACCACTCAAGGCGCCAACGGCGGTGTGCTGGGCTCAGAAACAGAAAAGCCCTACGCCACCTCCATGTGGAAGTTTGTGGACCGCGGCGATAACAGCTACGACATAGTGAACCGCGAGTACAACGCTTACCTCAATCCCGTGGTAAACTATAACACCCAGGTGAAAACCACCAGCACACGCCCCTCAAAAGGTTGGACCATCAGCTACTCAAACACTGCCGGCCACTACATCATAGCTTCGGGCGACGTGCAGCTGAACCAAACCGGCAGCGGACAACAATATGCCGTCTACAACTGGAGCGACGGCAACAACAAAGGAGCCGACCGCGCAGACCAAGGTTGCCAGTTGAAAATCTCAGAGGCTGAAGAGCCGATAGAGAAAGAAGAAGTGACCGGCGACTTGGTTTACACCATCGACAAACTCAACGGCGACCTCTACCGCGGCACCTCTCTCAACCAGTCCTGGAACAGCGAATGGAAGAGCAAGAAGACCCCGCAGCTCGTATTCTCTTGCGGCGTGAACAACATGACCTGGTCCGGCAATCAAGTAGTGATGATGACCGGCA
This sequence comes from Alloprevotella sp., assembly GCA_045636405.1. Classification (GTDB taxonomy): domain Bacteria; phylum Bacteroidota; class Bacteroidia; order Bacteroidales; family Bacteroidaceae; genus Alloprevotella. The sequence goes on from JAZTXL010000019.1 coordinate 85,286, forward strand.
CAGCAGGCTCTTCAAACTACGTACTCAACGCCCCCGCAGGCTACGCTATTGAAGACTATTCCTTTACCTTTACCAACGACGGCCACAACACTGCCCTGACTCTCACAATGGAGGACGGCAAAGTGTACCAGACCAAGCAAAGCGGACAGACCATCAGCGCCAAGGGCCAGAAACTCTCGTCCGTAAGCTTCAAGTTGGCCGGCGCAAACGCCAACGGCGTGCTGCTCACAGACTTTGTGGTGAAACTCAAAGAGGACAAGATAGAGCGCCCCTTGGTGAGCCGGGAAGGCGAAGAGCATTGGTACTACCTCACCAGCGCAGCCAACAACGACTACTGCAAGAACAAATCCATCTACTACGACAGCGAGACCGAGCGCCTGCGCTTTGCCAACAAGTCTTTCAACAGCAAGTACATCTGGAGTTTTTGGGAGAAGGACGGCAAGCTGGCTATCAAAAACTACGACGGCGAATACTTCGGCACAGGAGGTAACGGCACCGGCGGCACAACTGCTTTCGGCGTAGTGGACAAGCCCAACTACATCTACGAGATTAAAGAAGCCTACGGCCAGTTCATTATCAAGGACAGCGGCGTAGAGCTCCACGCTCAAGAGTCTGGCCAAATCATCGTGCGCTGGACTTCTGCAGCCGGCAACGCTTCGCTCTGGAAATTTGAAAAGGCCGATGTGAGCAATCCCGAAGCCGTGGTGAGCCACACAGCTGTTGTGCAGGGTAAAGTGACTACCGGTATCGGCAACAAGAACCAAGCCATCGTTCGCTCCACCATCTACGTGAACGGCCTGACAGGCGGCGTGGACTTCCAGGGTGTGAAAGGCGCATTTGTAGGTAAGGACAAGGCCGACGTGAGCAGCGTGCGAGCCTACTTCGCTACCAACTCGCGCGAGCTCTTCATCGACTCAGAAGACCGCAAGATGCCGTGGCGCGAAGAGAACGCTATCGGCTTTGGCGAACCTGTTGACATCGCTGCCGACGGTACTTTCTCCATCAACGCCAGCAAGCAACTGACTCCCGGCGAACACTATCTCTGGATTACTTATGACATCTCTGAAGAAGCGAAGGAGGGTAACACGGTCGATGCTCAAATTCTGAGCTACACCATCGATGGCAAAGAGGTGAAGGAAACCAACGGCGACCCCCAACACGCTGTGACCATTTTCCTCTCTGAGGGCGCCGTGTTGATGCCTATGGATATGGGCTCGCTCTACTATCGCATCCCTGCCATCACTGTTACCAAAGACGGCAAACGCCTTGTTACCTTGACCGACGACCGCAAGGGCCACAACGGCGACTTGCCTAACCACTGCTACCTCGTGGCGCAATATTCTGAAGACAACGGTAAGACATGGAGCGAACCTAAAACCGTAGCCGGCACTGCTGACACCGGAGGCAACTACGGCCACGGCGACGCCTCGATTGTGACCAACCGCGACAACGGCGAGATTGTGGGCATCATGACCAGCGCCGGCACATACGGCCACGGCTTCTTCGCCGGCACCAGCCAAGAGCCGCCGCGCTGGAAGACCATCGTGAGCCGCGACGGCGGTCTCACCTGGGAAGCGCCTGTGGACCACACCAACGACCTCTACGGCGCCAACTGCTCTAATCCTAAGACGAAGACCTGGAAGAGCGGTTTCTCCGGCTCGGGTGCTGCTTTGCAGAAGCGCGACGGCACTTTGGTGTCAAGCTTTGTGAACCGCCAGGCCGACGACAGCCAGCACTTCTATTTCTTTATGAGTAAGGACGGCGGCAAGAGCTGGTACGTGAGCGGCAACAGCGGAACCTCGAGCGCCGACGAGCCCAAGACGCTTGAGCGCAACAACGGCGACTTGGCCATCAGTGTGCGCGCCGGTGGTTACAACTTCTACAACTATACCTCCGACGACGGCGAAACTTGGCACTTGCCTGCTCAGACTCGTTTCAACAGCGGCATCTCCGGCAACGCTTGCGACGGCGAATACATGGTGTGGTGCTCCACGCTGGAAGGCAATCCCTGGAACATCGCTCTGCAAACACTGCCCAACCACAGCAGCCGCCAGAACGTGAGCATCGCCCTCTCCACCGACGAGGGTGCTACCTTCGGCACACCGAAGACCATCTGCCCCAGAGGTTCGGCTTATAGCGCCACCGTGGTGTTGCCCGACGGCACACTGGGCGTTTACTATGAAGAGAACGGCGTCTTCGGCGGCTTCACCATGCGCTTCGTACGCTTCTCTTTGGACTGGGCCAGCAACGGCAAGTACAAGTTCAGCGAAGAGGCTCCGTTCTTCCCCATCAAGTCTACCAACCCCACCGGCATCGAAGAGGTGATCACGCCCAAAGCCGATGCGGCCATCTACGACTTGCAAGGCCGTCGCCTCACAAGCCCCACTGCTCCCGGCATCTACATCCAAGGCGGCAAGAAGGTGTTTATCAAATAAAACTGCCTGCATTACTGCCTGCATTTTTAGAAAATCAGGACCAAGCTCCGTAAAGGAACTTGGCCCTGATTTTCTTTGTAAAAAGGGGTCAGAAAATACCCAGAATTTTAGAATTTTAGAATTTTAGAATTATTTTGATTTTTAATACATTACATTACATTTCTTATTTATATATTTGCAAACGGAAGGTGAATTGTGTGTGCCCCAAAAAGAGACATACATCACCCCCGTTTTCTTAGTAGTTACTTTCGCGTTCTTAGTAGTTACCGAAATTTTCCTAGTAGTTACCGAAATTCACCTAGCTTTTACCTAAGAAACGCCCGAAAATGACCCTTGGAAATCAGGAGCTTACAAAAGGCAAAAAATCCACCTCCGGAAAGAGCGGATTCCGCCCCGGAGCAAAGCAGAGACAGACAACTAATATATTATATATCCCAAAGAAACCTAAAACCACTATTATCTTAACCTTATGAAGATTAAAACACTTCTTATTGGGTTGACAATACCCCTTGTAGGGTTTGCCCAAGAGTTTCAGTTGGTATCCGAGGAACTTTCCAACCCCACCAACGCTCCGGCACCTTGTCATCCCGTTCCACACGACCGCCAGGTTCTCTGGAACGAAACAGAGTTCTACGCATTTTTCCACTACGGAATGAACACCTTCACCGGCAGAGAGTGGGGTAACGGAGATGAGAGCGAAAGCATCTACGCTCCGAAAGGCATGCCCAACCCCGAGCAGTGGGTAACCGCTGTGAAAGCAGCCGGCATGACCGGAGGTATCGCCGTGGTGAAGCACCACGACGGTTTCTGCCTCTGGCCCACCGAAACCACTACGCACAACATCACCCGCGGCGGCAACGAATACGCCCGCACCGCCAACATCCCCGAGCTGTATGCCAAAGCCAGCCAAAAGCACGGCATGAAATACGGCTTCTACATCTCACCGTGGGACCGCAACTCAGCCCACTACGGCAAGGACACCTACGTCACAGAAGTGTTCCTCAAGCAGTGCGAAGAGCTGGCCAAGTATGGCAGCGACCAGTTTGAAATGTGGTTTGACGGCGCCAACGGCGGTGACGGCTACTACGGCGGCGAGCGCGGCACACGCCAAGTGGACGCCGACATCTACTACGACACCCCGAACCTCCGTGCCCGCGTTCACCAGATAGCCCCCAACTGCGTACTGTGGGGCGTAGGTGGCGAAGCTCGTTGGATTGGTAACGAGTCGGGCTTTGCCGGCGACACCAACTGGGCCATGACCGATTACGGCGGAAGCGGCGTGCGCGAAAACGGTGACATCAACGGATGGTTCTGGAACCCCGGAGAGAGCGACGCTAAAGCCACCAACCAAGGATGGTTCTGGCACCAAGGCGAAACAATGAAGAGCGCCGACCGCCTCTTCCAAATGTATCTCGAGACAGTGGGCCGCAACGCCACACTCATCCTCAACTGCCCGCCCGACCAATACGGCGTGCTCCCCACCAACACAGTAAACGAACTTAAGAAGCTGGGCGAACTGCTGCACAGCCGCCTCGCAGTGCCCGTACACGGCCTCGACGCAAGCACCGCAGCCAAAGACCTCGCCAAGACTGCCACCATCGAAGTGAGCGAGACACGCAGCGGCGGACTCTACGAAGCCACCAACCTGACCGACGGCAAGAAAGAAACCTACTGGGGAACCGAAGACGGAAACCTCACCGCCACCATCACACTCACATGGAACGAACCACAGACCGTGCGCTACCTCATGATGCAAGAGCCCATCCGCTTGGGACAACGCATCAAGGACTTCAGCATCGAGTATAGCACCGACGGCAACAACTGGCAAGAGCTGTGCCCCGTTCTGGAAACAACCACCGTGGGCTACAAGAGAATCATCCCCCTCAACGGACAAACTTCCAGCAGCTACGGCCAGGGCTACAAAGCCAAAAAGCTTCGCATCAACATTCTCGACAGCAGAGCTTGCCCCTTATTGTCTAACCTGAGCGTATATTGATAGCACACCATGATTAAGAAATATATATTTTCTGCTGCCCTGCTGGCCTTCAGCATGACAAGCGCAGCACAGACCGTCATCAGTTTCGACACTGACGACTACAAGAAAATCAGCGTCTACGACCAATGGTCGGAAAGCCCCTTCCGCCTCGGCACACTCAAAGGAAACGCCGGCGTGGCAGACAACCCCGACACCTCAGTAGACGCCGTGATAGGCATCGCCCCCAACTCTACAAAAAAAGTAGTGGCCGTGCAACGCAGCCGCCACGCCGGAAACGCCTTCGGTGTGCGCATCGACCTGAAAGAACCTATCCGCATGACCAAACAGCTGCAGTACATCCACGTGATGGCTTACCTGAAAAACAAACCCGCCGACTCCCGCATGATGGTTATCGGCCTCGGTAAGCGCGTAGAAGAAAGCTGGAAATGGCAAGACGGCGAGGACGAACAGTTCTGGGCACTGACAAACTCACCTGTGAAGGCAAAAGAAGGATGGCAAGACATCGTTGTCAACTTCAAAGGCTTCTCCTACTCCAAAGCCGAAAACCCCAACAGTGGTATCGACATCTATGCACTCGTAATTATCCCCGACCTGCGCTCACCTCATGGCGACGCCGGCGATTGGGTGGCCTACTTCGACGAGATTGTCATCGACAACAATCCCGAGAAGCGCTTCAGCACAGATAAATACGCCATCGACTTCAACCCCGAAGCCGTGCCCGTAAACAACGACCGCCAACTCAACAGCGTTAGCCTCACAGCAGACGGCGCTACATTCACAGCCAGCGGTACCAACAAACTCGTATACAACGACTTCGTATGCCAAAATGTATTCTCTGCCAAGCCCGGCTCTAAAGCACAGCCCACCTTCAACTACGCAGGAAGTTGGATGAGCGGCTACGTCTACACCGACTGGGGTAAAGACGGCTCATTCTCTTACGATGTACAGTCGAACGGTAAGCCCTCAGCAGGCAGCGACATTGTGAGCTACAACGCAGCCCAGCTGGAAGAAAACGGCAAGTGGTATAAGAGCGACGGCTCCACTGTGGCCGACGGAAACACCATTGGCAAGGGCGTTCCCTCCTTTACTGTTCCCGCCACCACAGCCCCCGGCTTCTACCGCATGCGTTATAAGGTAGACTGGAATAGCTTGAAGCCCGCCGGCTCAGCTACCATCATCAACGACCGCGGCTTTATCGTCGACGTGATGCTCGACGTTCACGCCGACCAAGTCAACGTAAGCGCTTCGCAGCTCAACGGCGACATCGTATTGGCTTCTGACAATTCTCAGCTCCAAAACTACATGGCCCCCTACAACAAGTCTCTCAAGGTGAAACTCATCCCCGAGAAAGGCTTTGTGCAGAATGGCTTCACCCTCAAGTATGGCTACAACGTAAACGCCGCTGAGCAGCTCGACGAGAACAACAACCCCAACTGGATTCTTGTTGAAGTGCCCGCCAGCGCCATCTCCGCCGACAACACCTATACCATCCCCGCAGAATACATCCGCGGCGGCTACGTAAGCATCAGCGGCGACATGCAGCAGGTGCGCCAGTTCAGTGTAGAAGTAGTGGGTGCGCCTGAAGGACAAGGCGGTGTGACTTACGCAGGTAAGAACTACGGCGACGGTGCCACCATCGAAGCTTCTCAGTACTTCAGTGCGGAAGATGTTTCTGTTATCAAAATCTCCGGCTACACCAGCACCGTAGAGTTTGACAGCACCAACAATGTGATTACTGTTACCTACAACAAGACCCAGACTTATAGCAACATCAACAGCCTCTCTGAATTGAGCAACGATATGGCCTACCACATCAAGGCTAAGAGCGGCGAGGGTTATTTGGCTTGGAACACCACAGTGTCTAACACCTACGTCAGCCTGCGCGGCGCCACCAGCGCCAACTACCAAGGCTGGCCTTCCAACGAAGCTGTGGCCAGCATCTATCAAGAGCCTGTAGACCCTTTTGATGCTACCGTCGTTTGGCAAATTCTTAAAGAAGGCGACAGCTACTATCTCTATCAGCCCGCTTTCCAACACTACGTGACTCGCAGCGAACGCGACTATATCTTTACAGCCGATAAAACAGCGCTTGACAAGATTCGCGACAACGGCGACGGCACATTCAGCATCCATGCCGGCGGCGGTTATTCTGAGAGTTCTACAAACTTTGCCTGCATCTGTACCAAGGAAAATCCTCAAGCTGTGCGTAACTGGACTTGGGACGACCACGGCTCTGTGTTCTACATTGTGGAAAACCCCAATGTGGAAGTGGAAGACTTCATCACCGGCATCGAGCAAGTGCCCCAACTTGACGAGCAAGTAGCTAAGCGCGGCATCTACACCATCGCCGGTCAGCGTCTCTACACCTTGCCCAAAGAAGGCTTTGTCATTGTAGACGGCAAGAAGAAGGTGATCCGCCGCAAGTAAGCCCTTCATACGGCTCACTTCATACATTAAATATTACACACGCCCGCGCGCATGCACGGGCGTGTGTATTTTATATAGGTGTGGGCGCACTGCGCCGCCTTGCAGGAGAGCATCTTGTCAAATTCTAATTTTTTACGGAATGGTTAGCCGGCAGAAAATATTATTTTCTACATTTGCGATAGCCTCTCTGAGAGGAACACACATCGACCACTATAATTTTTTCTGACCATGAAAACATTCTGTAAGACCTCCGCGCTATCCTTCGGTCTCAGCTTGCTGCTCTTTGCCATTCCCGTATCCGGCGAGGCTCAGTTTCTGAAGAAAATCAACAAGGGGCTGGAGAAGGTAAACAAGGGTTTGGGTAACTTCAACAAGAAGATGGACAACCTCAACCAAGCGGCGTCTAAGCAATCAGACAAACAGCCCGCACAGCCCACTGAGAAAGCAGAACAGGCAGCTGAGAAAAAAGCCGTGCAGGTCCACGTGGACCACACCAAGGCCGAGCCAAAGAAAACAAGTACCAACGACCTGAAGCTCGCCAACTTTTTCCGTGGCAACACCCAGTACATGACGGTTGAGAACAAGGGCAACGTCACTGAAGCCTACGAGGGCATCTTTGCCGTGAGCGAAAAGACCGGCTACTCCTTCTGGCGCGTGAGCGGCCAACAGCTCTTCGGTCCCAAATGGATAGACTGCGGCTCCAACTTCCGCGGCATAGCCACCGGACCTCGCTTTGGCAACGGCGTTTGCCCCATGTACAGCACCGAGCGCAACGCCAAGGGGCAGAGAGAAATCTACCTGCTCTATGCCGACGGCCACACCAAGAACCTGGGCACTACCTACGACCAGGTGTCCCACTTCGTAGACGGCCTGGCCATTGCTCGCATCAAGGGCACATTTAAGTACCATTGGCTCAACACGCAGGGCGTGCCGCAGAAGCACTTTCCCGCCGTCACGGGCAGTCCTTCCAACAGCATCCGCCCCTTGTGCGACAACCGCCGCGTCTATTTCTCCGGCGACTACAACAAGCCCGGCATGGGCTACGTGGACGGCAACGGCACGGTGGTTATCCCGCCCGGAAAGTATGAGCGTCTGCAAGACTTCAGCGAGGGCTACGCCTGGGTGGAAGACCCCAAGCAGAAAGAGTGGGTGCTCATCAACACCTCCGGACGCATCGTGCTCGACAAGGACTTTAGCGTCAACCAATACACCCTCCCGCCCTCAAAGGTGAGCTGCGCCACGTTCTACACCATCAAGCAGGACATAGAGCGATACACTTTCTACAACTACTACGACATCCACGGCACCCCGAAAGCCCAGGTCTACGCCGGCTCCGACTTTGTGGACGGCACTGCCTACATCGTGCGCACCGGAAAGCTGGACTGCAAGGTGACGGTGGTCGATTTGGACTTTGTAGAGCAGAAAGAGTTTGAGCAGAAAGAGTTTCAGGGCTGCGAGGTAGGGGACATAAAATACAGTTCGCTGAAGACCGCCGTCTACAACGATGGCTGGAAGAGCTATATTCTCAGGCCCGGAGGCTCACGCTCCATCGAATACTACCACTCCGATGAGAACAGCGACATGATTTGCACCTACGACAACTTCCACCCCGCCGACGGCGGCGGATATGCCCGCATCAACAGCATCCGGATAGATGGTAAAGACTATGTAGGCTTTATGGACCTGAGCGGAGAGATTGTGATGATGATTTCCGAGCCCGACTAGCCCCACACGGAGCAAACACTCCACCCACTACGCAAGGCAGAAACCAAGCGCGCACCGCTTGAGTTTCTGCCTTCTTCTTTATCGGTGAGGAGCCACGGGCTGCAAGGGGCAGAAAACAGTCTATTTTCCTACTTTGTAACTATCTGAGAATCAATAGGCATTTTAGAGCGTTTCGAAAGTCTGATCTACGAAAAATTCCGCAAGACCTAGGAAAAATTTCTTAAGACCTAGTTTTTCCTAAGTCTGACTTTCGAAACAGCCCTTAGGCAGTGGGGGGCGAACCGTGAACCGGAACTGCTGGTTGGCACTCTTTATGAACTAGCGAGCCAAACCTTTCTGCATTGCCTGAACATCTGCCCTACGGCCTGCGCCACGGCCTTTTTTCGCAAGCAAAGCAAAATTTTTTTCTTTCTCTCCGTCAGTTGTTTACGCCGTAATTTCGTGAAAGGAAGCGAAGGCGGCTTTCGGGGCATCGTACCTTTGCATTGTCAACGCGTTGAAGGAGCGCCACCGGCCTTGAAGGGGTGGCAAACAACTAACCTTATTCACCATTTAAAAATTTAAAGCCATGTTAAAGTACAATGTAGTGCCCAGAAAAAATCCTATTGACAAAACCATTAAGTATTATGCACAGCTCGCGCCCGTTACGCCCGTCAAACTCGACGCCCTCTGCGAGAGCATCAGCGGCCAGTGTACCGTGACGAGCCACGACGTGAAGGCCGTCATCTCTGCCCTCGAGGAGCAGCTCATCAACTTCCTTCGCAACGGCAACTCCGTGCGCCTTGGCAATCTCGGCTCCTTCCGCCCCATCATCAAGAGCAAGGGCGCAGCCGATGCAGAGAGCTTCAGTGCCGACTTAATAGAGAAGGTAAAGATTCGCTTCTTGGGCAGCAGCAACTTCCGCTACAAATTGAGTCGCAACCACCCCTCCGTCTCCTTTCAAGGAACTAAGAACGAAACCGATGTTGAACAATAAAAAATCTATACGATGGGAAAAATAACCACTAAGAAAACCTGGGAAGTAATCATACAAGTGTTGATAGCCGCCCTCTCTGCCATCTCCGGCGTGTTCGCCGGCAGCACTTGGGCCGGATGATAAGCCAAGACTGAAGCACAACGAAAAAGCCGTGGGCGAACACTGGGTTCGTCCACGGCTTGATGTCTATGAATTAGGAGATTATTCTGCCATATCCTCGGGGAGCATAGAGACAGTGATGCAGTTGTTTTGCTTAAGCATCACCTTCTTCACAAAGTTCTGAATATCCTTGGAAGAGAGGCTCTGGATGGTTTGCTCATAGTCCTTCTGGCGGTCTTTGTTCCAGTTCACCTTAGAACCGATGAGGCCTTCCCAGTAGCTGTTCTCGCGCTGGCGGTCGTTGTAAGCCTTGAGCTCGTACTTCTTCACCTTGTCGAGTTCTTCGGCAGTTACACCCTCGGCAGCAATCTTTTCGATGTCGAGGCGAACGAGGCGGAGCGCTTCATCCTTAGAGGCGGGCTTCACGGGGCAGTAAACCTGAATGGTGTAGGTTTCCTTTGTACCAAAGCCGGCACTGCCGCTTGCGCCTACGCTATAGGCCATGCCGCCTTCTTCGCGGATGCTCTTGAGGTAGCGCTCGGTGAGGATAGAACCCAATGCGCTGACGATGGCAGCGTTCTTGGTAGTGTACTTCAAGGGACCAGACCAAAGCTGCACGAAGGTAGCCTGGGGAGTTTCCATCTTGCGTACGAAGTGATTGTCCACTACACCCTTGACAGGCTCCATGTTGAACTTCTTGTTGTAGGTTTCGCGCTTCTTCACAGCCTTCAGCGGTGCGAGGTATTGCTCAGCGAAGAGGCGGAGGCTGTCTACATCGAAGGCACCGGTAAAGTAGAAGTCGAAGTCGCCACCTGCGTTGTAGCGCTCAGCATAGAGGCGCTTGATGGTCTCGTAGTCGGCCTTGTCAAGGTCTGCCAAGTGGATGCGGTTAGCGCGGGGGTGGTTGCCATAAACAGTCTTGCTGAGAGAGTCAGAGAAGGCAGCTTCGGGCAACTTCTCTACGTTTTCCAACTGAGTGCGGAGGCCGGCGATGATGGTGTTGTAAGTATCCACATCGTTGCCGGGAGCCTGGAAGCGGAGGTAGATGAGTTCGAAGAGAGTGCGCAGGTCTTTGGGAGTGGCAGAACCATCCAATGTCTCAGTGGCGCTGCCTGTGCCGATGTAGCAAGCCACTTGCTTGCCGGCGAGCTTCTTTTGCAACTCAGTGTTGGTAAAGTTGCCCAAGCCTGTGGAGTTGATCACCTGGTCCATCAATTCGAAGTTCACGAGGTCCTTATCTTCAAACCAACCCTTACCGCCGAAGCTCTGGGCTGACATGAGAACCTGGCTCTCGTTGAAGTCGGTCTTCTTAAAGAACACGCGCGCGCCGTTGCTCAGCGTCCAGCAGGTGTAGCCGAAGTCGGCGGGCGCTTCCTTTACAATTTGTCCCTTGGCAGGAAGTTCAGGCACGAGGGGCTCGTTCTTCACATTGTCCACATAGGGAGTAAGCTCAGCAGCCTTAGCAGCAGCCACGGCAGCCTTCAAATCTTCTACGGTGGGAATGGGCTGTCCTTCTTTTTCGGGGTAGGCAGAGGAAACTACAAAGTTCTTATCTGTAGAAGCCACCATCTGCGTGAAGGTTTGGCTCATGGCCTCAGCGGGCAATTGCTCGGCAATTACCTTATAAAGTTGGTATTCTGTCTCCAAATCGGGAATTGCATTACCCTCAAGGAAGTGGCGCACATACTGCTGAGTGTAGAAATTGTGCTTCTGCTTCTCACGGTTGGTGTAAAGCTTCTCGAGACGGCTGAGGAGCTCTTCCTTGGCACGGAACACCTCTGTGCCGGTCAAACCGAAACGGCTGGCGCGCTCTATCTCTTGCATCACAGCTTGCAAAGCCTCTTTGTCCTGACCAGACTTAGGCACGATGCCTACGTCGAAAGCATCCTTGGTCTTGCTCACCCAATATTTGCCGTAGGACACACTGGCTTGTGTGAAGGGGCAATTCTCTTTGAGCGCCAACTCTGCGAGGCGGGCATTCACCACATCGCAGATAATGCTCTTGAGGTAGTTGTAGACAATCTCCATCTGTGTGCCGCGCATCTCCATGGGCAAGGGCTCTTGCTTGAAAGATACTTGCATCATGCTCTGAGCCACTTCTTTGTCCTTGTCAACGATGTAGATAGCCTCTTCGTTGTCGGGCACAGGGTAGAACTCATAGGGGGCAGGATTTTCTTGTGCCTTGATGGGCGAGAAGATAGCCTTGATGCGCTCCACCATCTTGTCGGCATCCACATCGCCTACTACGATGATAGCCTGGTTCTGTGTGTGATACCACTTGTGGTAGTAGTCGCGCAACACTTGAGGATCGAAGTTGTCCACCACTTCCATGATTCCGATAGGCAAACGGTGGCCGTAGCGCGAGCCGGGATACATGTTGGGCAATTGGCGGTTGAAGATACGCATCATGCCGGTGGTGGTCATACGCCACTCTTCGTGGATTACACCACGCTCTTTGTTGATGGCGTCAGTCTCGAGCAAGAGCGCGTTGGCCCAGTCGTGCAAGATGTAGAGGCAGGAGTCGATGTTGCTATCGCTCACGGGCACGCCGTCAATGTTGTAAACGGTCTCGTCGGTAGAGGTGTAAGCGTTGAGGTTCTGTCCGAACTTCACACCGATGCTCTCACAATACTTCACCAAGCGGTCGCCGGGGAAGTGCTTAGTGCCGTTGAAGCACATGTGCTCCAGGAAGTGAGCCAAGCCGCGTTGGTTGTCCTCCTCCTGCACTGAGCCCACTCTCTGAGCGATGTAGAAGTGCACGCGGTCTTCGGGAAGCGCATTGCTGCGCACGTAGTAAGTCAAGCCGTTCTCCAATTTACCATAGCGCACATCTTTGTCTATTGGCAATTGGGGTACTTGTTGTGCCGAAGCTGAAAGGGTGCAGAAGAGCACAGCCAGCAACGACCACATAAAGGTTTTCAGTTTTCCCATAATAGATAAATTAAAATTAAAGAGTTTGTAAAAATTTTCTGTAGTATCAAAATAAGGTTACAAAAGTAGGAATTTCTTGCTAGAGTTTCTCTAAGATATAGAAATATTAAGCAGTTAATACACATTTTTTAAGAAAAGCAAGGCGATAGGCCGCCGGCGAAAATGCAGAGCGTTGTGTTTTTGCCGGCGGCTTCTTCGTTTCCGGCAGATAAAAAAATGCGAGCGAAGGGAGTGGGTGCACATTGTTTTTTGTAGATTTGCAAAAAATTTACTAAGATGATACGTAAGTTTGACTTTTTGGTAATAGGTTCCGGTGTGGCCGGCATGAGCTACGCTTTGCAAGTGGCAGCCTCCGGCAAAGGAAAAGTAGCACTGGTATGTAAGGCCGGCATCGAGGAAGCCAATACGGCGAAAGCCCAAGGCGGCATCGCCTCCGTGACGAATCTCGAGGTAGACAATTTCGACAAGCACATAAAAGATACCCTCATAGCGGGCGACTACATCAGCGACCCCCAAGCCGTAGAAAAGGTGGTGAAAGGCGGACCCGAAGGCATTGCGCGCCTGGTAAAGTGGGGCGTAAATTTTGACAAGAAGGAAGACGGCTCGTTCGACTTGCACCGCGAGGGCGGACACTCCGAGTTTCGCATCCTCCACCACGCCGACGATACGGGCTTTGAGATTCAGCGCGGACTGATTGAGGCCGTGAAACGCTCTCCCAACATCACGCTCCTGGAGAACCATTTTGCCGTAGAGATTATCACCCAGCACCACCTGGGCGTTGAAGTGACGCGCCGCACACCCGACATCGAGTGCTTCGGCGCTTATGTTTTAGACCCCGACACCAAGAAAATCAACACCATCCTCTCCAAGGTGACCGTCCTGGCCACCGGCGGATGCGGCGCTGTCTACTCCACAACCACCAACCCTAACATTGCTACGGGCGATGGCATTGCGATGGCCTATCGCGCCAAAGCTACGGTGCAGGATATGGAGTTTGTGCAATTCCACCCCACGGCTCTCTACTACCACGGCGAGACGCATCCCGCCTACCTCATCACCGAGGCCATGCGTGGCTACGGTGGCATTCTGCGCTTGCCCAACGGCGAGGAGTTCATGCAGAAATACGACAAGCGCCTTTCGCTGGCGCCGCGCGACATTGTGGCCCGCGCCATCGACAAGGAGATGAAGCGCCACGGACTGGACCACGTGTGTCTCGACGTCACCCACAAAGACCCCGAAGAGACCAAGCGCCACTTCCCCAACATCTACGCCAAGTGTCTCTCCATCGGCATCGACATCACCCGCCAATACATCCCTGTTGCCCCTTGCGCCCACTATCTCTGCGGCGGCATCAAGGTGGACCTCAACGCCTGCTCCAGCATCAAGCGCCTCTATGCCATCGGCGAATGCTCCTGCACCGGCTTGCACGGCGGCAATCGCTTGGCTTCCAACTCGCTCATCGAGGCCGTAGTCTATGCCGAGGCCGCAGCACAGCATAGCCTGGAGCACCTGGACGAGTATAGCTTCAACGAGCGCATCCCCGAGTGGAACGACGAAGGCACCATGACCAACGAGGAGAAGGTGCTCATTGCACAGGACATTAAGGAGGTGGGACAGATTATGTCCAACTACGTGGGCATCGTGCGCAGCGACCTCCGCCTCAAGCGTGCCTGGACCCGCCTCGACTTGCTTTACGAAGAGACTGAAGAACTCTTCAAGCGCGTAAAGGCCACGCCCGACATCTGCGAGTTGCGCAACATGATCAACGTGGGCTATCTCATCACGCGCCAAGCCATCGAACGCAAGGAGAGTCGCGGCCTCCACTACACCATCGACTACCCCAAACATGCCTACGACCAGGAGTGACCACTTATTTTCCACCCGAAAACTACCCTGTCTCGGAGATTCTCCTTACTTTTGTAGACACCCACAGATATTTTTCTAGAACCATACCATATTATACAATTAAATCATTCTGATATGAAAATCAAATCATTAGTAGCCGCCCTCGTGCTGGCATTGACCGCTACAGGTCTCCACGCTCAGGAGAACAAAAAAGACTACCACCCCTACCCCTACGGCTTTATCAGCGTGCAAGGCGGTGGTCAAACCACATTCACCAACCATCCCGCCAAGAAGCTCATCACTCCCGTCGGTGCCTTCTCGGCCGGTGCCTTCATCACCCCCTCTGTCGGTGTGCGCTTCCACGCCAACGGCTGGAAGAACAAAGGCTATCTCCCTGCCTACAACCAAGGCTACAACTACAACTATGCCACCGGCAACCTCGACTTGATGCTTAACCTCACCAACATGTTCTGCCGCAAGCACGAGAGCCACTTCCTCAACGTCATCCTCCTCGGCGGTTTCGGTTTGAGCTATGCCTGGGACAATGACGACCTCAACGCCTTCAAGCAAAGCAGCAACGCCCACATGCCCCTGGCTTGGGAAGACGACCGCCTCGTTCACAACTTCCGCGCCGGCCTCATGCTCGAGGGTAACGTAAGCAAGCACCTCGGCGTGAACCTCGAAGTGAGCGCCAACAACCTCCACGACCGCTTCAACTCTAAGCAGAACGGCCGCGGCGACTGGCAACTCACAGCCATGGTAGGCCTCACCTACAAGTTTGGCTTTAAGAAGCGCAAGGTAGAAGTTCCCGTCGTAGTGGTGCCCGAGCCCGTGGTGGAAACTCCCGTGGCTCCCGCTCCTGCACCTGTGGTAGAAGAAGTGGTAGAAGAGCCTAAGGTAGAGGTAGTAGAAGAACCCGCACCCGCAGTAGTGGAAGAGCCGGCACCTGCTCCTGCTCCCGAAGAATTGGCAGAGAATATCTACTTCAACATCAACAGCGCAGAAATCACAGCCGAGGAAGAAGCCAAGGTGAAAGTCCTCTCTCAATGGCTCGAAAGCCACCCCTCAGCAGTAGTAGAAGTAACCGGATATGCTGACGCCGGAACCGGAAACGCCGACATCAACATGAAGATTTCCAAGAAGCGCGCAGCAGCCGTAGCCGCTCAGTTGTCAAAGAAATATGGCATCCCTGCCAACCGCATCAAGGTTTCTGCCAAGGGCGACACCATCCAGCCACTCACAGTAAACGACAAGAACCGCGTGGTTATCACTTATGCCAAGGAGCAGAAATAAGCTGCGCCTCGCGCTCATCCTTACAGCCTCGTCTGCCAAAGACGGGGCTTTTTTGTAGCCCTTTCGCAGCGAGCCTCAACTTTCAAGGAGCGAGAAAAAGTCTATTTTTTCGCCTTTATAATCATCTGATAATCAGTAGCCATTTTGGGGCATTTCGAAAGTCTGATCTACGAAAAATTCCGCAAGACCTAGGAAAATTTTTCTAAGACCTAGTTTTTCCTAGCTCAGACTTTCGAAATGGGCATCAGTCAAGGGAGGAAAGTCGGAAGGATTTTCTGCTTCTCTACTACTCCTCACCACTCTCCCTTGACCTTCTTTGAAAATCTATTTGCCAGCGAAAAAAACTAACACCTTTTAGTCGCTCTCTCCTAAAGAAAATATAATTTTGCAGCTATGAGAATCCTGATTTTAGGCGCCAACGGTTTCGTAGGCCGCCGCATCTTGCAACAGCTGGCACAGGGCGGCAAGCACACCCTCACTGCCAGTTCGCTCCGCCCCGACCTCTGCCCGGGCCCGGGCTACGAGTTTATAGAAGCCGACATGTGCCAGGCCGATGCGCTCGCTTCGCTCTTTGAGGGCTGCTGCCCCGAAGTGGTCATCAACGCCGCCGCGCTCTCCGTGGTGGACTACTGCGAGCAACATCCCGACGAGGCGCTGCGTATGAACACCACCGCCGTGGAATGGCTGGCTCAGCGCTGCGCCGAAAGTGGCTGCCGCCTGCTCCACCTCTCCACCGACTTTGTGTTCGACGGCCATAAGGGTGCGGCGTACACGGAGGACGACCTGCCCTGCCCCGTGAACCACTACGGCAAGACCAAATGGCTGGCCGAACAGGCCATTGTGCGCCACACCGCCAACCATGCCATCCTCCGCGTAGAGGTGGTCTACGGTCGCCCTCTTGCCGGCCAGCATGGCAACATCGCCTTGCTCGTCAAGCAACGCCTGGAGCAAGGACAGGCCATGCGTGTAGCTGCCGACCAATGGCGCACGCCGACCTTCGTGGGCGATATCTGTCAAGCCGTAGAGGCCCTGCTCTCCCCTGCTCATTGCGGCACATTCCACATAGCCGGCGGCGAGCAGATGAGCATTGCAGAGCTGGCCCGGCGCACCGCTTGCTTCTTCTCACTGAACACTGAACTGCTCGAGCCCATGACCACCGCCTCCATGCAAGAGGCTACGCAGCGCCCACAGGCCACACCGCTCTCCGTCGAGAAAGCCCGACAGGCCTTTGGCTATGCTCCGCACACACTGGAAGAGGGGCTCCGCGAACTGGCTGAGACATAAAGAGCCCTCGCCACATCCGCCACAGCCCCAAAACGGCAGTTCTTCCTTACTGCTCATAACATTCTCCGCTCCCTGACCATCTGCACGATACAAGGAGCGGAGTTGTTTTTTTCGGGACTTACTAAGAGGCGGCATGCAGAGATACAGCGTCTCTTAGGCGGCACCGAGTTTTTGTAACGAGCCATGTTACAACTTGTAACACGCCGTGTTACGTTTAAAAATTGTGTAGCCGGGAGTAAGAAATACTCGACACCACGAAGGAAGGATGATGACGGAGAGGCACTTTGTCCAATGGCGCAACAAAGTGATTACCTTGAAAAAATAACTTCTGCACTCATCTTTCCGGTTGTATATTACACAGCATGAACGTAACCTTATAGCCCGGCACAGTAGCCCGCTCGGCCAATAAGAGTTCCATGCCTTGCTTCATCATCATCTGACGGGAAAGGGAGAGGCCGATGCCGGAACCTTCCTTCTTGGTTGTGAAAAAGGGAGTGAAGATTTCTTTTGCCACATCGTAGGGAATCTGCTCCCCATTATTGCTGACAAGGAGATTGAAGGTCTGAATAGGCTCGAAGTCCTTGTCATTATAGTTGTTTTCAAGCCGAAGGTCAATGGCTTTGGCGCCGGCCTCAATGGCATTCTTCACAAGATTCATAAACACTTGGCGTAACATGTCCTTGTCAGCCTTCAGCAGAAAGTCGGCGGGCAGATTGATACGCCAATCTATGTCCGGATAAAGATTTGTCACCACAGTCACCTCGGAAAGCAGATTTACAGTTTCCAGATGAGCCTCCTGTATATTTGTAATCTTGCGGAAGTTCTGAACGAAGTCAATCATTCCGGCAGAGGTCTTGTTGATAGCTTCGATGCCTTCTCCATAAAGGCTCTGATTGAAATTGGGGTCGGAAAGATAGGCTTGCGTGATGCTGCATATCGGTGATGCTGCATTCATTATCTCATGGGTGAGCACTCTTGTGAGACGTTGCCAGGTTTCTACTTCTTGCTGTGCCATCTGAATGTTTATCTCGCGACTGAAATCGTTGAGTGCTTTCTGCAAGGCACGCTCCCCAAAGAACAAACCTTTTGTGGGTAATCTGAAACTAAAATCCTTGCAGCGTATAGCCTCGTGCATGAGTTGAGCACGAATGGCCAGCAAACGCTGATGGCGATAGTGGAGGTAACAAAAAATGCCCACAAACACCAAAATGGATATTCCACAGATAAGGAGAAGGGAGGGTGTCATGATTTCTTCATTTTAGCATAAAGCGTTTGGCGCGTAATGCCTAAGAGCTCCGCAGCGCGACTGATATTGCCATGGCATTTCTCTACGACACGCTGAACGTGCTCGGTTTCTATTTGCTCCAAAGGGACAATCTCCTTGCTCTTGCCAATGGCGTCCTTCAGGGTGCGAAGAAGTTCGTTGTTGTCCCAAGGCTTGGTAACAAAATCGGCTGCTCCACTCTTCAATCCGCGCACCGCCAAGTTAATATCAGCATACGCAGTCATCAGCACAACGGGGATGTCGGGATGCTGGCGATGAATGTTCTTCAGCCACATCAGCCCATCCTGTCCTGAGTTGAGCCCGGGGGCGAAATTCATATCCAACAATACGGCATCAAAAGCCTCTTGATTCATCGTCACCAAAATCTGGTCGGGATCTGAGAGCGTTACGATTTTATCAAAATAAGCGCCCAAAGCTATTTTGATGGCGGCAAGCACAGCAGGATTGTCATCAACGACGAGTAAGGTATCGTAGGGGTTCATAAAGAGTATAATGTATTTTTCCAATGCTACAAAAGTATAGATTTTTAGGAGAGTAAACAAAGATTATCGCCCCATAAGCTCCATGGCTGAGGGCAAAGTGTATGATATTCATACAATGTGCTGTGTGATAATCATACAATCGTACTTTGGGCGCAGAAAAGCCTTGGCCGAATGAAATGTTGTGCTTTAAATTTGCAGCATTAACAACAAAGCTAAAACCATTATTATGATACGTGTAGAGAACATTATGAAATCCTTCAGTACGGAAGAAGTTGTAACCGTAGCGCTGAATGGTGTGAGTATGGAAGTTAAGGAAGGCGAGTTTGTTGCCATCATGGGGCCTTCCGGTTGTGGCAAGTCTACCTTGCTCAATATTTTGGGTTTGTTAGACAATCCCAACGGAGGAACTTACCGCCTGGATGGTGTAGAAGTGGCACGCATGAAGGAGGCAGACCGCACCAAGTTGCGTCGCGGTCGCATCGGCTTCGTGTTTCAGAGCTTCAACCTGATTGATGAACTCACCGTGGAGGAGAATATTGACCTCCAACTGAAATATCTGAACCTCTCCAAGGCAGAGCGTAAGGCGCGCGTCTTGGAAATTCTGCGCCAGGTGAACATGAGTCATCGCGCCAAGCATTATCCTCAGCAACTTTCGGGCGGTCAGCAGCAGCGTGTGGCTATTGCGCGTGCCGTAGTGGGCAAGCCGCGCTTGGTGCTTGCCGACGAACCCACGGGTAACCTCGACTCGAAACACGGTAAAGAGATTATGGAACTCCTTGCCCAACTTAATGACGAGGGTACTACTATTGTGATGGTGACACACTCGCAACGCGACGCTGCTTATGCCAACCGTACCATCCATCTGCTCGATGGCGAGGTTGTGAATGAATTAGCCCTCTAGAATATATAGATTCTCTAAAACCTATAGAAAATCTATCCCCTTAAAACAAACTCTTTAAACTCTCTTTCCTAAAAATGAAATCATACTTCATATTTCTCAAGCGCAACAAGCTCTACACCGCCATACAAGTCTTTGGCCTAAGCGTGGCATTGGGCTTTGTTATATTGCTGGCATCTTATGCCCGCACCGAGTTTATGGTGGGTAAGACACAACCGCTGAGCGATTCTCTCTATGTGATGGGAACCAGCAAAATATCTGCAATGACCGTGGGTACAGGACCTGAGGTGTGCCCCAAGATTCCGCAGATTAAAGGTTATACGCGAGTAGGCTCAACCCATCCGTGGGATGTGATAGTGGAAGAAAACTCCTTTTCTACCCAAGCCATGGCCCTCGACACCACCTTTTTCCAATACTTCGACTATGAAGTGCGTGGTTGCGACCGCCGTAAGGTATTGGAGAACACCACCGACATTCTAATCAGCGAGGAGTTTGCTCAACGTGCCTTTGGTAAGGAAAATCCCGTTGGCAAAACCCTTCGTGTATTAGGCGAAGAAACACCGTTGACTATCGTTGGTGTAGTAGAAGATTTTGAGGTGGACGATATCTTCAAACCCGTTCAAATCTTCTTCTCCATGAAGGTGGAGGAGCAAAGCCGCCATTGGTTGGATAACTTTGGTGCCATCATGACATTAGTTACCCTTAACAAGGGCGCGTCTCTTGAAGAAACCAAGGAAGCTATTCTGGATAGATATATGGAATTGTGGGGAGGTTTCTATACACGTGATGCCAATGAAGATAAATGGTTGAGTGGGGTGTCGTTGACGCCTTTGAGAGAACTTTACTTTGGAAATATTGCATTAGATGGTGGTTGTCGCAAGGGTGATAAGGACATGGTATTCATTCTCTTGGCCGTAGCCCTAGTGCTCCTCGTTTCTGCTGTGTTCAACTATGTTAATCTTACCACTGCGCTGATAGGTAAGCGTGCCAAGGAAATAGCCACTCGCCGTCTGTTGGGCGATACAGTGGCAGAAGTTGTGGGGCGCAACCTCTTGGAGTCGTTCGTGTTTACGGCAGGTTGCTTCGTTCTCGGTTGTATGGTTGCTTTCATTACCCGACCTTGGTTTGAAGATTTGTTGAGCGCAGAAATTAGTCTCTTCTCCGACCTCTTCTCCGTAGGAATAGCCGTAGCATTGTTGTTTGCCGTATCGCTTATTTCAGGATTGATTCCTGCCTTCATCGTGTCGCGCTTCAAACCCATTGATGTGGTGAAGGGTTCGTTCCGTTTTCAAAGCAAGATGCGTCTAAGCCGCGTGTTCATCGTGATTCAGAATCTCATCAGCACCGCCTTGATAGCCATTGGCTTTGTGATGGTGGCACAGATGCACCACTTGGCAACATTGCCTATGGGCTACCGCACAGAGGGGCTGTTAGAAATGGAAACGTATACTTATTCTACCTATGTGGAGCAACTCCGTCCTATTTATGACCGCCTCGTAGCAATGCCTGAAGTAAAGCGCATCGGTTGGGCCCATAATATGCCTTGGCATTGTCAAACCAACGGTGTGCAGGAAAAAAGTGAAGGTGGAGGTTCTGTAACCTCCTGGACTTTCTATTCTGCCATGGATACCACCTGTATGGATATGCTGGGCTTTGAGGTCGTTGAGAAATATTGCGAACCAGATAACGACAAGCATTGGATTACCGAGGACACGCGCGACCGCTATAATATTAGTGCCGACAATCCCAATGTGGGCGGACAAATAAAAGGTACAGCTTGCTATCCCGTATGCGGTGTTATCAAGGATTACCGCTCATTTAACCCGGTCAGTGGTAACTCTATGGAAGATGGACACAGTATCATCAATGTAATGATGATGCCCAATCAAGTTGCGTTTATGATGGTAGAACTCTCTGAAGACGGCATGAAAGACATCGAAGAAACCAAGGAACGTATGCAAGCCGTTTGCCAAACCGTAACGAAAGAGGCAACGGGAGTGGAAAAGGATTTTGATATAAAGACCGTGGACGAAATTCTGATGGAACCTCTGGAGACGTATAAAAACCTCTTGACGATGGTGCTCTGCTTTATGTTCATCTCCGTGCTCATCTCTGCCTTGGGCCTCTTGGCAATGTCTATCTCTTACACCGAGCAGCAGAGTAAGAACATTGCCCTTCGCAAGGTCATGGGCGCTACTGTAGCAGGTGCTTCTTGGCATTTGGCACGTCCCTTTATACTGCTCTCCCTCTTGGCAGGCGTGCTGGCATTGCCACTCGCCATTAAGGGTACACAACTTTATCTGGAACTCTTCCCCAACCGCATCGACACGACTTGGTGGGCACTCGTCCTTGCCGTAATACTTACCCTCGCTCTTTCCCTTGCCTCTATCGCTTGGCAAACGCTCAAGGTGGCGCGACGCAATCCTGTGGAGAGTATTCGCAGAGAGTAAAATTATGGCAATGATATAGGAGTTGACCAAATCTATTCCATCATACCCAAAATTATTAAGGTTAAGGTTTTAAGGTTTTAAGGACTATGCAGAGCGGATGCCACTCCTAACCTCCAAACCTTATAACCACCTCCTAAAAAACTGCTAATTTCTACCCCTCTCGTTTACTCGTACCTCGTTTACTCGTTTACTAAAAATACAATGGACATTTCAAAACCTCCCCGTCCCTGGTACTCAAAGTACCGCTGGCACATCATTGGTAGTAGCGCCTTGCTCGCCATCATTGTTTACACCATTATTATTGCGCTTGCCCCACGCCGTCAGAGTGTCAATAGCGACAGTGTGAAAGTGGCTACGGTCAGTGAAGCGCCCTTCATGGAGTTTGTCGAAGCCGAGGGACTCGTTCACCCCATTACGACCATCCAACTCAATGCCATCGAAAGCGGATTTGTTGACCGCATTGTGAGAGAAGAAGGCACCATGCTCCGACAGGGCGACACCATTCTGATTCTGAAAAATCCCGAACTCATGCGCACTATTGAGCAAGAGCGTGAGCAGTGGCAGAAGACCATGCGCAACCTGCGCGAACAGGAAATTCAGATGGAGCAGAAGAGCATTGACCTCAAACTTCAGGCACTCGAACAGCGCTATCAGATGGGCAATCTGGAGCGTAAGTTGAAGCAGACGCGCGAGGAGTTTAGCATGGGCGTGAAAAGCCGTGCCGAACTCGACATTGCCGAAGCTGATTTCCAGCATGAGCATCAGAAGTTGCTCCTGCAGATGCAGAATCTCCACCACGACTCAGTCACCACCCTCTTGCGCCGAGAGATGATTGTGGCAGACCGCAACACAGCGGAACTCAAGTGGCAGACGGTGCAGCAACGCACGAACGACCTCTTCGTTGTGGCACCTACCTCGGGGCAACTCGGTAACCTCAATCTCACCCTCGGACAGCAAGTTTCGGGCGGTTCAAAAATTGGAGAAATCAAGGTGATGAGTGAATATAAAATCCGAACTTCGCTCAGCGAATATTATGTGGAGCGCATCCATGCCGGACTGCCTGCCAACATCATCCAAAAGCAAGACACCTTTACGCTTCAGATTTCCCGCGTCATGCCCGAAGTGCGCGACCGTAAGTTTGACACCGACCTCACCTTCACCAGCACAACGCCCGACAACATTCGCTTGGGCAAGAGTTACCGAGTAAGGATTGAACTCGGCCAACCCGAGCAGGCGGTTATCATTCCCCGTGGCGACTTCTACCAAAAGACGGGCGGCCGCTGGATTTATTGCATCGACAACGACGGCATCGCCCGCCGCAAAGAAATTAAGATTGGGCGTCAAAATCCCGAGCAGTACGAAGTCATCGACGGACTCCAACCCGAAGACAAGGTCATTATCAGTGGCTATGAACAACTGGGGGATTTTGAAGAGATAGTTATTAAATAGAGTACAGAGTACAGAGAACAGAGTACAACTTCCATGCGGATTATTTGCAAAACCTTAGAACTTCAGAACCTCTGAACCTCAAAACCTCAGAACCTTATAACCTCAACCCCTTACAACCTCACAACCTCATCATGCTATTCCATCACCTCAAAACTTCCTGGCGCAACCTGCTGAAATATAAAGTGCAGAACGCCATTTCCATTCTCTGCTTAGCGGCAGGGGTGGTGTGCTTTGCCATAACGGTGTACTTCATGTACGACTTCGGGCGCAACGTTTATTACAATCAGATAAAACAGGACCTCGCTTCGTTCAGTGTATTAGCAGCTCCTAATGAAGAAACGGAGCGACTCAGGAAGACAGGTTCCTTCCCGCCGAATGCACAACTGGACAATGATTTCTTCAATCACTTGCTCAGTCTAAAACTTCCTGCAATGGAAGGACTACATGGCTATCGACCCATTACGGGAGGGGACCAGACTTTCTACGACAACACGGACCAACCCAAGACCTGCAATTGCTATTACACACATTCCTCTCCGCGCTACTGGATGTACTACGGGTATCGCTCTGCCATAACGGGCGAACCTCTCACCGAGTTGGAGGAGAACGACTGCCTCATCACCGACGACCTGAGTGCCCAACTCTTTGGAGAAGGCACCGACCCCCGCGGTTTTGAATTTGCAATGGGGGATGGCACTGGGAAACGCCCCATCCGAGACGTCATAAAGGTGACCGACTATCTGGAAGCCCATGCCACAAATGCCGTAGTGATTATCCGCAACGACCCCGAAACTGCTTTCGAAAACAGAAACGGGTTTACCGCAGAATTAACCGTGGGATACACGGGCGAGGACTTGCGCGAACAACTGCAAAGCGCCTTTCCCGAATACACCTTCTTGCTACACCATCGGGGTTTTGACAACGATCAACTCTTCCTCATCATTCTCATTATCGGGGTGGTACTTTCGTTAGGCGCCAGCGTGCTTATCATTGGGGTGATGGGATTCCTAAAAATGGAATTGCAACTCTTCTCCCTCCGTTCGCGCGAAATGGCACTGCGCCGCACGATGGGCGCTCGCACTTGCCACCTCTTCATGCTCCTTGCCTGGGAAGTTATTGTCATCTTTGCGCTGACCTTACTTGCAACCGTGGTGCTGACCTACTCTCTTGCAGATTATGCACTCCCCATCCTACAGCGCTTTCATAAGCAACTGAATTTCGATGTGGACTTCGTCCTGAACCTTGAACTGTGGATTACGCTTGCCACCCTCTTGCTCGCCCTCATCGCTGCCTTTGCCACCGTTTATCGCCAGTTGCGCATTCCCGTTGGTATGCGAGTGGGGCGCAGTCACCGCACGAAGACAAGGGGACAAGGCTTTATGCTCACCACGCAACTCACCGTGAGCATGTTCCTTACCTTTGCCGTGCTTGGCATGATGCATGTGTTTGGCATCGTGGAAAAACAGGAAAGCGGGGGTTTCTCGGAAGACCGCACGCCTTACCAACAGGCCATCATGATTTTCCAACCCACTTTTGAAATTGCCATTCCTGACTTCGCCAATCGTTTGGCGCAAAACAGAGACGTAGAACACGTGGGCTACGTCATTTACAGCAGTTGCGACATAGCACCAGACCAACTCGACAAAACATTGGTGCGCAACTTCTTGACCTATGGTGATGATGGTATCGTCAAGGGTTACGGTTACAGTTTCCTCTCCTCCAGCGAAAACCTGATCGACCTCTTGAAGGTAGAGATTACCCCCAATCTCCCTGCCGATAGCACGATGCACGGTTTTTACAGCGCCATTTACGTACGCACGGAGCAGGCAGAGCGTCTGCGCAAGAAGTGGAAACTTGACGTCAGCCGCGATGTACAGGTGCGCCCGCTCTACCAACAACGTTCCTACACGCTCATCGGCTATGCTCCTGCCATTGCGGGTTACCGTAACGGTCCTAATTCATGTCCTTCCTTCTGGATGGTGGACGAAGACATCGACTGGCGCGACTTGCGCAACCTTTCGGAATTGGGGGCTCACTCGCCCAATGCAAATTACATCCTCTTCCCCAAGGAGGGTAAGTACAATAAGGTGAAGGACGACATCACCGAACTCTACCGCGAAGCACGTCCGGGAGACCGTAATATCCTGCCGATTCACAATCTCGCAGATGAGTGGTTTAACCACATGCGCATGATTGAAATGATGCGCCAACTCTGCCTGATTCTCGTCATCGTGAGTATCCTCTGCATCGTAGCAAGTGTGTATTCCGCCATTGCCCTTGAAAGTCGTGGGCGTCAGAAGGAAGTGGCACTCCGCAAGATTCACGGCGCACACACTCGCGATATCATCCTGCTCTTCGGCAAATATTACCTGCGCCTGCTCGGTATTAGTGCCGTAATCGTTATTATCCTTGCCGTAGCAGTCTTCGCCACCATCTGCACCTTAGACTCCGACATTGGCATCATTAGCGATTTGCCAACCCTTGTCCTCTACCTCGTGCTGGCAATACTCATCGTCGTCGGCATCACCCTTCTCACCATCAGCCACAAGATTTGGCAGGTGAGCAAGACGCATCCGGCGAAGATTATCAAAAAGGAGTAGCACAATAATATTAGAATATCCAGATTATTAATTCAATAAATATTTACAACTATGATCACTCTTAAGAACATCAAGAAAGTTTTTGAAACTGAAGAAGTACAGACATGGGCTCTCCAGGGCGTAGACCTCGAAGTAAAGAAAGGCGAATTTGTTGCCATCATGGGACCTTCGGGATGCGGTAAATCCACCTTGCTTAACATCCTCGGTTTACTCGACACGCCCACAGAGGGAACCTACATGCTCGATGGCAAGGATGTGAGCCACATGAACGAAGACCAGCGCACGGATATCCGTAAGGGCAAACTCGGTTTCGTGTTCCAAAGTTTCAACCTTATCGACGAGCTCAATGTATCAGAAAATGTGGAACTCCCCCTCATCTACATGGGGGTCAGCAAGAAAGAGCGCAAAGAAAAGGTGGTTGAACACCTCCGTCGCGTAGCCATGTCGCATCGTTCGATACACTTCCCTTCTCAACTTTCAGGCGGTCAGCAACAACGTGTGGCTATTGCTCGAGCTGTTATTTCTCATCCTAGCATTATCCTTGCAGACGAACCTACTGGTAACCTTGACTCAAAGCATGGAAAGGAGGTGATGCAACTTCTTCAAGAACTACATGCAGAGGGTACTACCATTGTCATGGTAACTCACTCTCAACACGATGCCAACTACGCAGACCGCATTGTAAGATTGTTTGACGGTACGGTAGTTTCGGAAGTAGAAATGTAAAAGCGTACTCGACACTCCTTTCCATATTAAGCCATGCGCAACCTAACCATCAACCTCCTACAAGCCCTGCGCCACATGCGTCGCAATCTTGGGCAAACCGTTCTCATTATGGGCATACTCTCGTTTGCCCTCACCGCTTTCGTATATTCAGCCTTTACCATTTGGCGCTTGACACACGAGGCGAGTCATATTTCCGACGTAGAGGATGTTTACCTCGTACAGATTCAGACGCCCGAGGGATTTACTCCCTTTAATTACAGCATAAATGACAGTGTGGCGTGCGACATTCTCGATCACGCGCCCGCCGATGCCCAAGTGGGGTATTGCATGTATTCAGGCGTTGACATTATCGGTACACGCGACACGACAATCCTACAGCAAACGGCGATTGTGAGTCCAAACTATTACAAGGTGATGCGCCCTGAGTTTGTCAGTGGCAGACCTGCGACGGAGGAAGGCGAAATTGTGCTCTCCGACGAGTGTGCCCTTGCGCTTTTTGGCACTATCGACGTTGTGGGCTCAACGATTACGGCTAAGTTCAGGCGTGAGAATGACGTGCAGAAGCCATTGCGGGTGACGGGAGTCGTTAAGGCGGAAAGTTGTAAAACGGTTTCGTATAACTATACGGCGTATCTCTACAAAAAAGTAGAGCCTACGCCTGAGTTAGACTTCTGTTATTCACCCGATTTTATGTCGCTCTACGTCCGCACAGAGCATCCCGAGAGCATGCAACGCACCCTGGATGAAACCTTAGAGCGATTTTCGACATCGCATTACAACGACCACTACACGTCCCTCCAACTCGTGCCCTTCAATATGGCTGAATTGATGCGCCATGAGGGAAGTTTTTGGAAGGCAGCTTTCTATCCAGGCGTCTTTCTCATACTCTCTGCGTTGCTTCTCATGTCGGCATTGTTCTCCTACTTGGCATTGCTCAACACTGGGGCAGACGCCCGCTGGACCGACCATCGCTTGCGCATCTGTCTGGGGGGCGGCAGTCGCGATACCTTGCTCCGCCTGCAATCTGAGGTGGTGTTGATGATGAGTGGCATTGGCGTGATGACCTTTGTGTTGATGACACTGACGTTCGACACCTTTTTCGAAGGGATGGAGATTTCGCGCTCCGAGGTGTACCTATGGTTTGCGGGCAGTCTGCTCGCACTGCTCCTTGTCCTACTCACGCTCTGCCTCATTCCCGTATATCTCCAGAATCGCAGACACCAACGCTCGCTTAAAGGTGCTCCGCAGGGACGTCCCTCAGCGCTGAACTATCCGCTTGCCGTGGTGCAGGTGGCGGTAAGTGTGTTGTTGCTCTTCTTGGTGTGGAACGGGGGCAGACAAATCCACTTTGTGACCAACGACGCCTTGGGCTTGGACGCTGAAGGGGTGTATGTTTTTGATTGCGAGACTTATCGGGATAGACGTGTGGTTAATACCGAAGCCATTGCCCAAGAAATGTGCTCCCTTTCGGCAATTGACACCTGCATTACAAATCACGAGCTCTTTCAACGCAAATGGATGATGAGCTATATGGTAGCTGGCTTTAAGCAGGGCTTAGTCATGCTGGAACTTACTGAAGCTACGATTGACTTCTTTAAGATGAAGCCCACCTTGTGGAAACCTATGGAGGGCAAATTCAGATGGGGGGGGGAAAACCAGCTGTTACTCAGCAGCAACGCTGCGGCGTATTACGGAGTGACGCCTGAGCATCCGTATATCCAAACTCCCAAGACCTTTGAGGTTATCGGCACACTCGACCTCTGCACCCGCGATTTTCATCAAGAACCTGAGATTATTGCCTACCGCGCCAACATGGATGAATCGGGAGGTGTAAGACTCTACTTCCGCTTCCTCCCCGGACAAGAAAAGGAAGGCATTTCCGCCGTTGAAGAACTCTTGCGCCGTCACGACATCAACCCCGACGCTGGGCAGGTTCGCATCATCAACTATGGCGAACTTATTGCGCGCGAATATGAAAAGGAGCAACGCTTCCTGTGGTTTTACTCTGTGCTCTCGGCAGTAGGATTGGGCATCGCCCTCTTTGGTTTAATCACCCTCTTGAGTGCCGACCTCCAGCGTCAGCGCCGTGCCCTTGCCATCCGTCGCGTCTTTGGTGCCCACTACGGTGATTGCCTGCGTCGCACACTCCTTACTTACGGCATCATTGCTACTCTCGGCACCATCATCGGACTTTGCGTAGGTTATTACCTCATGACACTCTGGTTACAAACTTACACCCTGCAAATCTCCCTCGGCATCCTTCCCGCCCTCGGTATCATGCTCATCATTGCCCTCATCATCCTCGCCCTTGTTGCCTATAAAGTAAAGGTGTGCTTCAGGGAAAATCCTGCGGAGATTTTTAAAGGGTAGCAAAGGGGTTATAAAAAACATCACAGAGTACAACTAAGTGCTGACAAAGCACCTACCCTTATTTTTTTACAATCTAAAGAATAACCTATGTTTCTCCACACCCTAAAAATCTCCCTCCGCAACCTCAGTAAATACAAGTTGCAAACCCTTGTCAGCGTAGCAGCGCTGGCGGTAGGTATCGTTACTTTGGCAGCCACTCACTTTGTTATGAAACACTATGGGGCGCCTGCCGTCAGCAAGGAAGAGTATTACGCCCGTTGCTATGTGGCGGACTTCCCCAAAAGCAGTTACTTACAACCCGCAGACAAGGAGGTTGACACGAAAGACCAACAAACTGAGACGATGTTAAATGTGTTGGTGCGCACCGTCCCCGTCTCTGACGAAATGCACGATGCGCTCTTCTCGTGCGGTCCCCTACCTGGGGTAGAACGCGTCATCCACAATGCATTTATGGGTGGGATGACAATGGGCTCAGGTATGACCTTTACCCTGCCCGACGGTTCTAAACGCGAAGGGGCATATACCTACTACATCAAGCAAGCCGACGACCTCAACTTCTGGGGCATCCGCTCGGCACTGACGGGCGAGAAGATTCCCGTGCTTCGCAATAAAGAAATTGTCATTAGTGAGAGACATGCCCGCGACATTTTTGGCAAGGAGAATCCTGTGGGATGCACCGTTAATTTTTATTTTAATGGTACAGAATTCGTGGAGTTTACCATCCGCGATGTCTATGCCGTAGGTAATATTACCGATGATGTTTCGAATGAATTTTTTGTCTATGTGGAAGGTGTAAAAGACGACTTCCACCGCTCCTACGTTCTTGTGCTTGAAGAAGGACAAGACCCCAAGGAAGTGGAAGCAGAAATGGTGCGCCGCTTAAAACATTTTGACGGAATCACTGCCCGCCTCACCTCGATGAAGGAAAGTTTTGACGATCAAGTCAAGCAGATAGCAATAGTTTGCACCATCGTTTACCTCATCAGTTCACTCATCCTCGCAGCTGCCTTAATCGGTTTCTTGAAAATGCAGTTGCAACTCTTCCGTATGCGTCAGCGCGAAGTAGCGTTGCGCCGCGTTCACGGAGCTACGCGCCAAAGCATCTTCCGCCTCTTTGCCTGCGAAACCCTCCTCACCTTCTTGCTCGCCGGCATGGCTTCATTCATCCTTGCTGCCTTACTTATTGAATTTACCAACACTACGCTCATGCCTTACATCAACGATTGGGGTTGGCAAATAGAAGGCGTGTACGAAAGTGTGGCGGTGATACTCTGTGCCGTAGTGTTGCTGAGTCTCTTCGTAGTGTGGTTGACCGTCCGCGCGATGGTGCGCCAACGTCAAAGCATGGCCACACAATTACACCGCAGTCGCGGACACGCCCTGCGCAACACGATGCTCGGCATTCAGATTGCCATCTGTTTGCTCTTCGTGGGCGGCAGTATTGCGCTGACACATTTCAGCGAACTCACCTTGAAAAGCTATAATATTCCCGACAACGACGACTTCTATAAGGAGTGCATCTTAGTGCGCCCCTATTCTACAGCAGAAGATTCGCCCAAGATTTTAGAGTACCTGCGCACAGAAGCAAAAGATATTGAGAAGTTCATCCCAGTATCCTTAGAGCATTACCGATTTCGGGAAGTGCAAGACAACCCCGAGGCAACCGAAGAATTGGGATACATGTGGTTCGGATGCTATAAGATCAGCGACACCACTTATCTCGACTTCTGGAATCGCCCTATCCATTGGATATTACCGCCCGAAGACCGCACGGATTGTATATTACTGAGCGACTCGCTCTATGCAAAGTTTGAGCGCTACGGACTTACTGCAAACGGGGTGATTCATTCTATTGGTGGAGCGGCAAAGCGCATTGGTGGCACCTTTGCTACACTGCCATACAAGGATCTTAACCGTCCGTACAGCACATTCCAGACGGTGGAATTAGGAAGTCTTATCGATCCGTTAGTCTTCGAAATCATCGTCCAGCCCAAGAAAGGAGCGTACGACCGCGTCTTTGCCGACCTCACCGAAACCATGCACCGCATCAATCCCAAGTCTGTGGAGCCGACTGTGATGAACCTTCGCAAGACGCTTGAGTCAGATATTGTCATCATGGAGGTTATGCAGCGCGGGGCGTGGATACTTTCCAGCATCTGCCTCGTCATCTGCCTCATGGGCATCTGGAGCACCATCGCCCTTGATACGCGTTCGCGTCAGAAGGAAGTAGCGTTGAGAAAAGTGCACGGCGCCAAGCACAAAGACATCATCCTGCTCTTCGGTCGCCTCTACTTGTGGCTCATCGCCGTGGCTACTATTGTCAGCGCGCCCCTCATCATCATCTTCACCACCTTACTGAAACAATGGGCAAACAGTAGCGTCAGCAGTTCCGTTGCCAACCAACTCTCGCCCGTCCTTCCCATCCTCGCAAGCCTCGCACTCACCGTACTCATCATCATCCTCATCGTTGGCCATCACATCCACGGGGTGATGAAGGTAAAGCCGGCAGAAATTATAGCTAAGGAATAAAACAAACCATAGGGTAAAAAACAGAACGAAGGCCTTTTGACAAGAGTATAGAACAGCTATGTAGGACAGTAATCTAATAGGCATATTACAACTCTATAATAAGACAAATGACCACACCAAAGCAGCCTGCCAACCCTTGCAGAGTAAGTTGATGAAACATGCTATTCTATAGGATACATTTTCCTCGGCCATAATAGTTTTGTTTCTCTCAACACGCCATACGGATATATCTCCTTAATATATAACTAAACAACCCTTACGGGTGCATAATATGAAAAAGTACTTTCTCCTTCTTTTCCTGCTCCCTCTCCTTGCCACAGCCCAGCGCACCTTGACGCTTGACGAGTCGCTAAAATTGGCATGCGAGGTTTCGCCCGATGCCCAGGCGGCGCGCCACACTTTCCGCTCGGCATATTGGAACTACCGCTACTACAAGGCAAACTACTTGCCCTCGCTTTCGCTCACCTCGAACCCCTACTTGAACCGCAGCATCTCGAAGGTGACACAGGGCGATGGCAGTGTGCGCTACGTAGAGCAAAATCTATTCTCTGCCGATCTGAGTTTGAGCCTCACGCAGAACATACCTTGGACAGGAGGTACGCTCAGCGTGCAGTCCTCGTTGGAGCGTTTGGAACTCTTCAACGGGAACAGCACGTCGTGGCAAACGGCGCCCGTCTTTGTCACTTACTCGCAACAACTCTTCGGCTACAACTCGCTAAAATGGGACCGCCGCATCGAGCCTGCCAAATATACCGAGGCGCGCCGCTCTTATGTGGAGACGCTGGAGTTGGTGAAGTCATACACCATCAGTTACTTCTTCGACCTCGCCATGGCGCAGAGCAACCTAGAGAGTGCACGCACCAACTTCGCTCAGGCCGACACACTCTATCGCATTGCCCAGGGACGCTACGAAGTAGGTTCTATTACCGAGAGCGACATGCTGCAACTCGAAGTGAAGCGTCTGAACGAAGAAACCGCTCTGCTCAATGCCGGCACACAACTCGACAATGCCATGCAGCAACTCCGCTCCTACCTAGGCATCACCTCCGAGGACAGCCTTGTAGTAAATCCTGACAGCATCGTGCCCATCTTCTTGGTTTCTACAGAAAAGGCACTTGAGATAGCCCACCAACGCGCCCCCGATGCCTTATCGTGGAAGCGCCGCCTGACACAAGCCGATGCCGATGTGGCGTATGCCAAGAGTCAAGCGGGATTGAAGGCTGACATCTACTTGCGCTTTGGCCTCACACAAACTGCCGATCGCTTTAAGGAAGCGTACCACAACCCTATGGACCAGCAATATGTAAGCATTGGGCTGTCGCTGCCCATTCTCGATTGGGGGCGTGGCAAAGGACGTGTGGAGTTGGCACGTTCACAACGCGATTTGGTCAAAACACAGGTGGCACAAGCCGAGACCGACTTCTCACAAAATATCCGCCGCATCGTGGCACAATTCAACCTTGCCGCCCGCCGTGTAAACATCAGTCGCCGAACGGCCGAAACAGCCGAGCGCCACTACGACGTGGCACGCCGCCTTTATGTCCTGGGCAAAAACACTGTACTCGAACTCAACAACGCCCTCTCCGAGAAAGACAGTGCTCGCCAAGCGGCCATGAGTGCCCTCGAAAACTACTGGAGTCTCTACTTCACGCTACGCTCCCTCACACTCTACGATTTTGAGATGGGACGAGAGATTGAAGCAGAAGTAGAAAACTTCTAAATTAGCAGCAACATTCAAGGAGATCAATCTTGAAATACCTACACAATACATCTGCACCTACGGGTGTTTACAACAAGCTAGCTTACTTTTATCATTCGTAGGGCAATTATTCGTAGGAGTTTAGAAAAATTGTAACGAGCCATGTTACCATGAGTAACTTCCCATGTTACCATCGGTAACAAGCCATGTTACCGCGAGTAACAAGCCGTGTTACCATCGGTAACACGCTGTGTTACTTTTAAGCGTTGTGGGTTGCAGGCCGGAGAGTCAGGAGTTGTGCGTCGAGAATCGGGATGGGGAGCTACAGAGCAGTCGAGGGGGCGAGCCATGAAGGGGTATAGAAGCTAAAAAGACTACCCAACTCTTGACCATGACCCCCTACCTTTTTCCAAAAGCCCAAAAAGAAAGCCTCCCCGTTTGTGCGGGGAGGCTGTATAAGGAGAGGGGCATCTGCTATGTTCGCTACACGGCCGCACGGAAGCGGCGAGTGCAAGCAATTTTAGTCCACTGCGCAGTTGATGCTACCGCTCTTATAGGTATAAACGCCGTCTACGCTGATGGCTTTACTCTTCTTTCCTGTGGCAGAGATGCGGATGGTGCCACCATCGAAGGTGAAATCGCCCTTCACTTTGATGCCGCGGCATTTAGATTCCAGTTCGGGATCGTCGGGCATGTAGGTGGTGCCGGTAACGGTCATATCTATCAAGGTGGCAGTGGCAGTGGGCTGCGTAATGAAGAGGTCGGTGCCAGAGCTGATGCCCTTGGTGCCGTTACCGCTTACAGAAGCCTTGATGGTGCCGCCGGTGATGGAGATGATGTCGTCGCTCTTCAAGCCCTTCACATCTTCGGCTGCCACGTCCATCGTGATGCTGCCGCCTTCAATGAGTACCTGTCCATTGAGCTCGTCGGCCGGATCTTTGGTCACAGACACATCTATACAGTCGCCGCCGGTGCCGGAGATGTTGATTTCTCCGCCCTGCATCTTGAAGTATTGCTCGATGTGCATACCGTCTGTTACGGCCTTGGTCACTATGATTTTTCCAAAGTCTTTTTTCAGTTGGGTATACTCGTCGGAGGCAAAGGCGTGCTTGGTGTTGCCCACGAGTTGCAGCGTGCCGCCGCCCTCAAACTCGGGGTGTCCGTTTACAAAGAAGCAGGCCTTGTGCGTGCCGCCTGCGCCGTCGGACAGAGTGGTCACGGTGCCGGTGGGGATGACTACGCAGAGGCGCTTGCCGTTGGCAATGTCGATGGCGGCGCCGCGTGTGTTAGAGAGTGTAAGGTTGTCGAGCACGAGGGTGGACTTGTATTCGCCTTCCATAAAGAAGGAGCCGTCGACAGAAGCGCCGGAGAGCGCATAGGTCACTTCTGTTTCCATCGCTGCATCGGCATAGACCACCACGTCGGCGCCTGAAACACTGATGGAGAGCTGCGGAGCCACATCGGCAGCCACGAGCACGCGCGCCGAAGCACCCTGATAGTTCACAGCCACGGTGGAGGGAGCCACGGTGCTACGGTCGACAGTAATGCTGTCTATCTCGCTCACGAGATAAGTACGGCCCATCACGGTAAGGGTTGTACCATCGGCGCTATAAGCCATCTCGCCGGCCTCGGAAGCGGCAACGGCGGTGGCGATGGCACCGGAGTGTATCTTCAAAGTCTGCGCTACGGCCTGCGAGGCGAGGCAGAGCAAGAGAGCAAAGAGGTAGAGTTTTTTCATCGGGCAAGGAGTTTATAGGATTGATTACCCACTTTTACAATATACGTTCCGGCAGAAAGGCGTGCGCCTATCTGTTCTTCGGCCGAGGTCTGCTTGACGTCGGCAGCCAACAATCGGCCGTCGATGGCATAGAGCTGCACTTGAGTGGCAGCGGGGGCTTTGACGTACAAAAGGCCGCCGCGCACCTGTGCGCCTTGCTGTCCTGCGGCGAGGGTTTCGAGGGCGGTGGGCTGAGCTGTGAAGAACATGTAGCTCAGCGTAGCGAGGTCGTAGCTAACGGTCTCTACGGCGTTGGTGGCTACGAGTTTTCCCTCGGCGAAGGTGATTTTCAAACCGTCGATGACCAGGCTCTGCTCGGTACCATCGGCTGTACGGAAGGTGAGATAGTCGACATTCTGGGCCACACCTGCTGCAGCGCAACCCACAAAGAGAAGACTGAAGATAAAGCTTTTCATAGGCTGTCCTTATAGTTCTATTTTGAAACCGATGTCGAGGATGTGCTCATTGCCATCTGAATCGTCGTCGGCGCCGCTCTGGAAGAGATAGGCGGCTGAGAGGTTCAACTTCTTATTGATTTTCCAATCCACACCGGCACTCACACGCGACTTGTCAAGGTCGAATGCCTCGCCCAGGTTGTTGTAGGCCTCGTAGGAAACGAAGGGTGTGAGCGGACACTTGCGGATGTCGTACTCCACCTTGAGGCGCGAACGGAGATAGTGCTTATCCTTTGCCGACTTGCTATCGGTGACGGTCTCTTCGTAAGCATAGCCGTTGTACTGCTCGCCGGGATATTCGGGGGTCACTTGTCCGCGATAGCGATCGCGCTCGGTGGTGGTGGCCACAAAGTGTGTGTACTGATAGCGCTCGCGCAGAGAGAAGGAGAAGCGTCCGGCTTTCATCTTTCCGGTGGCTTCGAAGAAGGCGCGGTGCTTGTTGCGCCAGTAGGAATGGTCTACGTTGTAGCCCTTCATTTCTCCCTTCTCGTTGTAATTCACCTTGTACTCCCAGGGGTTGCGGTCGGTGATGAAGATATAGCCGGCGCCAAACTTCAAATGCTTGTTTACCTTGTAGCCGGCTCCGAAAGATGCCGACCAGCGAGCGGGACGTGTTACATTCTCTGCGGCGCGGAAGTCGATACCGGCGTCGAGCGAGAATTTCTTACCAAATTCTTTCTCTAAACTTACTCCGGTCCACAACCCAAAGTCGCTTTCTGCGAAAGAGGGCATTGCAAGGACAGCGGCAAGGAGGAGGAGGGTTTTCTTAAAACGCATTGTCTTGGGGTATTTTAAAGATTCTGTCTACTGGTTTTATTTTCTTGTCGGGGTCTTTATAGAAGACGCGCAACATGGTCATGTCGGTGAGGAAATCAACGGCGCCCACTTCCACGCGGGTGATATCAATGCCGAGGCGCTTTTCGAGGTCGGCTTTCAGCTCGTCGTAGCGGTCGGGGGTGATGAGGTCGATGTTGTCGTAGCGTACAAATTTGCAGCCTTCCTTATAGGCGGAGAGGTAGTTCTCGCATACCCAGACGATGCCCACAAAGATGAGGTTGACGATGATGCGGCTCATGAAGTTGAGCTCGCCTGTTTTGCCATTGAGAACGGAGAGCGCCACGAGGAAGAAGAGGTAGGTCATCTCGCGGATGGGTACACTCTCGGTGCGGTAGCGGATGATGCCGAAGATGGCAAAGAGACCCAGCGCAGCACCGATGCCCATGTCGGAGGCGTTCTGCAGGAGCAGATAGATGAGCATAAAGATGCTCACCGAGAGGAGCATGAACGTAAAATAGTAGTCGCGGCGGTGGCCCTTAGGGTAATAGAAGAAATGGACAATGGTCCACACCACCAGGGTATTGAGCAGAAAACTCATACACAGATTGAAGAGGTTGCTGCTAAGGCAAAAATTTTCAGCACTGAAGAATGCTTGAATTGTTTCGGTCATGTCTTTATAGATTTTAAGGATAATTTATTCGGAGGCTTGACTGCCGCAACCCTTGGCGGCTATCTTTCTGATTTTCACAAGGCGTTTCTTGAAGCGGTTTTGCCGCAGCGCGGTGTTGGTCACGGCCGAGCCGATGCAATACTTGCTGAATCCCGAGGGCTTCACTCGCAGCTGGCGCAGCAGGGGCACTATGGGCGAGGCCACACGTCCGTCGCGCTTGAGCTCAATGATGACGATGTCGTCCATGGCTTTCTTGACGCCGTTCTCGTTGTTGAAGAAGTGGAGGTCGAAGTCGATGGTCAGGCGCTCGGTCTTGGCGCTGTTCACAAGGGTGATGCGGCTGAAGCGGTTGCTCAGCGTGGGTATCAGGTCGTCAAACGTATAGCCCGTGCGCTCTTTGAGGAAGTCCTCGCCGGCGCGTTCGTCTATCACGGCCTGAATGGAGGGCACCGCCACACGCTTCTTGGAGGTCTTGCCATGGTTGTTTTTCTTCTTCACCTCGAGGAAGGAGTGCTGTGTATCGAGATAGGTGCGCGCTCTCACCTTGGTGCGGGGCTTGCGGCCGCATTGGTGGCAACGGAACATCTCGTGGCCCTGCGGAGTGTCCCAATAGGTGGTGGCATAGCCGCAGATGCGCGATCCGTTAAGGTCCTGGGAATAGTAGCTGCCTTCGGCCAACTTCAGCAGCTCCATGAGCGTGGCTATGTTGGTCACGTATTTGCAGTCCGTGCGATTCATAAGACGGATGCCGGACATTTCTTCCAACGTGATGGGTGGCAGTTTTTGCAGGAGATTTTTCAGTATGTCGATGCGCTCTTCCATGTCAAAGAGCAAATATAGGATAAAAAAACCACCAAGGCCCTTTTTCTACGGAGTTTTTTATAATATTTTAGACCAGTTAGTCTTTTATAACTATAGCCGCCTGCGAAATTCCCAGCTAAGTGGGGGATTTTTTTGTGGGGAGCGGAAAGATGTGCAACGGACGGCAAGCGACAGGAAGAGGGTATGAAGACTGAGAAAAATGGTTGTTTTTTAGCCTTTGCAACTTGCTGAGAATCAGGGGCAGTTTTTCGCTGTTTCGAAAGTCTGATCTACGAAAAATTCCGCAAGACCTAGGAAAATTTTTCTAAGACCTAGTTTTTCCTAGATAAGACTTTCGAAACGGGCGTAAGTTGAGAGGCGAGCGCCGGGAGATATTTTCGGTCTCTTTACCACTCTTCGGACCGACATCTTGGCGCTCAAAATTCTCTGCGCTTGACTTCCCGATTTCGGAACCACTACTATAAAAAGTAACTCGGCGGGTTACTATGAATAACGAGCCATGTTACTCGGTAACATGGCTCGTTACAAAATCTTTGCGCCGTCTGAGCATCTGCGTTTCTACAATCCCCATGCGGAGGGAAGGCAGAGTTGCTCGGTGGCGTTCTCCACCACATCGGGCAGGTTGTGGAAGAAGTCGATGCCGGTAAGTTCTTCCAACTCGTCAATGCTCAGTGTCTTCTGCCGCATCTCTGTGCGCTCAGGGGCCTTGCTGCCATAGGATTTGTGCTCCATCCAGAAAGCGAGGGAGGTGTACTTTCCGTTTTTCACCTTGAGCAGCGCCATGAAGTAATAGCGTGGCACGGCCATTCGGCCTCGGGAGACGTACTCGATGATGTGGGCTTCCTTGTCGATGGTGCCGCCCTTGCAGACATAGAGCGTATCGGCAAAGGAACGGTCGCGCCCTTTGCCTTGCACAAACTGCTCAAACTCGGACCAGTAGGGGCTGTTGAACTTGGCAGTTTGGGGCGACATATTGGTCATGTAGAAGGTGTTGTCGTTGGCCAGGCGGGAGTAGAGACGGTCGGCCGAGGCCACGAGGTGCCCATGCTGATAGCCCTGGAAGGAGGCGTCGCTCTCGATGGCATAGGCTGTGGGGAGCTTAGGGTCGATGGGATACTGCGGCTTGATGTCGTAGTCCTTGCGGCCCACCTTGCGGGCGGCCGTGGTGGCATCGAAGCGGAAGGCTACCCACCGCGAGTGGTACTTCTTCTTGTCGTACTCCACGCAGAAGGTCATCACGCTGTCGCCGCCCTCTATGCTCCAGTGGCTGAGCAACAGATTGCCGTCCTTCAAAGCCGGTACTTCCAGGCGCGAGGCTACTTCGCCCTGCGACACCGAGGGCACAACGGGGCCGGGAACGTTGGGGTTGAAGATGAGGCCATCATCTTCTTCCTTAGAGCAAGCAGCGACAGTAAGAAGGACTGTCGCTGCCGCTAAGATATGTAGGAGTGTCTTCTTCAACCTATATATATAATAATGTGTAGGACTCTATACTGCTTATTGCTTTACGAAGAGGCAGGGAAGCACCTTGGTACCGTCCGTAGCCACTTCGGGATAAGCGCCGTAGCTGGTATAGTCGATGGAATACTGCCAAGTCTTTCCGGTGAGCACATTGACAATGCTTACGGTGCCATTAGCGGCCGGCGTAATGGTCCAAACGGCTCCTTCAGAGGGCATGGAGGCATCGAAGTTGAAGCTGTTGAAGTTGTCCTTCATGTAGAGGTAACGGCCGTCGGCTGCCTGGATGGTGTAGCCGCCCGAAACGGCCTTGATGGTGTAGACCTCGTTGGCGGTGGCCGTAGAGATTACATCGTTGGAGGCTTTGGCGTCGGTCACATTCACATAGCCGTAGCTCTTAGAAGCATCGTGGGTGGCCAGTTTGTAGGTGCCATCCACCAAAGCGCCGAGCAGGTAACTGCCATCGGCTACGGTGGTAGTCAACTTAAAGTTGCCAACGGGCTGGACGGGCTCTTCTTCGTCCGGTTCAGCAGGAGCGTCGCCGCCGCCCACCAATCCGCCATCGGCAGTGGAGAGGCTGAAGTCGTCAATCAAGACATCGCCACCCGGATTTTTGGAGTTCATAATCACCAAGCAAATCTGCTGGTCGCTGGCAAGGGTAAAGGAATGTTCCACCTTGGTCCATTCGCTCTGAGAAAGGTCGTTGGTGTAATCGCCATACTTGTAGCCGGAGCCATTGATGGTGCCGTCGGCATTGAAGGTGGCATAGCCGGGACGCACACTGCCGCCGGTGGCTGTAGCTGCCTTGGCGTAGAACGTCATGGTGTAGGTGCCGGCCTTGTAAGTGGTCTCCTTATAACCCAGACGCTTGTTGCCGGAAGAAGTACCCTTTACCAACACGGCGTAAGAGCCGCTGCGTGCGTCGGTGCTTTGAGCGAGCGTGGCGTTGCCGGCTGAAGAGGCTGTTTTCCAAGAGGTAGGAACGTTGCCCGACCAACTTTCAAAGTCTCCATTCTCTACCAAGCCGTCGGAGGTAACAGGGCCTTCGGGCTGGTCACTACCGCCGCCTGTGCCGGCTTTGCCTGCCTGGATGGCGAAGTTGCGCACCTCCCAGGTAGAGCCGCTGGTGGCGTTGGTGTTGTAGCGGAAGGCGAGGCGGATGGTCTTGCCCATATACTCGGCAGGGATGTCGAGGTCGGCGGTGGTAAAGGTGTTCCAGTCGGCCTTACCTTCGGCATTTTTCTTATCTGCGGCATGGGTCTGATTGAGCAATGTCCATCCCTCAGCAGGCTGTGCTTCGTTGAAGGCAGCGGTGATAAGGAACTGCTGGTTCTCATCGCCCTTGTTGTAGTTCACAATGTACTCGTAGAGCACATGGGCTTCGGTTTGTCCCTCAAGAGAAATCTCGGGGCTCACGAGGTAGTAAGTGCCGGCAGTAGTTACTTTCGTAGCATTGTCATAGCCGGTGGCCTTGGCAGTGCTGTAGTCGATAATCCATTCTCCTTGGCCTGCGGTGGTATAGCTCTTGAAACCGCCCATGTCTGTAGAGAAGGTTTCGGTGTAAGGCAGTTTCTTCGGACCATCTTCTTCGCCGGGCTCAGAAGGTCCTGCTGCAACCTCGCCCTTCTGCATCTTGAAGTTGCGCACCTCCCAAGTAGCGGCCTTAGTGGTGGCGGTATAGCAGAGCGCTACTACCACTCCCTCTACGTTGCAGAACTCTGCAGGGAGAGCCACGTCGCCGGAGTTGTACCAAGTTTCCCAATCGGAGCCCTGCACAAGGTTAAAGTCAAGTTGGGTCCAGTCGGCCTCGGCCACATTTCCGGTATAGTTTTTGCTGACGAGCAAGCGGTAGTGGGTCTTCATCTGGCTTGTGGTAGCATAGCGCAGGATGTACTCAAAGTTGAGATAGGCGGCATCCACCTCGCTTAAGTCGAGTTGCTTGGACACCAACCAACTCTCGGCTTCGTTATTCTCCTTCGTGCCGTTGCCATCATCGTCGGTGTAGGATGTGACCTGCGCACAGCTATAGTCTACCTTCCAGGAGTAGTTTCCTTTTACATTCACAGCATTGAAAGCTCCCAGCGTACTGGCAAAGGATTCGTCGATAAGGGCGTCGCCGGCCTCAGGAAGGGTTTCTCCTTCGTCGTTGATTTCATAGGGCGCAGGAACATCTTCGCAAGAATAGAATCCCAAAGCAAAGACTGCTGCTGCCAAGAATGAAAAAATCTTTTTCATAGTTTATATTTTTTATTTGTTAGATGCTGAAGTGAATAACTATTGAACCACCATCGGGTTAATATCGCTGAGACTGCGCAACTGGATTTGCCAACCGCTATAGTAGGATAGCATTCCAGTGTAAGTACGCTCGTCGGTGGGGATAACGGTGAAGGCGATATCGTTTTGAGTGGAGGTACGGATGGTGACTTTGGTCTTGTTGTCGGAAAGGAGAAGCGTGCGGTCCACACCATAACCGGCATCGTAGAGAGCTTCGGGGGCAAAAATCTTAGGCAGCGGCTCGTAGTCGCCAGAGAGTGCGCCCTTCTCGCGCTGTTCTGCTTTGGCGCCCTGCACTTCCTGTACCAAGCCTTTCACTTTACCTAACATCGGAGCGTTCTTGTAATTCTCCGCAGGCAACTTGGCGGCGGTGTAGTCAACGGGTACCAACTCGGGGGCGTTCAGATTGGGCTTGCCAACCAGTTCCACATTTGTCTCGCACATCTGCAAGAGCATCGGACCAAGAGCCAGGTTTCCGTTGCTGGTATAATATGGCTGGCCAATCTTAGGCACTTTGCTGTAGCAGCCTGCGTAGAGCCCATTGAGATTCACCTTGACGCGCTGGCCAAGGGGGAAGTAAGGATAGAGACAGGTGTTCTTCACCGCAAGAAGGATGCATTGGTCGGTGCCGGCTGCGCTGTCTATGTTGCGCAACAGGACGGTCTGGTAGAGATTGCCGCTGATGTCGTTGGCCACCACTACGCCCTCAATGATAAGGTCTTCATTTATCTTGGTAAAGAAGTTGGATGCGTTGCGCGAATAGTCTGCGCCATCGCTGCTGGCACAATATTTGGTCTTAATATCTAAGATCGTTGTATTAACCTCTCCTATCGACACCGGACTTGTGATGAG
Source organism: Alloprevotella sp. (assembly GCA_045636405.1). Classification (GTDB taxonomy): domain Bacteria; phylum Bacteroidota; class Bacteroidia; order Bacteroidales; family Bacteroidaceae; genus Alloprevotella. Next base: position 127,870 of record JAZTXL010000019.1, read on the forward strand.
CAAGTTGTCAGTGTTGGGGTCGTCGTGCTCATCCATACACGACGAGAAGGTAAAGACGGAGAGACAGCCACACAAGAGTACTGAAAAAATCTTCTTCATTGCTTATATATATTTATGGTGTGGAGTTTAGAATTTGAAACCTACATTTAAGAATGCGTTGAAGGCATTGGCGTAGTAGTACTTAGAATTTTTAGAGAACTTGTAGGCTTTTGCCTCACCCTTTTGGAAGGAGCCGCCGCTCTCTTTGTAGTAATTGTCATCGCGGTTTTGTTCGTAGCCGCCGGTACGTATGTTCTGATTGTTGGTCAAGTTTTGCAACTGGAGGTTGATGCTGATGCTCTTACCCTTCTTCAGGCGGATGTGCTTACCAATGGAGGCGTCCACCATAAAGTGGCCGTCAAACTTCTCTTGCTTCGCTGCATAGCTCTTAACAACTTTTCCGTTCGGGTCGAAGAGGATGCCTCCTTTTTCCTTCAACTCTTCTTCGGTCACATCGAAGGTAAGATTGCCGGAAGCATCTACGCTCGATGCTGTATAGAAATTGCCCGCGGTCTTATAGGTGCTGTTCAAGCGGCGGTACTGTGAGAAGTTGACATAAACATGGTCGTAGTAGTTGACACTGGCCTCGAAGAACCAACCATTCTTGTTGTAGTTCACACCAAGACTTACTGCTGTCTGCGGAGTACTGCCTACATACATTCCATCTGCCATAACTTGCAACGGCATTTCCTTGCCGGTCACAGGATTAGTACAGCTATTGAGTTTCTTGAGCTCAGAGGCCTTCATACCTTCGTAATTGATCTGAGCATTAGGATTGTTGATGTACAAAGCCTTGCTGTACGTTCCTATCAAATGGAAGGAGAGGTTGGAGTTTACCTGGTAAGCCAAAGCAGCCTCTACGCCATAGTGTTCCTTGTCTACTCCGCTCATGGTAAGATAAGTAAACGTACTCTGTTGGTCATTGAAGTAGGCAGTTTGCTCTACTTGATCGGAGAAGCGTGTGTAGTAACCGGTAAGCTTACCTGAGAAATTTCCGATACGGAAGGCGTAAGACAATTCGCCACTCAAAATTTTCTCGAGCGTCAAGTTGTCCACAAAATTATTTTGCAAGCGCGGTGCTACAAAGCTGTTGCGTGCAATAGGAGGCAGTGCGTCGTAGCCACCTGAGAGGGTGAAACGATGGTTAGCCACCGGGCGATAACTGAAAGTCAAGCGTGAGCCGCCACCTAAGAAGTAAGCCTTGCCACTCTTGCCAAAAGAATTTTCTGCGGCTCTACCGTTGCGCATCAAGCCATCGCGCTCCATCATGGTACCATTTACGTGGGCGCCGAGAACAAGTCCTACTTTTTTGCCGTTCAAAGCATATTGTCCCCAGAGCTTTGCTTTGTTCACATATATATTATAGTCGTATCCGAACTTATCTCCTACTCCGATTTGGCGATTAGGATGATTCAAGTCGTTCTGGGCTTCGGGGCTGTTAGGACCATAGTCGGTAGAGGCGAATTTATCTACGTCAGTGTAGCGTGTTGCGCCGAGCAAATCCTCCATCACTTTGTAGTGCATACCCTTAGTGGAATTAACCTGCAAGCCCAAAGAATACTTGTGGAACTTGTTGATAGAGTGATTGAAGGCTGTGTTAAAAGCAAAGACCAACTCGTCGTTGTGTCTGCGCTCTTGGTAATAAAGCGCCTCGCCACCTACGGCTTCATTCTGGCGATTCACGTAATACATGCGGTCCCAGTTTACTTGTCGGTTGGCCTCGCTGGAGGTCCAATAGTCCACCAGAGTGTTGTACTCCTCTAGGAGGAAAGGATTGTCAGCCAAATATTCCGGGTTGTTCTTGTTGGGATCGTACACATCAAATATGCTTGATGGCATATTTTTATAATAGTCAGGGCGAGGGTCATAGGCATCGCCGTTCCAGCCTAGCGCTGTGGTGCCATATTTGCTATAGCGCACGCCGGCCGATGTAGAAAGTTTGCGCGCCTTGTCTATGTTCCAGTCCCAAGTAAGAATGGTAGTCGGTTCAAAGCTTTTCACCACGCGGGCATTTCGCTTTTCGCCATTCTGATATCCCCAGTTAGGATTATAGTAGTGCGAGTTTGCCAACCAGTAGGCTTCTTCTGTCGAGGCGGCTTGTTGTCCACGCTCGGTGGGAGCGCCGAATGTCACGAGCGAAAGGCTGTGGTTGTCGGTAAAGCGTTTTTCCACCGAGAGCAAATAGCTGAGTGCGTTGTAAAAGGTTCCGTCGATGACGCCCTCATTGGCCCAACGATAACCCACACTTGCAGCAAACGCCCAGCCGTTGTCTCTCATGCCGGAGGCGTAAGTGTACATGCCGCGAGCCACGTAGTTGCGATTACAAGCCGAGAGGGTGATTTTCTGGCCTTGGGCAAACTGGCTGGCGCGGGTATTGATATTCTGTCCGCCTCCGATGCCTGTCAGGCCAAATGTGTTGTACTCAAAGCCGGCTACTCCTTCGCGGTTGCGAGTAGCGTCGTTCAAGCCACCGATTGTTCCGTAGCCGAAGCGGCCTCCCTCTACGTTGTTCAACTCCAGTCCGTTCATGTAGGTCTGGTTGTACATATTATCGTAGCCGCGGATTTTGAAGCGCATGGGACTAAACAGATAGCCCACCTCTGAGAGGTACAAATCATCCTTACTTGCCACGATGGAGGAAACGGTCTGTGCAGCGTCGCTATCTTCGTCGAGTTGCGACTCCGAGAAAGTAAAGTCTGCACCATCCTCTTGAATTTGTAATGAGTCTACCGGCTCGCCTGCCCACAAACTTGAGACGGCCAGGCACACCAGACCCATCAGCTTACACCTTTTATTCATAGATGCTAAATACTTTATGTTGTACGTTCAATATTGCAAAGGTAAAAAGAAATAGGTAATTTTTTTCTTTACCCATAGTTTTTTTGAAGTTTTAGTTTCTCCGAGGGCCCCTCTCTCGTTTTTTTTTAAGAAATTTGTCTCGCAAATAGTGGCAGATATTAGATTCTTGCCCTCAAAAAACTTTCTCTGCAATATGAAAAAGACCATTTTTTCTTTCGCCGCCGTAGTGCTTTTCCTCGCTCTGATGTCGGCGAGCAATCATCTTACCGAGAAAAAATACCGCCTCTACGGTGTAGCCTTCTACAATTTGGAGAACCTCTTTGATACGCTCCACGACAATGGCAAGAACGACTGGGAGTTTCTGCCCAACGGCTCTTACAAATGGGGCGCTATGAAGTATAAGGCCAAGCAAAAGAACATGTCGGAAGTACTGGCCGAACTTTGCAAGGACAAGCTCCCTATGGGCGCTGCCGTTATTGGTGTGTCCGAGGTGGAGAACCGCCGCGTGCTCGAAGACCTTGTGAAGCAGCCCGCCATTGCCGCGCGCAACTACCAGATTGCCCACATCGAAGGCCCCGACCGCCGCGGAGTGGACTGTGCTTTCCTCTACAACCCCAAGCTTTTCCAGATGGAGAACCTCATGCTCGTGCCGTTCTACTACCTTGACAAGAACCAGCCGGAGGTTGACTTAGGTTTCTACACCGACGAGGCCGGTCGCGTACAGGCTTACAAGGAGTTGTGTGGCGACACTGCCTACATCACCCGTGGCTTCCTCGTAATGACAGGTCGTTTGGCGGGCGAGAAAGTCCACTTCATCGTCAACCACTGGCCCAGCCGCGCTGCCGGCAGCTTTGCCCGCGAGCGTGCCGCCTATCAGGTGTACCACTTGAAGGAGGCGCTGATGAAAGAAGACCCCGAGTCCAAGATTATCATCATGGGCGACATGAACGACGACCCCAACGACAAGAGCATGGTGCAGGAACTGAAGTGCCAGCACAAGCTGAAGAACGTAAAGCAGGCTTCGGACATTTACAACCCCTGGTGGGACATGCTCTACAAGACCGGCCAGGGCTCGCTCCTCTACAACGGAAAGTGGAACCTGTTTGACCAGATAGTCTTCACCGGCAACTTGCTTGGCGACGACCGCTCTTCCTTGAAGTTCTACCGCAACGAGGTCTTCGTGCGCGACTATCTCTTCCAGCAGGAAGGCCGCTACAAGGGCAATCCATTGCGCACCCACGCCGGCGGCGTTTGGCTCAACGGCTACAGTGACCACCTGCCCACCATCATCTACCTCATCAAGGAGGTGAAGTAATAGCTACTCATTTTTTTCTACGCATCTAACACACCTATATAATATGGCACAGAAACCAAGTATCCCGAAAGGGACCCGCGACTTTGGCGCCGTTGAGATGGCGCGCCGCAACTATATTTTCGATACCATCCGCAGCGTATATGCCCTCTACGGCTTCCGTCAGATAGAGACTCCGGCTATGGAAAACCTCTCTACACTGATGGGCAAGTATGGCGAGGAAGGCGACAAGCTGCTTTTCAAGATACTCAACTCCGGCGACTTCAAGCACGGAGCCACCACCGAAGAATACGCTGAGAAGTCGGCTGCCGCCCTGGCTTCGCGCTTTTGCGAGAAGGGCTTGCGCTATGACCTCACCGTTCCCTTCGCCCGCTATGTGGTGCAGCACCGCGAAGAGCTGCAAATGCCCTTCAAGCGCTATCAGATTCAGCCCGTATGGCGCGCCGACCGCCCGCAGAAAGGCCGCTACCGCGAGTTCTATCAATGCGATGCCGACGTAGTAGGCTCCGACTCTCTGCTCAACGAAGTGGAGTTGATGCAGATTATAGACGAGGTGTTCACCCGCTTTGGCATCCGCGTCTGCATCAAGATTAACAACCGCAAGATTCTCACCGGCATTGCCGAAGTGATAGGCGCTGCCGACAAGATAGTAGATATCACCGTGGCCATCGACAAGCTCGACAAGATTGGCCTCGACAAGGTGAACGAAGAGCTACGCAGCGTGGGCCTCGACGATGCCGCCGTAGAAAAACTCCAGCCCATCATCTCGCTCAGCGGTACCAACGCCGAGAAGTTGCAGACCATGCGCACCGTGCTGGCCGAGAGCGAAACGGGCCTCAAAGGCTGCGACGAAGTGGACTTCGTGCTCTCTGCGCTCTCCGACTTGCGCAACCCCATCGAGCTCGACCTTACGCTGGCGCGCGGTCTTAACTACTACACCGGCTGCATCTTCGAGGTGAAAGCCCTTGATGTGCAAATCGGCTCCATCACCGGCGGCGGTCGCTACGACAACCTTACCGGCATCTTCGGCCTGCCCGGCCTCAGCGGCGTGGGCATCTCCTTCGGTGCCGACCGCATCTACGACGTGCTCAACCAGCTCGAACTCTATCCCAAAGACGCTACCTGCGCCACCCGCCTGCTCTTCATCAACTTTGGCGAGCGCGAGGCGGCCCACTGCCTCAAGTTGGCCACCGCCTGCCGCCGTGCCGGCATCGCCACAGAGGTTTATCCCGACAGTGTGAAGATGAAGAAGCAAATGGCCTATGCCAATGCGCAACAAGTGCCCTTCGTGGCGCTCGTGGGCGAGACAGAGATGAACGAAGGCCGCATCGCACTGAAGGATATGCTTTCCGGCGAGCAGAGCATCCTCAGCCTGGAAGAAGTGATTGAGCGCTTGCAAAAGGCATAAGCCCCCGGGCCAGAAAACAGCTTTTTCTCAGTACATAAAATAAGGAATGGGAACCTCTTCGGAGCGTTCCCATTTTTCGTAGTAAGGATTTCGGTAGTCGCAAAGCAGCAGGGCAGCGCCACAGGTATTTAGAAAATTTTGTAACACGCCGTGTCGCTTTTATGAGCTGGAGGTTGTGAGTCGGGGCGTCAAGGGTTGTAAGTAGAGCGTGGTGAAGTCGGGCGGCGGAAAGTTAAGATGTCGGGCGACGGAGTGGCGGAGTGGCAAAAAAGGCTACCCGATTCTTGCCCCTCGACTGACGTCCATTTCCTAGGTCTGATTTAGGAAAAACTAGGTCTTAGAAAAATTTTCCTAGGTCTTGCGGAATTTTTCGTAGATCAGACTTTCGAAACGGCCCAAAATGCCTACTGATTATCAAGTAGTTACAAAGGTGATTTTTAAAGCCTTGAAACAGAAAAAACATTCCCCGAGCCACACGCCGGTGGTTCGGGGAATGAGCTATAAGATGGTGGGGGATTATTCTTCCACAAGAGAGAAGTCGAGTTGCTTTCGGTCGAGGTTGGCACGCTCTACTCGGATCAACACCTGGTCGCCCAGCGAGTAGCGACGACGACGGCGGCGCCCCACGAGGCAGTAATTGCGCTCGTCAAACTCATAGTAGTCGTCGAGCAATGTGCGCAGCGGCACCATACCCTCGCATTTGTGCTCGTTCACCTCGACGTAGAGTCCGAACTCGGTCACACCGCTGATGGTTCCTTCGAACACCATTCCGAGGCGCTCTGCCATGAACTCCACTTGCTTGTACTTGATGCTGGCGCGCTCTGCCGTGGCGGCGAGCTGCTCCATGTTCGATGAGTGCTCGCACAGCTCTTCGTACTTGTCGGCGTTGGCCGAGCGGCCGCCCTCTGCGTAGCGCGTCAGGAGGCGGTGCACCATCGTGTCGGGATAGCGGCGGATGGGCGAAGTAAAGTGGGTGTAGTATTGGAACATGAGTCCGTAGTGGCCAATGTTGTGAATGCTGTAGCGCGCCTTCATCATGGCTCGGAGCGCCACCATCTCGATGGCGTTCTCCTCCTTCTTGCCCTTCACCTCGGCCAAGAGGCTGTTCAGTCCCTTGCTGATGTCGGTCTTGCTGCCCTCGGTGCGAATCTTATAGCCAAACTTGGCCACGAAGGCACTGAGTTTTTCGAGTTTCTCAAGGTCGGGAACATCGTGAATACGATAGGGCAACACCTTGGCCTTCTTGCCTTTCGGCACGCGGCCTATCATTTCTGCCACACTGCGGTTGGCCAGGAGCATAAACTCCTCTACGAGTTTGTTGGCATCCTTTGCCACCTTTATATAAGTAGAGACGGGGCGTCCGTGCTCGTCTATTTCGAAGCGCACCTCAGCGCGGTCAAAGCCGATGGCACCTTTCTGGAAGCGCTTCTTGCGCAGCTGCTTTGCCAAGCGGTTGAGCACCAACACTTCCTCGGCAAAATCGCCCTCCGGCTTACTTCCTTTCGGCAGCGGCTCGGGGTGTTTGCCGGGCTGACTGAGGTCTTCGGGCGAAGCCTCGCCGTGGCGCTCAATGATATACTGCGCCTCCTCGTAGGTAAAGCGGCGGTCCGAGCAGATAACCGTGTGGGCCAAATGCCAGTGGAGCACTTCGCCCTTGTCGTTGAGGCGGAAGATGGCAGAGTAGGCCAGCTTTTCTTCATTGGGGCGGAGCGAGCAGATGAAGTTGCAGAGGCGCTCGGGCAGCATGGGGATGGTGCGGTCCACAAGGTAGACACTCGTGGCGCGCTTCTGTGCTTCGCGGTCGATAATGTCGCCCTCCTTCACATAGTGGGACACGTCGGCAATGTGAACGCCCACTTCCCATCCGCCCTCTATTTTGCGCACGGAGAGGGCATCGTCGAAGTCCTTGGCATCGCGCGGGTCGATGGTGAAGGTGGTCACGTGGCGGAAGTCCTCGCGGCGGGCTATCTCCTCGGCGGTGATGGTGGCGTCCAGGCGCTCGGCAGCCTCTTCCACATTCTTGGGATATTCGTAGGGCAGTCCATACTCGGCCAGGATGGCGTGCATCTCGGCGTTGTTCTCGCCCTTGCGTCCGAGGATGTCCACCACTTTTCCGATGGGGCTTCGGGCGTCGGTGGGCCACTCTATGATTTTCACCACGGCCTTATCGCCGCTGAGTCCGCCCTTGAGTTTGTCCTTCGGGATAAAGATGTCGCTCGCCAGGTAGCGTCCTTCGGTGAGCAGGAAGCCAAAGTTGCGCTCCACACGCAGCTCGCCGACGAAGGTGTCGTGGGCGCGTTGCAGGATTTCAATCACCTCGGCCTCGCGGGTGTGGCTGCGCCGACGGGCCAGCATCGTGACGCGCACACGGTCGCCGTCGAGGGCGCCCATCGAATTGCGCTCGCACACCAGGATGCTCTTGCCGCCATCGTCGGGAAGAAAAGAGTTGCGCCCGTTGCGCTTACGCTGGAACACACCCTCTATCACTTGCGAGCGGGTGGCGGAATAGTAGTTGCCTTGACCATCAGTGGCTATGTAGTCATCGAACACCAACTCGGAGAGCACATCGAGGATGAGCATCTTCGTAGGGTGGTTCTTCGCATAGAGGGCGGAGAATATCGACTTGATGTTGAGCTTGCGACCGGCGTTCTGCTCAAAGAACTCAAGCAGCAGGGCATAGATGTCTTTTTTCTTCAGACGCCCCAGATTTTGTCTTTCTTTCTTTGCCATAGGGTTTCGCTTTATAATAGTTTTACATCTACAAAGTAAGTCATTTTTTTAGAGCCACGCTAACCTATTAAGAAATTATAACGTAGCAAGTCAGATTTTCTTCTTATTTTCGCAGGCAGTATGCTACTACGCGCCTTCTTTTTCTTCATTCTGCTCTTGTCGCCGAGCCTTTGCTGCTCAATCCTGGCACAAGAGAACGCCGACAGCACAGACACCTCGGCGGTGCCCATCTTTGTGCGCGTGGGCAAGACCAGCTATCAGGGCGACAGCATCCCGCACATCACACTCCCCATCCTCTACAAGCACCCGCCCATCGTTTTCAAGAACGCAAAGGAGCGCAAGCGCTACAACCGCCTTGTGAGCAACGTAAAGAAAGTGTTGCCCATCGCCAAACTGGTGAAGCTCACCGTCATCGAGACCTACGAATATCTCGAGACACTGCCGCCGGGCAAGGAACGCACCGAGCACATCAAGCGAGTGGAAGAGGGACTGAAGCGACAATACACACCGCTCCTGAAAAAGATGTCGCGCTCGCAGGGCAAACTCCTTATCAAACTCGTGGACCGCGAGTGTAACCAAACCGGCTATAGCATTGCCAAAGCCTTCATAGGCTCCTTCAAAGCCAACATGTACCAAGCCATGGCTTTCCTCTTTGGCCAAAGCCTCACCAAGCAATACGAGCCCGAAGGCGATGATATGTACTTGGAGCGCGTGGTGCAGCAGGTGGAAAGCGGACAGCTATAACAAGCAGCAATGGGCTTTGAAAATGGTGTCGGAAGTAGGAAGTAGAGAGTCGGAGAGTCTCGTCTACTTCTTAACCGCTCCTCGGCTCCACATCTTGGCGGTCAAAGCCCCCAACTTTTGATTTCCCGACCTCTTACCCTCTACTATTAAAAGTAACACGGCGTGTTACAAGTTGTAACATGGCGTGTTACACTTCGTAACATGGGAAGTTACATGTTGTAACATGGCTCGTTACAAAATTTTCTTAAGACTTAGGAAAACCGCTTCGCTTACAACAAACCATTTTCCTTGCCCGACGAGCACGGAGATATGTCTTTGCGGCTCGGCCTTCAAGCCGGCGGCAAAGAGGAAATGGGAGAAGAAAGGCGGGAGGGGTTAGGGATTGACACGCTTAAAGTAGCACGTCAAGGGATAGTGGTCGGAGATTTTCACCTTGTTGTCAAGCGAACAGGCATACGGCTTCCATTGGTCGGAACAAAACATGTGGTCGATGCGCACATAGATAGCGTCGCGGTTGAACGTGCGGCCTATGCCGTTGGACGTAGCGCGGTAAACGTCGGTAAGTTCCTTGCCAATGCGATAGTAAGAATAGGAGATGGGCGTATCGTTGAAGTCGCCACAAACCATCAGCGAGCTATTGCGGTGGGCTGCCACATAGTCGCCCACAAGGTCAGCTTGCTCGGAGCGTGTGGCTGTGGAGCGCGCCATCGTGGTAAAGAGGCGGAGCGACTGCTCCTCGCTCATGCTGTTATCGTCGGGGTCGTGCACCATGTTGCTCCACATCGTGCGGTCTTCGCGCAGCAGCTTCATCGACTCCAGGTGGCAGTTCACCACGCGGAGGGTGTCGCCGCGCTTCATCTCCAGCAGAAAGACGGCGGCGCCGTTGTTATGGCCGCGAGCCAGGATTTTCTTTTCCACAATGGGGTAGCGCGAGAAGATGCCTATCACATTTTCAAAAATAAGGCAGGTGTCCATGTAGGGCAAGTCTTTCTTCAGCTCCTTCTTCAGTTTGGTCAGATTTTGCTTGCTCACCCACCCTTCCTGAAAGCATAGAATATCGGGGGCGTTCTTGCTGATGTAGCTGCCGGCTTGCGATTTTCCACTGTCGTCGGTCTTCATCCCGCCGAAGCCTTGCACGTTCCACGTCATCACCTTGAGGCAGTCCTTCGGAGCCGGCGTGGGGAGATTGATGGGGCAATAGTCGTAGATGGCATCGAAGCTGAAGAGCAAGCCCACTAAGGGAATCCACGCACGGCGCGGCACAAATAGCAGACACACCATCAGCATCAAGACAACAGCACCCAGGAAGAAGGGGAAGCCTAAGCCCAACACACCGAAGGGCAGCACCATCGCCGGACTAACGTAGCGGCTGGCGGCACAAAGCCACAGCAGCAACACGGCAATCCACGCCAGCGCTGTCAGCAAGCGGGCAAAGAGCGAGAGCTTGCCTTTCTGCTTGCCGGACTTCTCGGTTTTCTTGTCGGAGCTTTTATTAGCCATCGGGGTGTTTTGTTCTTCTGCAGCTGCCTTTAGCAGGGGCTACTATTTCCTTGTGTTGCGAAAAAGTTCTTGCTTCTCTTCCTCCGTCAGACTCTCGTAGCCCGAGCGGCGAATCTTGTCGAGGAGCTGGTCCACACGCTCATCTTTCGCCTTGCGTTGGGCGTTGTATTCGTAGTCGGCGTTGCGGTCCTTAAAGTGTACATCGTTCTTCTTGACAGTCATCTTGCGGTTGCCGCCAAAGAGTCCTTTCAGTTTGTCAAGCAGCCCTTCTTTCTTACGAGCCGAAGGGTGCTGCCAGTTGTCCCAGCCTTGAAAACCACTATTATTGTTGCGCTGCTGCTTACGCCAGTAGAGCAAGAGGAAAAGTCCGAAGAGCATGCCACCCAAGTGGGCGAAGTGGGCGATGTTGCTGTTGGAACTGAAGGAAGCCAGCAGCTCGATGACAGCATAGCCGAAGACAAAATACTTGGCCTTGAGGGGGATGGGCGGAATCAAGAGGAGGATGCGCTCGTTGGGGAAGGTCATACCGAAAGCCAGCAGGATGCCGTAGCAAGCGCCGGAGGCTCCGATGGTGGTCCATGAATTCAACTGCATCTGAGCTATCTCGTTGGGCCAAAAGGGAAGGTGCGAGTTGTACTTATCCCAAATCATCGCATACTCTCCCAGCTGCCACAACTCCTGACAGAAGGCCGCGCCCAAGCCGCACACCAGATAGTAGGTGAGGAAGCGCTTCTCTCCCATCACGCCCTCGATGATGCGACCGAACATCCAGAGCGAGAACATATTGAAGAAGAGGTGGGTGAAAGAGCCGTGGAGAAACATATAGGTCACGGCATGCCAGGGTCGGAAGTCTTCGGCCATGAAATAGTGGAGGCCGAACATCTGGGCAAGGTCTACGCCGCGCTGCTCAAATACGTATTGCGCGAAGAACATCAGTGCGTTGATGATGATCAGGTTCTTCGTGATGGGCGGAGTCTGTTTAAACATGTGTTGTGTGTTGGTGTTGAAAAATATATCGGGGCAAATTTACTACAAAATCCCTAAGTGAGCAAAAAATGGCTCATCGGGCTGACAAAGTGGCCCGCAGCATGCGGTCTTTATGGAAGAAATCGCGCCGCAACTCTGTGCGGTAGCCCATTGCCTCGAAGAGCGCCGCCGTTTCAGCGCCGTAGGCCTGGTTGATTTCCATAAAAATGCTGCCACCCTCTATGAGGGAGCGCTTTCCCAGTTCGGCCAGGGCGCGGTAAAAGCGCAGGGGGTCGTCGTTGGGCACGAAGAGCGCCAAGTGGGGCTCGTGGCGGAGCACATGGGCTTCCATGTCTGCCTGCTCGCTCTCGCAGATGTAGGGAGGGTTGCTGACGATGACGTCGAAGGCTCCCTCTGCCTGCGGCTCAGCCAGCAGGTCGCAGCAGGTGAAGGCTACGTCCACGCCATGGCTCTCGGCATTTTTGCGCGCCACGGCCAGTGCCTCGTCCGACACATCCCAGGCCTCCACGGCGGCTTGCGGCAGGCGGTGAGCCAAAGCGATGGCGATGCAACCGCTACCTGTGCCCACATCGAGCAGGCGGCAGGGTTTTTCGGCACTCTCGGCGGCCACCCAGTCCACCAATTCTTCGGTCTCGGGCCTTGGAATGAGGGTGGCGGGACTTACGGCGAGGCGCAACCCGCAGAAGTCGGCATAGCCCAAAACGTATTGCACAGGCTCGCTATTGCACAGGCGCCGCAAGATATTCTCCAGGCGGCCGTGCTCCTCTTCTGAAAAATTTCTAACTTTGTCGGCATAGACGTCGACGGCGCTTACGCCGAACACATCATCGAGCACGAGCAAGGCCAGCGCATGTGCCTCGCGGGCATCGTACACCGCGGAGAGTGCCTGGCGCATCTGTAAAAACCGGTTGTCCATCTTTTTTGATAAGGCTGGGAAGAGTGAATACGGATTGAGTGCGACAAAAATACAAAGAATCCTATTATGAGCCTACACCAAGAAAACGAAAAATGGATGCGTCGCTGCATCCACCTGGCTATGAACGGCGCTCAAAACGCTGCGCCCAATCCGATGGTGGGAGCCGTCATTGTGCACGAGGGTAAAATCCTGGGCGAGGGCTACCACATCTGCTGTGGCAAGGCGCATGCCGAGGTGAACGCCATCAACGCCGTGAAGCCCGCCGAGCGCCATTTGCTCAAGGAGAGCACCATCTACGTGAGTCTGGAGCCTTGCGCTCACTACGGCCGCACTCCGCCCTGCGCCGAACTCATTGTGCGCACGGGCATTCCTCGTGTGGTGATTGGCTGCCAGGACCCTTTCGCAAAAGTGGCAGGCCGCGGCATCGACATCCTGCGCCGCGCCGGAATAGAGGTGACGGTGGACGTGCTCGAGCAGGAGTGCTTGCGCCTGAACCGAGCCTTCATCACGGCACAGACTAAGGGTCGGCCTTTCATCACCCTGAAGTGGGCTTGCTCTGCCGATGGTTTCATCGGTGCCTGGAACGACGACGCGCCCGCCCCTGTTGCCATCAGCACGCCGCTCTCGCTCTTGCGCGTTCACCATCTGCGCACCACGCATCAGGCCATTCTTGTGGGCCACCGCACTTTGCTCTCGGACAGTCCCTCGCTCACCGTGCGCCACTGGGTGGGCCGCCAGCCGCTGCGCATCGTTCTGGGGCGCGTGGCCGAAGGCGAATTGCCCGCCGGCTTCGAGGCCTTTGCGGATATCGACACGATGCTCGCCTCGCTCCACCGCCGTAGCATCCAGTCGCTCCTTGTGGAGGGTGGCCAGCAGACTTTGCAGTCGTTCATCGACCTCGGTCTGTGGGACGAGGCATGGGAAGAAGTGTCCGACAAGCCTTTGGGCGAAGGCATCCCCGTTCCTAAGATGCCCGTGGGCGTGACGCGCCGTTGCGAAAGGGCTTTCGGCGTGAGCCTCACCCATTGGGAGAACAGCTAATTGCTCTTATAAAATCACGCCCTAAATTTTTGCTGTTTCAAAAGTCTGAGCTAGGAAAAACTAGGTCTTAGAAAATTTTTCCTAGGTCTTGCGGAATTTTTCGTAGATCAGACTTTCGAAACGCCCCAAAGCGCCTACTGATTTCCAGATAGTTACAACGACTGTCTTTTTAGCGTTTCGACTTCTCTAAATAAGCATCGGGGCTGCATCAGAATTCTGACGCAGCCCCGATGTTTTTATATGTAAATCTCAGCTACTTGCTTAGAGCATTGACATACCGATGAGCATGGTGTAACCAAGTGCCATACCTACTACACCGGCAATAACACCTACGCGAAGCATGTATTTCTGTTCCACCAAGCCTGTGGAGTGAGCCAACGCATTGGGGGGAGTTGAGATGGGCAAGCACATGGCAAACGAAGCAGCCATAGCCACGCCGATGAGCAGGGTGCGTGAGCCGCCGATGGCCTCGAGTGCGGGCGAAGCCTCTGCCACAACGGCGAGGATGGGGATGAGCAACGCGGCAGTAGCTGTGTTGCTGATGAAGTTAGAGAGTCCCCAGCATACAAGACCTGCTACGACGAGCAACGCAATGGGGTTGAGCACGCCGAAAGGTATGTTGTCAATCAACACCTTTGCCAAGCCGGTCTTCTGAAGAGCCAAACCGAGGGCAAAACCTCCGGCTACCATCCAGAGCACTGACCAGTTGATTTCTTCCAAGTCGCGGCGCTTGATGATGCCCGATACGCAGAACACGCAAACGGGGAGCATGGCCACAGCGTTGGCGCTGATGCCGGTAACCTTTTCTCCGAGACACCAAAGAAGGATGGTCACCACGAAGGTAACATTTACGATGAAGGGCTGCAAGCCTTTCTGAGTTTCGCCCTCAATCTTGAGTTCAATTTCCTTCTGCTTGAAGGGGAACATCGCACGCAGCAAGAGCCAGCAGAGGAAGAGGATAACCATTACGAAGGGGAACATAAAGAGCATCCACTCGCCGAAACCGATTTCAAGGTAACGCAGCGCGATGGCATTGGGAGGAGTTCCGATAGGCGTACCCATACCGCCGATATTGGCACCGATGGGGATGGCCAAAGCCAAGGCAACACGTCCCTTACCGCTTTCGGGCATGGACTTAAGCACGGGGGTCAAGAAGGCAATCATCATGGCTGCCGTAGCGGTGTTGCTGACAAACATAGAGAAGAGACCGGTGACGAGCAAGAAGCCCAGGAGCACGTTCTCACTACGCTTGCCAAAGGGAATCAACAATACGCGGGCGAGGCGAACGTCGAGACCGGTCTTCGTAGCTGCAATGGCCAACATGAAACCGCCGAGGAAGAGCATCACAACGGGGTCGGCAAACGTAGCCATCACTTCTTTTGAACTGAGCAACGTACCGAGCTGCTCGGGAGCGATGCCATCGGTGAAGGTAAAGAAGGCATCGTTGGACATGGTAAAGATGCACGTCGTAATAATAGCTACGGATGTACACCAAGAGGGAATCACCTCGAGCAACCACATCAGGGTGGCGAAAGCAAAGAGGGCGATGGTGCGCTGCTGCACTACGGTGAGCTCAGCAATACCAAAAGATTCTCTCGGCATGTTCCAGAGAATGAGGGTAACAGCCAGCGTAAAGATCAAGCTGAAGAAGTGCTTCGGCATCTTCTCTAAGCGCCGATTCTGCTTGTGGTCATGGAGCTTTTCAACTAAGTGAAAACCTTGAAAAATTTTAAACATACTATATTTATTAAGTTAATAATTTTCAGAGTTTGCGGCGACAAAATTACACATAATATTTCTTTGACAAGCGCCGCCGGCGGTAAAAAAATGCTTTCTACACCTATTTATATAATTAGCGGGGATGAAGGAGATGGCTTTTTCCGGCTCACAGGTTGGCTCGAAATACAAAAAAACGTATATTTGCTTTCCTAAATAAGCTACTAAAGAATATGAGTAACCGTCCCTCTGCTTCGCGCCGCCCCGCTCGGGCTTCCGGCAAAAAGAAAACCACCGGCCAGCGCGTAGGAAAATCGCGCCCTGAAAAGGCCGTGAACCAGCGCAACCGCATTCTCTCAAAAGCCAAAGCCGGAAACTTCCGCATCACAGAGAACGGACGCCTGGAGCGCCTCTGAAGATGCTCCGCACCCCATCTTTTCACCCCTATATCTTACTCCTATGATGAGGAACTTTACCCTCTTGCTGCTCGCCGCCTTCTGCTGCTGCAGTTCTGTGAAAGCCATGCACGCCGCACCGCCCAAAGCGGCCTCCGTAGTGACCGTCTTGCAAGCACGCCTTGACTCGCTGCTCACCGACCCTATGTTCGAAAAAACACAACTGGGCCTCTACGTCTTCGACCTTACGGCGGACTCTGCCATCTACAAGCACAATCACCGCCAACTGATGCGCCCGGCCTCCAACCAAAAAGTGGTGACGGCCATCGCTGCGCTCGACTATCTCGGCGGCAACTACCATTACGCCACTTCGCTCTACACGCACGGCAGCCTTTGCGACTCGCTCCTGCAAGGCGACATCTTTCTCCGCGGTGGGCTCGACCCTTGCCTGGACAGCACCGACGTGGCCGCCTTCGCTCAGGCGCTCTACGAGAAAGGCGTGCGCCGCATTGAGGGCAACTTGTTCCTCGATGCTTCTTTGAAAGATTCGCTCCTCTACGGCTGGGGCTGGTGCTGGGACGACAACAACCCGAAACTCTCGCCGCTGCTCTACGAAGGACGCCCCTCCTTAGCCGACCGCATGATTGACGCGCTCACCGAAACGGGCATCGACCTCTGCGGCGTGATGTGCGACTCGCTCCTGCCCGACTCGGCAGAGCTGCTGCTCACTCGCTCCCACTCCATCGACCAAATCCTGATGCCCATGATGAAGGACAGCGACAACCTCTACGCCGAATCGCTCTTCTACCAGATGGGCGCCAAGAGCGGCGAGGCTTTCCCCGGACGCGACCAGAGCATACAGCCTGTTCACCGCCTCATCAAGCGCGTGGGACTCAATCCTGCCGACTATCGCATAGCCGACGGCAGCGGTCTCTCGCTCTACAATTATGTCACCCCCGAGTTGCTCGGAAAAATACTGCGCTACGCCTATCGCAACAAGCGCATCTACAACCACCTGCTGCCTTCTTTGCCCGTGGCCGGCGAGGACGGCACGCTCCGCAAACGCATGCGCAAAGGATATGCTCATGGTAAAGTGTTTGCCAAGACCGGTACGGTGACCGGCATCAGCACTCTCTCGGGCTATCTCACTGCGCCCAACGGCCACCGCCTCTGTTTCTCTATCATGAACCAGGGATTGCGCCGCGTAGCTACGGGCCGCGATTTCCAAGACCGCCTGTGCGAAGCGCTCCTCACTCCGGCCGACCAGCCCTGGCCTGCACAGAAGAAAAAGAAGAACTCTAAAAGATAAGCTATGAAGAAAGTGATCATCGTAGGCGCCACCTCCGGACTGGGGCGTGGCATTGCCGAGACCTATATCAGCCGCGGCTGGCAAGTGGCCATTGCCGGACGACGCACCGCCCTCTTGGAGGAAGTGGCCGGAGCGCATCCCAACGTAATACACGATACGCTCGACGTGACCGACACCGCCCGGTGCATCAAGGTCCTTGAAAGCCTGACCGAGCGCCTTGGCGGCCTCGACTTGCTGGTGCTCAGCTCGGGCGTGGGCCGACAAAACGCGGCGCTCGACTTTGATTTGGAACTGCCCACCATCGAAACCAACGTGCGCGGCTGGACTGCCATCGTCGACTGGGCCTATAAACTGTTTGCCACGCAGGGTCACGGCCACCTGGCAGCCATCAGCTCCATCGCCTCCGTACGCGGACTGGCCCCGGCTCCTGCCTATTCGGCCTCGAAGGCTTACCAGGCTCACTACCTTGAGGCGCTGCGCCAACGCGCCATGGTGAGCGGCTGCCCCATCTACGTGTCGGACATCCGCCCCGGCTTTGTGGACACGCCGCTGCTGGCCAATCCGAAACAGTTCTTTTGGGTACTGCCGCCGGAGAAGGCCGTGCGGGCCATCGTACGCGCCATCGACCGCCGCCGCGGCGTGGCCACCATCACCTGCCGCTGGGCGCTCATCGCTCCCATCATGCGCCTGCTCCCCACCCGCTTGCTGGCCCACTTCATAGCCAAGTAGCACGCAGCGGTTAAGAAGACGTATGCATTTCCAAAGAAAAATATGCAGCCGACAAGACCTTAATAATTCTTAAATATTCAAAACAGAACTTAATACAAGATTTGCATTTGCCTCTGTTTTATGTTATATTTGTAATAGCAAAGCGGGAACCTCTACGGAGCGTTCCCGTTTTTCGTATCCGAGGATGGGGAAAAATGGATTTTTCTCTTTGAGAAACTCGGAGTTTAGGAGGAAAAATTTCTAAGCGCCGAGGAAAAACTCCGCGCCTACTAATTTTTCCACGGCGCCTACGGCGATGAACGGAGAGTTCAGGCGGATTTTGCAGAGTTAAACTTTGTTAAAGTTTTTCAGCTTGTGGCAAAATTTTGGCGACAGAAAGGGGGCTTTTGAAGGGATGGAAAACGATTAAATATTCAATTAGACACATTTTTTAATAAAGGGGTTTGTCTAAATCGCATAAAAAATGTATTTTTGCGGCCGATGTTCATTCCTTAAATCCCACCGACAAGTGCCGCGCAAGCAGAAAGGCATTGGTCGGCGGATTCTTTTTTCTTTGGGAAGTGGCATCGCAGAGAGTATTTAACTAAACAAAAAAACATATCCATATGAAAAAAATTTACTCACTCATGCTGATGCTCCTCGCTTTTATGGGCGTGGCAGCGCAGACCATGCCCACCATCTCCGACGCCCCCGTGGGTGGAGAATGGGCTGCCAACACCACTTGGTACTATATCCAGAACGGTTGCGGCTCTTACATAGACGGTACAGACAAATGGAACTCTTGTATGGCGCTTTCCAGAGGCACAAAGCCTACCACCGACGACGGTGTGTGGTGTATCGTAGGAGACAACGACAATGGTTACCGTTTCTACAACAAGGCCACCGGAAAAATGTTGGCTTTCTCCAATCAAAGCACAGCCCACTGGTGCTGGGCCGGCTTATCAGAAGGAAATGATTCTTATTATAGCCGCGAACTCTTTAAGTTCCAAGCCTCTGAAGCATCTTTAGAAGGCGACTGGTGGTGTTTGAAAGACGCTACGGCTTCAAAGGATCGCTGGATATGTAAAACTCAGAACGCTGTTCAGAAGCCCAAGATGTCTTATTGGGACAGCGCCAATGCCTTGAACTCAAGTGATGCTGCTTTCACCTTCATCCCCTACTCTACACAAGACGTGGTGGTAAAGGAGCCCATCACTGACGCAAGCCAACTGAGCAACGAGCTGTGCTACACCGTGGTGACCCACGAGCGCGGCGCATGGACCGCCACGGCCAACGGCCTTGACCATGCCGGTGCATCTAACCCCGAAGCCTATCCCGCCCACCGCTATGCCTTCATCAGCAACGACGGCGGCGAGACACGCTATCTCTACAACGTAGGCTACAAGAAGTTTGTGAGCAAGAACAACGAACTGACCGACCACCCCACCGACCCCGTCTACCTGATGTATCCCGGTATGGTGGATGGAACCTTTGTGGTCTACTTTGACATGAGCCACTTCATCAACATCGACGGCAACAGCAATGTGAAGTTCGACGGCTGGGGCCCCGGTGGTACCAACCCTGCCGGCTGCGCCGACGGTGGTAACTCTTGCTACATCACCCCGTACGACAACTTTGACCCCACCGACGCATTGGCTGCCTTCAGCATTGACGAAGCCAGCATGACAGCCCTCATCAGCGAGGCAGAAACCGCCCTGACCTTCAGCGGCGTGGGCTATCCCAGAGAATTCTCATTGGCCCGCACCTCGCTACAAGCTGCCATCGACTCGGCAAAGGTATACAGCACCTCGCCCCTCCACTATGGTAACTTGGAAATCGCCCTCAACGAGTATGGTCTCTCTACCGACATCCAAATGCCCGAAGACGGCAAGGCCTACATCATTACCAACGTGCAGAAGAACGGCAAAGAATACTACATGCGCTACTGCGGCTCTCATATGGACTTCTGCATCTTCCTCTCCGAAGCCGAAGTGTTCGTATGCCACCAACTGGACAATGGCAAGTATGTCTTTGTGAACGACGAAGGCAAATACCTCATCTGGCGCGGTAATGGTAGTGAAGGCACCAACTTTATAGGCTTTATGGATGCCTACGACCACGACGCCCTCTCCTACACCGACATCAAGGTGGAAAAGATGGTGCAAGGCAGCGGCGTGAGTGTGGAAGGTCGCCACTTGCTGGGCCTCCTCACCCTCTTCGCTAAGAGAAACGCCGAGGCATTCAACTACCTGACCATCAACAACGACGGAACGTACGCACATGCCGGTACGGCTTTCTTCAACGACAGCTACTCAGCCGGTTTCAAACTGACCGAGGCTGACTTCGACAATACCTTCTCCCTGAAAGATGCTGCCGGCATGGAAGACATCAACGCCATCGCCACTTTCAGCGCTCCCTACGCCACCGTGGTGCCCAACAACGTAACAGCATGGTACGTTAGCCCCTACGAACAGCAGCACAGCTTCATCATCAGCATGACCAAGATTCCCGAAGGTCAAGCTATCCCTGCCAACACAGGCGTACTCTTGACCGGCGATGCGGGCACCTATAAATTTATGCCTGCCGGCAACGAGGAAGAAGCTTATCTCGAAAACAACATGTTGGTTGGCACAGGTAAAACCAGCGTGGAGGTAGACGCAGCAGAGAATGCCTATGTATTAGGAAAGGCTGACGACGAAGTAGCCTTCTTCCCCCTCTCCGCCAGCAACCGCACCATCGAAAAGCGTAAGGCCTACCTCGTATTGCCCGACGCCCTGGAGAGCGTGAAACTGAGCTTCAACTTCAACACCACAGCCATCGACCGCGTAGAAACAGTACAGCCCGCTACAGAAGCCATCTACGACCTCAGTGGCCGCCGCGTAATGAAGACCGTCAAGGGTCAGTTCTACATCAGCAACGGCAAGAAGTTCATTGCAAAATAAGACGCACCGCCACTCGGTGCTGCAACAGATAAAGAAAATCGGTAGTCTCTCCGCGAAGAGGCTACCGATTTTTTAGTGAACTACGGTTAGCTGGTTGCTAACAGAAAGAAAGAGCTAAGGAAGCGCCTGCGGCTCTAAGCAAAGGCCCACTTCGCTCACGCCGGGCAGGAGTTTGCTGCGCATAATGTGGCGCAATCCGATATAGCCTCGGGCGCCTTGCTGCAAGGTGAGCGTATCGAAAGGAAACTCATATTGATAGAGCGAAACGCCTACGCCGCAAGGATAACCCTCGTCGGTAGCAAGACGACAAGCCACTGTGTCTACACGGCTCAACAAGGGGCTCTCCCACTGTTGGGTAACTTCGAGCCAAAGAGTCTGGTAGGGGAAGGGAGTGGTGGTGGATGTGCGCAACTGCAAAGCAAGCTGATAGGTGTCGCCTTGTGCAAGCGAATCGATGGGGAAGAGGAAGGTGTCGCAAGGCTCCCAGCCGTCGGGCGAAACGCTGCGGTACTCGTAGACCGCGGCACGCTGCTCACAAGCCGAAATCCCGACCATCGCAATGAAGGCCGGGATCATTTTTTTCAATATGCCGTGGCGGATAGTCATTCAGGAGAATTATTACCCTCAGGCTTATCAGAATGTTGACGGCGGTCGCGACCACGATGGTGGTGATGGCCACGCTCGCGCTGCTGACCTCCTTGACGAGAGTCGCCTTCTGAGGGACGGCGTTTCTTGTTCTTTTTCTTCTTCGACTTGTCAAAGCGGGTAAGATCTTCCTGCTCTACCAAATCGACAGGACGCTGGGGCTCTACAGTGCCATCTTCGCGCAAATCGAGAGGCTTCTCGCCCTTTCTGTTAAGCTGTATCACCTCGAAGGCACGGGCTGCGGGAATCGTAATAAGGTTGGCAGCCAAGCGCTTGTCGGTGCTGTAGGTAACGAGACCGGCCAGGATGTCCGACTTAAAGTGGTAGTACGTAGCATCGGCTGTCTCGAGCTGTATCTCGCGGCTGGGAAGTTTCTTGTAAGCCTCCAGATAAGTGTCCACCTCATAGTTGAGACAGCACTTCAGCTTGGCGCATTGACCGGCCAACTTCTGCGGGTTGGGAGAGATATCTTGGAAACGGGCGGCGTTGGTAGAGACAGAGTTGAAGTTCTTCATCCACGTGGCGCAACAGAGTTCGCGACCGCAGGGACCTATTCCGCCGATGCGTCCGGCCTCCTGACGCGCGCCAATTTGCTTCATCTCGATGCGCACATGGAACACGTCGGCCAAGACCTTGATGAGCTGACGGAAGTCAACTCGCGCGTCGGCAATGTAATAGAAGATGGCTTTGTTTCCATCGCCTTGATACTCCACATCGCCTATCTTCATCTTCAAATCAAGCTCGTTAGCTATCTGGCGCGAGCGTATCATCGTATCCTGTTCGCGGGATTTTGCCTCCTCGTACTTTTCCAAGTCCACGGGACGTGCCTTGCGATAGATACGCTTAATCTCTGTGCCGGGCTTAAGGTTGGCTTTCTTCATCTGAAGAGGTACGAGCTGACCGGTAAGGGTTACGACACCGATGTCGTGGCCTGGACTGGCCTCGACGGCTACCATGTCGCCCTTCTGCAAAGGGATGCGATTGTCATTGCGGTAGTAGCCCTTGCGGGTGTGCTTGAACTGCACCTCTACAAGGTCTGATTGCTCCTCGTTGCCCGGAACGCCCGCCAGGTAATCGTACGTGTTGAGTTGCTTATCTGATCGGCCACAGCCCTTGGCGCAGAAGCCACGCAGCGAGCCGCCTATTTTAAATTCTGTATTCATATATATAATATGTGTCCTATGTTATTGTATGAGCAGCACTATCATTTTCAAGGAGAAGTCGAAGAACACCATTTTGGCATTTACATTTTGCTCTATGTCGCCTTGGGCGTGTGCTATCTCGTCCATGATTCCTATCACATTGCGCTCGTTGACGAAGCGGCCAAAGTTTACAGAAAATCCGGCCTCTTCCTTATTCATATAGTTAAGTTCGGCGCGATGGAAGTTACTAATAAAATTTTCACGCACCAAACGCTGGCAGTATTCCAGAAAACTTTTTTGGCGCTCGCGGCCCCAGGAGGAAATTTCCTCGGCCCACTGGAACATGTCCTTGATTTTGCGCATATAGGCAAGGCGCATGAGTTGCACGAACTTCTCAAAGAAGATGGCCTCGGTTTCGCCTACGTGTATCTGGCGCAAAGCCTTGACATAGCTACCTTCGCTCATGTGAGCCACAGCGGCAGCGTCGGCGGCCTGCAAGCCATGGTGGGTTTGCAAGACGTTTTCGAGTTCCTGCTGGGTGAGCTTGCGGAAATCCGTAATCTGTGTGCGACTCAAGATGGTGGCCAACATTTTTTCCGAGTGGTCTGCCACGAGCAAGAAGACAGTATCTGTGGGCGGCTCTTCAAGAATCTTGAGCAACTTGTTGGCGGCTGAGATGTTCATCAACTCCGGTAGCCAAATCACCATCACCTTGCGGGCTCCCTGGCTGGATACCATGCTGAGTTTGCGCAATATCTGTTCGCTCTCGCCCACACCGATTTGTGCCTGCTGGTTCTCTACGCCGATGCGTGCAAGCCAGGCGAGGCGGTCGAAGTAGAGTCCGTCGTTCAGTTGCTCGCGCCATTCTTTCAGATACTGGTCGCTCACCGCGTCGCCGCTTTGCCCTTTCCTTTTGAACACAGGAAAGACGAAGTGCAAGTCGGGATGCGCCCACGCTGCCACCATGCGACACGAGGTACAAGCGCCGCAGGCCTCGCCGTCAATGGGATTTTTGCAGAGCAAAGCCGATGCGTATGCCAAGGCCATAGGCAGGGTTCCGCAGCCTTCCGGTCCGCGAAAGAGGCGGGCATGTGGTACGCGGCCCGACATGAGTTCCTGACGCAAGCGGGCTTTGATTTCTTCCTGACCTATTACCTTATTATACTGCATAGTGGTTTAGTAGATTCGTTTGGCTATCTCGGCGATGCTCTCCACTGCCGATACGGTGTAGAAGTGGATGCTGGGCACGCCGTAGTTCATCAGTTCTTTACACTGAGCCACTCCCCATTCTATTCCCAAAGCCTTTACGTCCTCGTCGGTTCGGCATTTCATCGCCTCGCTTGCCAGTTCTTCGGGCAAGTCGCAGTGGAATGTTTTCGGAACGGTGGTGAGTTGCGAGAGTTTGGAGAGGGGTTTGATGCCGGGGATGATGGGCACCTGGATGCCTTCTTTTCTTGCGCGCTCCACAAATCGGAAGTACGCCTTGTTGTCGTAGAAGAGTTGTGTCACTCCATATTCTGCGCCCAGCTCTATCTTCTTCTTGAACCAGGCAAAGTCTGTGTCGGGATTCAAAGCCTCTTCGTGCTTCTCAGGATAACAGGCCACGCCATAGCTGAAGGGTTTTCCGGGCACCTTGATGGGCGAGCCGTCCACAAATTTGCCGGCGTTGAAGCGGTTGATTTGCTCCTGCAGCTCGGTGGTGTGTGAGTAGCCGTCGGCTTCTGCTTGGAACGTCGAGTCCCATTTGGCTTTGTCGCCGCGTAGCACGAGGAGATTTTCAATGCCCAGGAATTGCAGGTCGAGGAGTACATATTCTGTCTCCTCGCGGGTGAAGCCGGAGCAAAGGATATGGGGCACCACGGGGATGCCGTATTCATTTTGGATGGTGGCTGCCACGGCCACTGTGCCGGGTCGGCGACGCAGGCGCAAGCGCTGCATCAAGCCATCGCCCAAGTCTTTGTAGATATATTCGGAGCGGTGGGTGGTGATGTTGATATATTTCGGATCGAACTCGCGCAGGCGGTCGATGGTGCGTTTCAGTCCTTCGATACCTGTTCCTTTGAGCGGAGGCAGCACTTCAAAGCTGAAGGCAGTGCTTCCTGCTTGTCCTATCAAGTCCGTAATCTTCATATTCTTACTATCTTATTCTGCATGGTGGTTTGCGGGATGCTTTTCTTCCTCGCTCCATTTTTTGTAGGGGTAGAGTCGCAAGGCCGAGTTGTAATATCTGCGCTCGCCGGTTACTTCCTGTGCAAGGAAGTCGGGTTTTTCGTAGGCTTCGTCCTCTGCTCCGAGTTCCACCTCGGCCATCACGAGGCCTTCGTTCTCTCCGAAAAACTCGTCCACCTCAAACACGTGTTTGCCCACAGGCACCAGCCAGCGCACTTTGTCTATGATGCCCGGCTCGCAAAGGTGCAGCAGGGAGAGGGCATCGTCCTTACTGATTTCCTGCTCAAACTCGTAGCGCGTGAGGCCTCCCACTGCCGAGGGGCCTTTGATGGTGAGATAGCCTTTCTCATCGCGCAGGCGCACTCTGACGGTTCGGCCACGCTGACTGCTGATGTAGCCTTGTATGATACGGCTATGCGAGGACGACTGACTTTTGAAATCGCCCTCCACCAAAAATTTGCGCTCTATCTCAAGCCCCATTTAGTTGGCCCAAACGTAATAGCCCGCACACATCAGCAACGCTGCTATTATGAGGCCTGCAAAAATACCGTTTACCACACGGCGTGCTTGGCGTTCTTGACGTGCGTCGCGTGCAGAGTTTTTGTTTTTCTTTTTCTGGCTCATGGTTGTAAAATTTTAGGTAGTTCGTATTTATAGAATATTTATTGCTCAGGAGTCTTGCTCCTGTTCTGAAAATTCCATCAGATAGGCTTTGATGAAGCCGTCTATTTTTCCGTCCATCACGCCTCCCACGTCGCTCGTCTGGAAGCCTGTGCGATGGTCCTTCACGCGGCGGTCGTCGAACACGTAGCTGCGTATCTGGCTGCCCCACTCTATCTTCTTCTTGCCGGCCTCTATCTTTGCCTGTGCGGCTTTGCGTTTCTGCAAGGCGCGGTCGTAGAGTTGCGAGCGTAGGAGTCGCATGGCGTTCTCGCGGTTCTCCAGCTGCTTGCGGCTCTCGGTGTTTTCGATAAGGATTTCTTCTTCCTCGCCCGTATCGGGATCCTGATACATATAGCGCAGGCGCACACCGGTCTCCACCTTGTTTACGTTCTGACCACCGGCACCGCCCGAGCGGAAGGTATCCCAGCTGATTCGGGAGGGGTCTACGTACACCTCGATGGTATCGTCCACCAAGGGAGTAACGAAGACGGAGGCGAAGCTGGTCATGCGCTTGCCCTGGGCATTGTAGGGCGATACGCGCACCAGGCGGTGCACGCCGTTCTCGCTTTTGAGGTAGCCATAGGCATAGTCGCCTTCAATCTCCATAGTCACGGTTTTGATGCCGGCCTCATCGCCGTCTTGCAAATTGGATATGCTCACCTTGTAGCCGGCGGATTCGGCATAGCGCATGTACATACGCATCAACATCGAAGCCCAGTCCTGGCTCTCCGTACCGCCGGCGCCCGAGTTGATTTTCAGCACGGCTGCCATGGAGTCTTCTTCTTGGCGCAGCATGTTTTTGAGTTCGAGGGCTTCAAGGGCTTCAAGGGCTTTGGCATACGCCTCGTCCACCTCTTCTTCGCTCACCATCTCGTCCTTGAAGAAGTCGAATGCCAGGTCGAGCTCGTCAACGTAGGTACGCACTTCTTTGTAGCCCGTAATCCACTTTTCCAGGCCCTTCACCTTCTTCATTTGCTCCTCAGCGCGCTTGGCGTCGTCCCAGAAACCGGGGTCTTGCGTGCGGAGCTGCTCTTCTTCGAGCTGTATTTTCTTGGCGTCAATGTCGAGGTAGCGATGGAGCGCGTCGGCGCGGTCTTTCGCCTCTTTCAATTGGTCGGAGGTAATCATGTAGCTTTCTGTATCTATATATTGCGGACAAATTTACAAAAAACTTTTGGAAAATGGGCTGCCACCGCCGTTTTGGCTTTTCAAAACCTTTCTGTCGGCCACCGAGGGCTCTCTGCCTGCGTTTTTCGCGCCCGGCAGAATGGCGTAGGGGGCGCAAAACAGGCTTTTGCAACTATCTGAAAATCAGCCGGTATTTTCTGGCGTTTCGAAAGTCTGATCTACGAAAAATTCCGCAAGACCTAGGAAAAATTTTCTAAGACCTAGTTTTTCCTAGCTCAGACTTTCGAAATGGCCATCAGCGATGAGCTGCGAAGCATAGGCTTTTCCTTCACTCTATTTCCCCTTCACAAAGTCCAAAGCCTCGCCTTGCCCTGCCGCAGGACCCCGGCCATAAAAAAAGCAAGGCGCAACCCGAAGCTGCGCCTTGCCTATGAGGAGATGGATGTGTGCTTATTTCAACACGCCAAGTTCCTTGCCCACCTTGATGAAGGCTGCAATACACTTGTCGAGGTGTTCGCGGTTGTGACCGGCAGAAATCTGCACGCGGATGCGGGCCTGATCTTTCGGCACAACGGGATAGTAGAATCCGGTAACGTAGATACCCTCTTCCTGCATCTTCTGTGCATACACTTGTGAGAGCTTGGCGTCGTAGAGCATCACGGCGCAGATGGCGCTCTGTGTGGGCTTGATGTCGAAGCCGGCTTCCATCATCTTGGTGCGGAAGTATTCTACGTTTTCAACGAGGCGGTCGTGCAGTTCGTTCGACTCGTCGAGCATCTTGAACATCTCGATAGACGCACCTACGATGGCGGGGGCCAAAGAGTTGGAGAAGAGATACGGACGGCTGCGCTGACGGAGCATGTCGATGATTTCCTTGCGGCCGGTAGTGAAACCGCCCATCGCACCACCAAATGCCTTGCCCAACGTACCGGTGTAGATGTCCACACGGCCATAAGTGTTGTAGAACTCGCTCACGCCGCGGCCGGTAGCGCCTACCACGCCGGCAGAGTGGCTTTCGTCCACCATCACAAGGGCGTTGTACTTCTCGGCGAGGTCGCAGATTTTGTCCATCGGAGCCACGTTGCCGTCCATAGAGAACACACCGTCGGTCACGATGATGCGGAAGCGCTGTTCCTGAGCTTCTTGGAGGCAGCGTTCAAGGTCGGCCATGTCGGCGTTGGCATAGCGATAGCGCTTTGCTTTGCAGAGGCGCACACCGTCAATGATAGAGGCATGGTTCAAAGCGTCGGAGATGATGGCATCATCAGCAGTAAGGAGGGGCTCGAACACACCGCCGTTGGCATCGAAGCAGGCAGCGTAGAGAATGGTATCTTCGGTCTTGAAGAACTTAGAGATAGCCTCTTCGAGGGTCTTGTGCATGTCCTGCGTACCGCAGATGAAGCGCACTGAAGACATACCGTAGCCACGCTGGTCCATCATGTCCTTCGCAGCCTGTACGAGGCGCGGATGATTGGAGAGACCGAGATAGTTGTTGGCGCAGAAGTTCAACACTTCCTTACCTGCTACTTCAATGGCAGCTTGTTGTGGGCCCTGGATAAGGCGCTCGTTTTTGTAGAGACCGGCTTGTCTGATTTCTTCAAGCTCGTTTTGCAAATGCTGTTGGAAATTTCCGTACATGATAATATGTTTTAAAATTTACAAGTAGTCTGATATTTTTGCAAGCTAACCTCGGCGGCTCGCTTTCAAGGTTTGCTTTTCAAAGGCAAAGGAAGGGATTTTTTTGAAAATAAAACCCGCTTTTCTCTTTTATTTATAAAAAAAGTGTTCCTTTGCAATATCAACCGAGTACAAACCTATTTTCATACAACTAAGACAATGAAAAACATTCTGGTTATCGGAGCCACCGGACAGATTGGTTCGGAGCTCACCATGAAACTACGCAACATCTATGGTGGCGACCACGTAGTGGCAGGCTATATCCCCGGAGCAGAGCCTAAGGGCGAGTTGAAAGAAAGCGGCCCCGCCGAAATATGCGACGTGACCGACGGAGCTGTCATCGAGGCCGTAGTGAAAAAATATAACATCGACACCATCTACAACCTTGCTGCGCTGCTCAGCGTAGTGGCCGAGGGCAAACCCATGCTGGCCTGGAAAATCGGCGTCGATGGTTTGTGGAACGTACTCGAAGTGGCCCGCCAAAACGGATGCGCCGTCTTCACTCCCAGCTCCATCGGCTCCTTCGGCCCTGAGACTCCGCGCAACCACACTCCGCAGGACACCATTCAGCGCCCCATCACCATCTACGGCGTGAGCAAGGTGACCACCGAGTTGCTCTCTGACTATTACTTCAAGAAATATGGCGTAGACACCCGCGCCGTGCGCTTCCCCGGCCTCATCTCTTACGTAACTCCTCCGGGCGGCGGCACCACCGACTATGCTGTGGACATCTACTACAGCGCCGTGCGTGGCGAAAAGTTCACCTGCCCCATCGCCGCAGGTACTTACATGGACATGATGTACATGCCCGACGCGCTCACAGCTTGTGTGCAGTTGATGGAAGCAGACCCCGCGCGCCTCATCCACCGCAACGCCTTCAACATTGCCTCTATGAGCTTCGACCCCGAAGGCATCCTGGCAGCCATCAAGAAGTACAAGCCCGAGTTCCAAATGGACTACAAGATCGAGCCTCTCAAGCAGGCCAACGCAGACAGCTGGCCCAACAGCCTCGACGACATCTGTGCCCGCCAGGAGTGGGACTGGAATCCCCAGTACAACCTCGACAGCATGACACGCGACATGCTCGAGAAACTTGCAGCCAAGTTGCTCTGATACCACATTATATTATAATAAGACCGAGGCAGCCTTCGATGGTGCTGCCTCTTCTTTTTGTCCGCCCCTCACACCTTGGCGCTGCCAGATGTTTAGAAAAATTTGTAACGAGCCATGTTACCATGAGTAACACGCCATGTTACATGTGGTAACGAGCCATGTTACATGCGGTAACACGGCGTGTTACAAAAAAAAGAATAGGGAGTGTTATATTTCCGAGCCTTCTGCGTTATAGAGATAGAGGGTTTATAAAATTTCTCTCTCCCGAACTGAGAAAAGAAGGCCTACCGGCCTGGTGCAACAAGCGCAGCCGCGCCGGCGGTAAAGGCAAAGGGGCCGGCACAAGCCGTCGAGACAAGAATCGGAGGCTCACAGCTCGCCGCAAACCGTTCGCAGCTTAAAATTCTTATTGTTTTAAAGATTTTTAACAATGGGGGGGGTAAAATCCAGACTCTTTTTGCACCTTTGCAAAGTCACCTAAGAATCAGTACATCAAAACCGGAAATTCTCTATGAAAAACTTTTTCCTCTTGCTCGTTTCCGCCTTCGCCGTGCTCCATCTCTCGGCACAAGAATACAGCGTGGCGGGCCGCATATCTGAGAACAGCGAAGCAAAGACTCCTCTGCCGCTCGTAAAAGTAGACTTGCTCAGCCTCGACTCTGCCGTCGTGGCCACCGGCGTCACCGCCGACGATGGTGCGTTCAAGCTCAAAGCCAAGCAAGGCGGTAAGTACTTGTTGCGGGCAGCTGCCGTGGGCTACGAGAGGCTGATTAAGAGCGTGCAACTCAAAGCCGAAAAGCCGCAGGTGGATATGGGAACGCTCCTGCTCAAGCCCTCGGACATCCAACTGAGCGAGGCGCAGGTGACAGCCCTTTCGCAGCAGCTCACCTTCAAGGACGACACCCTCGTGTTCCACTCCAAAGCCTTCCAACTGCCCACCGGCGCCACACTGGCTGCCCTGGTGAAACAACTGCCGGGCCTGGAAATGGACGCCGACGGCAACTTGACATTCCAGGGCAAGACTGTGAGCAGCATCCTGGTGGACGGCAAACCTTTCTTCGGTACCGTATCGACCGCCATGGCCAACATGGTGGCCGACGCCATTCAGGACATAAAAGTATACGATAAGACCGACGAGAACAAGGAGTTCACCGGCAGCATAGATACGGAGAAACAGACCGTGGTGGACTTGAAGATAAAAAAGGAATATAAGACCTCGTGGAACACCAATGCCGAAGTGGGCGGCGGTACGCACGACCGCTACCTGGGCAAGCTGTTCACCACCAACTTCAGCGACCGCCGTCGCACAGCTATCTTTGCGCAGCTCAACAACATCAACCAGAGCGAACGCGTGGACGAGAACGGCAACTGGTCCTACTGGGGCTCGTCCAGCGGACTTCACACGTATCGCACAGCCGGCATCATCCACTCCTGGGACAATGGCAAAAAGAACACAGAGGATGGCAACATGCGCCTGAATCTCAACATCGACGCCAAGCACAACAACGACAAGTACATCACCCAAAGCCACGACGAAAATTTCCTCTCGGCCAACACCTCGCAGCACACCTACTCGCTCACCGACGACTACAAAAGATACCGATACCTCGGCGCCACGGGCAGAATGACCTGGAACATCGACTCGGTAAACCGCCTTCTCTTTTACCTGAATGCCTCGCTCTCCGACAGAAAGGGAAATCACAACGGAAGTGAATCTACGTACAGCGCCGCCGTCGACATCGAGAAGCCGCACTTGGGCTTGCTGAGCGAAAACATCCCCTCCGAGCTGCAAACCATCGGTGTGAACTCCGAAGAGGAGCACGAAATCTACACGGGCCACGAGAAGTACATCTATGCCAACATCGACTTTATACACCGCTTTAAGAAGGAGGGACGTTCCATCCACTTAGACGCCAGCGGAAGCTATAACCACCGCCACGACAAGAACGACTACCTCACCGGCTATCGCTTCTTCCAACCTGGGGCTCCGGCCGACTTCGTAGACCGCGACTACGAGAATCATCCGCTTGAACGGAAATCCTTTGACCTGGGTGCTCAGTACCAAGAACCGCTGAGCAAACACCTGCGCGCCGGACTGGGATACGACTACAACTACATCGCGTACGACGACCTCTTCAAGTATTACAACCTGGACTACTACAAAGAGTACGCCACCATGGAGCGCCCCGTAGGAAGCCGCCCCACGGAAGGCGACTCGTTGCAGATGGCCCTGGAATACGCCAACGCATACAACAGCTATAGCACGCAGAACACACATAGGCTCTCCGCCAGCCTGAACGGCACATGGAAAAATCTGGAGGCTTCCTTGCAGCTACGCGAAGAGTACATCGACGAGCGCCTGGACTACGAGCGCGACCACCAAAGCCTCTCGCCCCAACGCAGCTACTTCTCCTTCCGACCCTATGCTTACCTGAAATGGAAATATGGCAACAACAGCAACCTGCGCATTACCTACTCCGGCTCACAACAGAAGCCGGAACTCGAAGCCACACTGCCCTTTGCCGACGACAACGAGATGGAGGTGATGCTAAGGAATCCGAACCTCAAAGACAGCTGGAACAACAGCGTGTACATTTCGAGCAACCACTTTGGTAAGAAACGCGGCGACAGCTACGGCTCCTACATCACCTTCCGCAATACGCGCAACGCCAGAGTGACCACCCAACAAATCGACCCGCTGACCGGCAAGAAAACGCTGAGCGAGACCAACGTGAACGGCAACTACTCGCTCTATGGCAGCCTCAACACCACACAACCGCTCGACTCTGCGCGCCATTGGAGCCTCTCCCTCTGGGCCCATTGCGGCTACACACAGAGCAAGAACTTTGTTGGCTCGCAGGGCAATGCCTTGGGGCTCTCGCGCAAGACCACACTGTCGCCCGGAGGTACCATCCGCCTGAGCTGGCGCAACAAAATATGGTCGGTAAACCTTAGCGGCATGTACAACGGCGACTACTCCACCTTTGCCGACGCCTCGGCATACAACCAGCACGGCCACACCTTCGAAGCCACCCTTTCGCCACAGCTCTCGCTCAACTGCGGCTTGCGCATCAACGCCTCGCTCATCTACTACGGCCGCCGCGGATACAGCGACGATATGCTCAACCACGACCAATGGCTGCTCAACGCCGGCATCTCACAGAGCTTCTTGAAAAACAAAGCCCTCACCGTCCAACTGGAAGCCGTGGACATCCTCGGACAACGCACCTCGGAGAGCAACTTCATCACTGGATACTCCCGCAACTATTCTACCACAAAAACCTATATGAGCTACGTAATGCTGCGCATAGGCTACCGATTCAGCCTGGGTGAAAAAAAATAAGCACAACGCAACCATCCGACTTACGGAGGCCCATTTTGGGTCTCCGTAAGTATTTAATAATCAGCACTCGTTTTTTAGAATCTCTTCGTAGTCTACTATGAAAACGGGGGTGATGACTCTGAAAAAACGGGCAGGAGGAAGGGCCGCTCGGAGATGGCCCAAGCCGCACAGGAAATCTATTATGACAACGCCTCTTTAATGCCCCGTGCAGCAACTATATTCTTGTCATAAGTTAAAAACTTATAAGAAAAAGTAATTACAGCCCTTCGGAGTCTTCTATATATATATAATGGAGTATATTTGCTCCCGATAGATTATATGGACTTAAACAAACTAATGTAGCTTATGAAAAAAATCTTTACCCTCTCTCTTATGGCCATCATGTTTATGGCAACGGCCTTTGCACAAAACCAGCCCCAGCGCATCAATGCGCGCTCGGCTGCCAACCCCTTTGCCAAGCGTCATGCTGCTGTGTCTGAAAAAATGCAGCGCATCGGCTTGCCGCAACTCAAGAGCCAAGCACAGCTCCTGGATGCCGAAAAGCAAGACATGCCTATGAAGTTGGTAGTTGCTGAGGACTTCTCCAAATTTACAGCCGGCAGCGAGAGCGCTCCCGACAAGTTGCGCCTCGACGACGCCAACTACAGCATCGACGACAAGTATTTCAACACACCCGGGTGGGGCGGACTCGAAGTATACCAAGCCGGCGGTATGGCCTATGTGGCTTTCAGCGAAGCAGAATATGCCACCGGTCTCATCATCACCCCCACGCTCGACCTCACAGGCTTGGTGAAAATCTCCATGCGCGTGCGCAGCGCCAGCTCTATGGGCGACTACTTCAACTACAACATCATCGACGAAGCCACCTTCCAGGCCGTTGATGTCAACTATGCTCCGATTAGCTCCGAGTGGACCACATTGGAATTTACCACCACCTTCGGCACCTCTACCTCTTACATGTACTTCTTCACAGAGATGGAAGAGATGTTCATCGACGACATCAAGATCGAGTCGGCTCAGATGCCTGCCCCCGTACTTCGCGAAGAGACCAACCTCTCTGCAAGCGGATTCACCGCCAACTGGGACGCGGTGGAGAGTGCTGAGCTCTACGACGTATGTGCCTATGCCGAACACAAAGTAGGCGCCGACGGCGTGTGCACCATCGCATCTTTAGACTTTGCCAACATGAAGTCTACCGCCACTGAGGATTCTCCCGAAGTGGACCAGGCTAACTGGGAAATGGGCCTCGACCAAGTGTGCCCCAGCAACTATCCCGGTTGGTTTGTATACATGCCCGTCTTGCTGGAAGGCGCAGTGGGCGTGCACGGCACCTATTCTGCCTATGAGCAGTTTGGTTACCTCTCTTCGCCCGAGATGGACTTCTCTGCCAATGGTGGAGAAGTGGAACTGAGCTTCCGCGTGAAGGCCGGCGCCGGCGACCGTGTGGCGGTGGCCATGCTCTCCTTTACAGATGAGGGATATCAGTTTGTCGACTCTAAGGCCTACGAGACCAACGGCGAGTGGCAAGAAATCAAGACCACCATTGGCGGCGGTGCAGAATACTCCTGCGTGCAGATTGTCTATGGCGGCAGCAACATCATGCTGCTCGACGACGTGGTGCTCACACAGCAGATGCCCGAAGGCACTGTCTACAATCATCAGTTCCTCTTCACCACCATTGAGGAGACCTCTCTCGACATCGTAGTGCCCGAGATTTACCGTGGCGACAAAGTGAGCTACAAGGTGCGTGGCGTGAAGAACTTCTGGAAAGACTATGACGGCGAACAGGTGCTGGAAAGCAGCCTCGAGAGCCCCTACAGCGAAGTGCGCTATGTGGAACTGCCCACTGCCATCACTGCCCCTGTGCTCGGCGTGAACCATGAGGCTGCCGGTCAAACCTACGACCTGCAAGGCCGCATCGTAAACGAGCGCCAGTTGCCCTCCGGCACGCTCTACATCCAGGGTGGCAAGTTGCGCATGAAGTAGACCGCGCGCTCCGTCCTCACCCCATAGGCCGAGGCCCTCTCCGTATCAACCGGAAGGGCCTCGGCTTTTTCTTTTCGCCCCAATCGGGGAGTAGAACGAGGCATAAAATCAGCCGTTGTAAGCATCTGAGAATCAGTAGGCATTTTGGAGCGTTTCGAAAGTCTGATCTACGAAAAATTCCGCAAGACCTAGGAAAATTTTTCTAAGACCTAGTTTTTCCTAGATAAGACTTTCGAAATGGCCAGAAGCTACGGGGCGAAAATCGGGAGGTATTTTCTGCGTCTCGGCCACTCGGCTGCTCCACTCCTTGACGTTCAAAATTCCCAACTCTTGACATCCATATTCCTTACCCTCTTCTCTTAAACATAACACGGCATGTTACAAAATATTCCAAACACCTAATAACTCCGAGGTCCCGCTACAGACACAAAAAAAGTCCCGCAGCCAAGCTGCGAGACCATTTATCTCTGTTCCACTCCTGCAGGTGGCTCACACCACAGGCAGCGAGTGACCCTTTATCTTGCGGTAGAGGTCGAGCGCATAGACATCGGTCATGCCCGAGATGTAGTCGAGCACCGCCATGATGCGGTCGGCAAGGCGCGGCGAAGTAAATTCGTACTGCACCGAGGCCTGCTTCAGCAAGAGTTGGCTGTAAGCCTTCTGCGGCTCCATCACGGCCTCGATCATCAATTCGAGCAGGGTGTAGATGATGTGGTAGCCGGCCAGGTCGATGTCGAGCACCTCCTTGCTGTTGTACACGCGCTTGGCAGCCACCTCCTCGCAACGGCGATAGGCCGAGCGGAGCGGCTCGGGCAGGTGCGAGATGAGCGAGCCGCTAAAGGTGCCGCTGAGAATCTCCTGCTCATGCTCCACAAACACCTCCACGCAAGCGCGTTCCAAGGCATTGATGACGCAGGAGCGGAAGTAGACCAAGCGGTCGTTGGCATCTACATCGTAGGGATAGGCCTCAAGGATTTCACGGCGCTGCGCCTCGTCGAAGAAGCCCAGGAAGAGCTCCGAGGCCAGCTCGTCGGAGAGCAGACGCAGCTTGTGGGCGTCTTCGATGTCCATAATCTCGTAGCAGATGTCGTCGGCAGCCTCCACAAGGTACACCAGCGGATGGCGGGCATAGCGAACCTTTCCGTCGGGGGTGTCAAGGCGTTTCATACCCAGGGCGTCGGCTATGCGACAGAAGTCGGGCTGCTCCTCGGTGAAGAAACCAAACTTCGACTTCTTGCCGGCCTGCGCCGAGCAGTAGGGGTATTTCACAATGGAGGCCAGTGTGGAATACGTCATCACAAAGCCTCCCTTGCGACGACCCACAAACTGGTGGGTGAGCAGGCGGAAGGCATTGGCATTGCCGTCGAAGTTGATAATGTCGTTCCACACCTCCTCGGACAGGCCATCGCCGTCCTCCGTGCGGTAGTGGCGCAGGCGGCTTCCCTTACCTTCGGAGAAGTAGCTGCGGATGGCACGCTCGCCGGAGTGACCAAAGGGCGGATTGCCCATATCGTGGGCCAGGCAAGCGGCCGAAACGATGGCGCCAATCTCGTGAATCTCTGTCTCTGCCAACTCGGGGCGACGGCGCACCAACTCGCGCGCCACGTCGGCGCCTAAGGAGCGCCCCACGCTGGACACTTCGAGACTGTGCGTCAAGCGGTTGTGCACAAATATGCTACCCGGAAGCGGGAACACTTGTGTCTTATTTTGCATGCGCCTGAAGGCAGCGGAGAAAATCAGGCGGTCGAAGTCGCGCTGAAATTCCGTGCGGCGCTCCGAGAGCTGTGTGCGCCCGTCTTCCTTGCCTAAGCGCTTAGAGGAAATAAGTAGTTTCCAGTCCATCATATTCTAAAAAAATTAAGTCGCAGCACGGCAAACATAGGCAGCCGACCGGTGCAATTGCAAAAGTAAGTCAAAAAAACGGGGTGCAGGCTCTTTTTTCCATAAAAGTAGGAAGTATGTGGCGGCTTTTCCGTACTTTTGTCTGTAAAACCTATAGACCGACTACGCTTTATGGAAATACAAATCATCAACCGCTCGCACCACCCACTTCCCACCTATGCCACCGCCCTGAGCGCCGGCATGGACCTGCGAGCCAACCTAGAAGAACCCATCGTGCTGAAACCCCTTGAGCGCCGCTTGGTGCCCACCGGCCTCTTTATCGCCCTGCCCGAAGGTTATGAAGCCCAGGTGCGTCCACGCTCCGGCTTGGCCCTGAAGCATGGCATCGGCGTGCTCAATTCGCCCGGCACCATCGACGCAGACTACCGCGGAGAAATCGGAGTGATACTCGTGAACCTCTCCAATCAAGAGTTTGTCATCAACGATGGCGAGCGCATCGCACAGATGGTGGTGGCACGCCACGAAACCGTGGAGTGGACAGCCGTTGAGGAACTCGGCGAGACAGAACGCGGTGCCGGAGGATTTGGCCACACCGGCGTATAAAAGAACAAGCATCCCTTGCTCCGCACCCCCTTGCACATGAAGAGAAGCCTCACATTCCTACCCCTGCTCCTTGCTTTCTTCCTGCTCCTGAGCAGCTGCCGCACTTCGCAAGATGCCGCAACGCCTCACAAGAGCCGGACAGCCATCGCTTTGTCCGAAGAGACACAGCGACAACTCAGCCAGCTCTTCCTGGAAGCCATGCGCCAAAAGCACAAGCAGGCCTACGACGCCGAGATGGAGCTGCTCAACAAAATGCTCAGCATCTACCCCGACGCCACAGAGGCGCTCTACGAAAAAGCCTTGTTGCAACTGGCCTTCTGTCGCTCCTACGACACTCTCAAAATAGAAGAGGCCAAAGAAATGCTTAGCAAAGCCGTAGCACTGGAGCCCGCCAACAAATTCTATAAAGAAACGCTGGGCAAACTATACGCCGGCGGACAAGAGATAGACAAAGCGGTGAAAGTATATGAGGAACTCGTGGCCGAAGACCCCACCACGGAAGTGCTCACCGTATTGGTAAAGCTCTACGAAGAGCAGGGCAACTGGCAAGGAGCCATCCGCGCACTCGACCGCCTTGAAAACCTGGAAGGCAAAAGCGCAAACTACAGCATCGAGAAGTTCAAAATTTACATCGAGCAGAACGACACCGAAAAAGCCTATGCCGCCATCGAAGAGCTCTGCGCCGAATATCCCGCCGATTTGCGCTACCGCGTGCTCCTGGGCGACCTTTATCATCAGAATGGTTACCCCGAACTGGCACTGGCCACCTACAACGATGTGCTGGCCGTGGAGCCGGAAAATAGTTTTGCACAGGTGTCGCTACTGGCTTACTACAAAAACGCAGGGCAGGATTCGCTCTACCTTTCTTTGATAGACGAGGTGGTACTCAATCCCAACACGCTCTCCGAGACTCGCTCGGAAATCATGTACAACTTTGTGCGCGACACATTCCGCAGCCACGGCGATACAGCTCATGTGGACCATCTCTTCCAAAAGGCCCTCGCGCTTCCACAAACCGACGCCTCGCTCCCCAAACTCTATCTGGACTTCCTCACCACCATCAAAGCGCCGGAGGAAACCACCTACACCGCACTGAAGCAAATCCTGGAAATAGAGCCGGACAACTCGAGAGCACGAGGCAGGCTCCTGGAGATTTCCCTACGGCAGAACAACTATGCAGAAGCCATCCGCCTTTGCAGAGAAGGCCAACTCTACGACCCCAACCTTCTCCTTTTCTACTACTACGAAGGGCTGTGCCTCTTCAGCAACGAAGAGAAGAAACAAGCCATCGATGCCTTACAACGCGGAGCCACCCACATCGACGAGAATACCGACCCGCAAATTGCATCGGACCTCTACGCCACACTGGGCGATATCTACTTCGACCTGAAAGAGAAAGACGCCGCCTTTGCCGCCTACGACTCTGCCCTGGTATATAAGAGCGACAATTTTCTGTGTATGAACAACTACGCATACTACCTCTCGCTCGAAGAAGTAGAGTTGGACAAAGCCGAAGCCATGAGCCGCAAAACGGTGGAAGCCTTCCCCGAAGAACCAACCTATCTGGACACTTACGCCTGGGTGCTCTTCCAAAAACAGCAATACACCCAGGCCCGCCTCTACATTGACGAGACGCTGAAATATGCTCAGGAGATAGCAGAAGATGCCGGTCTCTTCGAACACGCCGGCGACATATATTATAAATGTGGCGACAAAGAAAGCGCCGTCAACTTCTGGAAGAAAGCACTAAGTCTCTCTGCCGACGAAGAACAATGCGCCAAGCTACAAAAGAAAATTAAGCTCAAACGCTGGGTTCCCTAACACCGCCGGCGAGCCTCACC
Source organism: Alloprevotella sp. (assembly GCA_045636405.1). GTDB lineage: Bacteria > Bacteroidota > Bacteroidia > Bacteroidales > Bacteroidaceae > Alloprevotella. Next base: position 166,568 of record JAZTXL010000019.1, read on the forward strand.
CTTAACACACAAGATTATGAAAGCGCTCCGACTGATTCCCCTCGCCCTACTACTGGCTTTTGCCTCGTGCCGCACAGCCCAGGAGGCCGAACAAAGCACTGCTTCCTCATCGTTCTCTACCGAGGCAGCCGCTTCGCAATACAAACAGCGTGTAGCAGAGAACTCCGTAAAGTCAGAACATCTGACCGCGCGCATCAGCATGGATATCAACTTGGGACAGAAAGACCTCTCCGTAAACGGCACGCTGCGCATGAAGCGCAACGATGTGGTGCAGCTCTCGCTCACCTTCCTCGGCATGGAGGTGGGACGCATGGAGTTCACCCCCGGCGATGTGCTCATCATCGACCGCTTCAATAAGCAATACGTGCGAGCCTCCTACGACGAAGTGAGCTTCTTGAAAAAGAACGGACTGGACTTCAGCACCGTGCAGGCTCTCTTCTGGAACGAGCTTTTCCTTCCGGGCGAAAAAATCAGTAAGGCCTCGCTCTCCCGCTTCAGTCTGTCGAAGAGCGGACAGCACACCTTGCTCTCGCTAAACGATGCCCCGCAGCTCGGCTATCAGTTCCAGACGCTCACCGAAAGCGCCCGCCTGGATGCCACCATCGTCAAGGACAAACAACACCCCCAGCGCGGCACACTGCAATGGACCTACGCCGACTTCAAGGACTTCAAGGGGCAAGCCTTCCCCACCTTGATGAGCGTACGCATTGAGCGCTTGGGCAAAAACGCCGGCTTCACCCTCCGCCTAAGCCGCCTGGACAACAGCAGCGACTGGCAGACACGCACCAGCCTCTCCGGAAAATATAAGGAGCAAAAGGCCGACGACATTCTTCAGAAACTACTCTCTCTATAAAGCAACTATTTTTTCCTACCACAATAGCCAATGAACCACATGTGCTCTCTGCGACTGGCCACCATTCTCTTTTTCTGCTTTGCCCTATGTGTCGGAGCAGCCGGACAGACCAACAAGAACATCAAGCGCTTGCAATCGCAACAGACAGAGCTGAAGAAGAAAATCAGCGAGTCGGAACAGCTGCTGCGCTCTACCAAGAAGGATGTAAAGTCGCAGTTGGGCAACCTCGAGATTATCAGCGGACAAATCAACGAGAAGCAGAAGTTTGTAGACGGCATCAAGCTCGAAGTAGACACCTTGTTGCAGAGCATCGACTCGCTGCAGAAAGAACTCAAAACTCTGCAAGCCGACCTGGCCGAGTGTAAGCAGAAATACAGTCACTCGGTGATGTACATGTTCCGCAACCGCATGACGCAGAACAAGCTGATGTTCATCTTCTCAGCCTCCGACTTCAAACAGATGTATCGCCGCGCACGCTACGTCATGGAGTACTCCAAATACCAACGCGCCCAGGGAGAGATTCTCAAAGCCAAAGAGGAAGCCGTAAGCAAGAAAAAGAAAGAGCTGACCGCCGTAAAAAACCTCAAAGACAGAATGTTGGCCGACGGCAAGCTGGAGCAGAAAAAGCTGGAGGAGCAGAAGAAGGAGCGGCAAACTATGATTGAGGCGCTCAACAAGAAGACCTCGCAACTGCAAGCCACCATCAAGAAGCAGAAGAAGGAGGCCAACGCACTGAACGCCCGCATCGAAAAGCTCATCCAGGAAGAAATAGCAGCCGCCGAGCGCCGCCGAAAGGCAGAGGAAGCACGTCGCAAACGCGAAGCTCAGGCAGCCGCCAAGAAGGGCGGAAAGGGTGCAGCATCTTCCGGAAAGAAGACCGGCACTCCGCAGTTTACTCCGCAGAACGATGCCGATGTGAAACTCTCCTCCTCCTTTGTAGCCAACAAAGGTCGTCTGCCCATGCCCATCACCGGCGGCTACGTCATCTCCAGTCGCTATGGTCAGTACAACGTGGAAGGACTCAAGGGCGTTACGCTCGACAACAAGGGTATCAACATCACGGGCCGCAAGGGCGCTCAGGCACGCAGCATCTTCGACGGCGAGGTAACAGCCGTCTTCCAGTTTGGCGGGCTCTACAATATCATCATCCGCCACGGCAGCTACATCTCCGTTTACTGCAACCTCTCCTCTACCTCCGTTCGCCAGGGACAAAAGGTAACCACGCGCCAAACCATCGGAGCCGTTGCCCCCGACGCTTCGGGCAACTGTACGCTCCACTTCCAGCTGCGCAAAGAAACCACCAAGCTCAACCCCGAGCACTGGCTGGGACGATAAACCGCCACCATTCTCCGCTCACTCCCGCCCCTTGCGGAGCGAGCAGGAAATAGCATACAAAGTCTCCCCCTCAAAAGAGAGGCTTTGTTTGTAAGCCACTAGCATTTTCTAGTAAGCCACGAAGAAATACTAGAAAATAAATTCTGATTCTCAGCGAATTACAAAATATTTTTTGGTAGCCCTCTACCCTTCGGCCCGCTCATCCCGAAAAAGCGGGGGGCGACAAAAAGAAAGGCCGAAGCCGCCGCTGCATTCCGTTTTTTGTATTACATTTGCAGAGCAAATATTTATACACACTCATCACTGTAGTAATCTCAAACAAACATGTCACTACTCCGCGTACTCCTTGCTATTTTCTTTCCGCCCCTTGCTGTCATCGACAGAGGTTGCGGCTCAGTGCTCATCGTGCTCCTCCTGACAATTGCCGGGTGGGTGCCGGGCATCATCGGCGCACTCGTCATTCTCAACAAGAACTGACATTCAGTTCGCGCATGCTTGCCAGGGGACAACAAAAAAGTATATCTCTCCCGGCGCAAAGGGACTAAAAAAAGAAGCTACCTCCTAGTTGCTTCTTTTTCGTATATCATTTTCAGCAAATACCTTCTGCCTATTCCATTTCGGCCAGTGCCTTGTTGTAGCAAGCGCGACAGAGGGGCTCGTATTCGCCCTGCTCGCCCAGGAGCACGCGGCGGTCGCCGTCCACAATACGATGGCTCACATAGGCCAAACCTCCGCAGCGCACACAGATGGCGTGTACCTTCGACACATCTTCGGCAATGGCACAGAGCGCAGGCATGGGGCCGAAGGGAACACCCTTGTAGTCCATGTCAAGGCCGGCCACGATGACGCGCTTGCCGCGATTGGCCAGCGTGTTGCACACCTCGGCCAGGCCATCGTCAAAGAATTGCGCTTCGTCGATGCCCACCACTTCGGCCTCGTCGGCCAGCAAGAGCAAGCCGGCAGAATTTTCCACGGGCGTAGAAGCGATGGCATTGTGGTCGTGCGACACTACGTCTTCCTCGGAGTAGCGCGTGTCGATGGTGGGTTTGTAAATCTCCACACGCTGGCGGGCTATCTTAGCGCGCTTCAGGCGGCGGATGAGCTCTTCTGTTTTTCCAGAGAACATAGAGCCACAAATCACTTCGATGCGGCCGCGGCGCTGATTCTCTTCTTGATATATGTGCATAGCTGTAATTTTAAAATTCTTGAGGACGCAAAGATAAGTAAATTGGTAGAATAATCTGCCGTATTTGTAGAATAAAAAACGGAGCTGTCCTCCCTTCTTGGCGGCAGCGCCGGCGCACAAGCCTTCGGTGCTGCGGAGCGAGCCACCGAAAGCAGCGCCCCCTTCACACCTTAATATAATATACTCTTCCCCTTCGGCTTGGATTTCCAAACCCTCGGCTCGCCGCCCATAATTAGCAGCTGTTTCGAAAGTCAGACTTAGGAAAAACTAGGTCTTAGAAAAATTTTCCTAGGTCTTGCGGAATTTTTCGTAGATCAGACTTTCGAAAACGAGGTCCACAAGGCGGCGCTCGCAGGCGTTTAGAAAATTTTGTAACGAGCCATGTTACAATGTATAACTTCCCATGTTACGAAGTGTAACACGCCATGTTACAACTTGTAACACGCCGTGTTACTTTTAAAAGTTGAGAGCAAGGAGTCTGAAATTCAAGAGCAGTGGACTTTGAAAGTCAAGATGTCGGGCTAAGGAATGGTAGAGAAGCAGGAAATACATCCCGACTCTCAGCCCTTGGCTTACGAAGAAGAAAACAAAAACGGCTGCTGATTCTCAGACCATTACGCAGTCCATTTTTGTTTCATCTCCTGCTATCCGCAAACTGCATCCGAGCAAAAAGAAAGGAGAACCTTCCTCGCAGAAAGTTCTCCTTAAAAACAGATTGTGGTGCGCCTGATAGGACTCGAACCTACACGTCTCGCGACACCAGATCCTAAGTCTGGCGCGTCTACCAATTTCGCCACAGGCGCTTAAGCGCTGCGAAGTTAGCACTTTTTTCTGAAAACACGGAGTCTAAACCATGTTTTTTTGTAATTTTGCCCTAAGAAAAGGTGCGGAAGGCGCTTTGGCCGGCATTTATACAGAAGAGCCGAAGGCCACCCGCAATTTTAGCATTCAAACCTATTTTCTGATGAGCGACGAAACGAAAGAACTCCAAGAGGCCCACTCTTCATACGTTCCCTCCGACTTGAAGGACGAAGGCGTGAAGCACCAACTGGCAGGTATGTACCAAAACTGGTTTTTGGACTACGCCTCGTATGTGATTCTCGAACGCGCCGTGCCCCACTTGGGCGACGGTCTGAAGCCCGTGCAGCGACGCATCCTGCACTCGATGAAGCGCCTGGACGACGGCCGCTACAACAAAGTGGCCAACATCGTGGGCCACACCATGCAGTTTCACCCCCACGGCGATGCCTCCATCGGCGACGCCCTTGTGCAGTTGGGACAGAAAGACTTGCTGGTGGACTGCCAGGGCAACTGGGGTAATATCCTGACGGGCGACTCGGCCGCAGCTCCGCGTTACATCGAAGCGCGCCTCTCCAAGTTTGCCCTCGACGTGCTCTTCAACCCCAAGACCACCGAGTGGAAACTCAGCTACGACGGCCGCAACAAAGAACCTATTGCGCTGCCCGTCAAGTTTCCCCTGCTTCTGGCGCAAGGAGCCGAAGGCATTGCCGTAGGTCTCTCTGCCAAAATCCTGCCCCACAATCCGGGCGAGCTTTGCGATGCCGCCATCAGCTACTTGCAGGGCGAGGAGTTTCACCTCTACCCCGACTTCCTGACAGGAGGCAGCATCGACGTGTCGCGCTACAACGACGGCATGCGAGGCGGCGCTGTGAAGGTGCGTGCCAAGATTGAGAAGATTGACAACAAGACCCTCGCCATCCGCGAAATCCCCTTCGGCAAAACAACCACTTCCCTCATCGACAGCATCCTCAAGGCCAACGAAAAGGGTAAGATTAAGATACGCAAGGTAGACGACAACACGGCTGCCAACGTAGAGATTCTCGTTCATCTCACACCGGGTGTGAGCTCGGACAAAGCCATCGATGCGCTCTACGCATTTACCGATTGCGAGATTTCCATATCGCCCAACTGCTGCGTCATCGATGAGAAGCGCCCCAAGTTCCTCTCGGTGAGCGATGTGCTGCGCCGCTCTGTGGACAACACGCAGGAGCTGCTTCGCCGCGAATTGCTCATCCGCCGCGGCGAACTGATGGAGAGCCTGCACTTCGCCTCGCTCGAGCGCATCTTTATCGAGGAGCGCATCTACAAGGACCGCCAGTTTGAAAATGCCAAGACGATGGACGCCGCTTGCGAGCACATCGACGAGCGCCTCACGCCCTTCTACCCGCAATTTATCCGCGAGGTTACGAAGGAGGACATCCTGCGCCTGATGGAAATCAAGATGGCCCGCATCCTTAAGTTCAACAAAGAGAAGGCCGAAGAGCTCATCGCCCGCATGAAGGAAGAAGTGGACCGCATTGACCGCGACCTTGCCAACATGGTGGAGGTGACCTGCAATTGGTTCCGCCTCATCCGCGAGAAGTATGCCGCCGACCATCCTCGCCGCACGGAGATACGCTCCTTCGACACCATCGAAGCCACCAAGGTAATCGAGGCCAACGAAAAGCTCTACATCAACCGCGCCGAGGGCTTCATTGGCACCAGCCTCAAGAAGGACGAGTTTGTAGAGAACTGCTCAGAGATAGACGATGTGATTATTTTCTACCGCGACGGTACGTACAAGGTGACCCGCGTGCAGGAAAAAGTGTTCATCGGCGAGACCGAGCGCTCCAAGAAAGAGAAACGCAAGGCCGAGGTGCTACACATTGCCGTATTTAAGAAAAACGATAAGCGCACCATCTACAATGTGGTGTACCGCGACGGCAAGGCCGGGGCGTTCTTCATCAAGCGCTTCAACGTGACCTCCGTGACCCACGACCGCGAGTACGACGTGACCGGCGGCGAGCCCGGAAGCCGCATCTGCTACTTCACCGCCAACCCCAACGGCGAGGCCGAAACCATCAAGGTGACGCTCAAGCCCAACCCCAAGTTGCGCCGCATCTTCTTTGACAAGGACTTCGGAGAAATCCTGGTGAAGGGCCGACAGAGCAAGGGCAACCTGCTCACCAAGCTCGAGGTGCACAAGATTACGCTCAAGGCGCATGGCGCCTCTACCTTGGGCGGCCGCAAGGTGTGGTTCGACCACGACGTGCAGCGCCTCAACTACGACGAGCGCGGCCAGTACCTCGGCGAGTTCCATAGCGACGATGCCGTGCTCGTGGTGCTGAAAAACGGAGACTTCTATACCTCCACCTTCGACCTCAACAACCACTACGAGCCTAACATTCTGCTCATCGAGAAGTTCGACGAGAGCAAAGTGTGGAGCGCCGTGCTCTACGATGCCGACCAGCAGGGCTTTGCCTATGTGAAGCGATTCTGCTTTGAGCGTACAAACGGCTCGCGCCGCCTCAACTTCCTCGGCGAGAACCCCAACTCGCGCTTCGTGCTGCTCACCTCGCAAGTATATCCTCGCCTGCTCGTCACCTACGGCGGCGCCGACAGTTTCCGCGAGCCGCTGGAGCTGGACGTGGAGCAATTCATCGGCGTGAAGAGCTTCAAGGCAAAAGGCAAGCGCATCACCACCTGCGCCATTGAGCGCATCGAGGAACTAGAGCCTACCCGAATGCCGGAACCTATAGTAGAAGAGGACGTAAACACCGAAGCGGAAGAAGAAGGCGACGACGGCCAGCTCAAACTATTCTAACAGACTTTCCTCTCTCTGCATAAAAACCTCCCCACAAAAAGGGAGGTTTTTTTCGTAGGCGCCGGCTAAAAACAAAGTCTGATCTAGGAAAAACTAGGTCTTAAGAAATTTTTCCTAGGTCTTAAGAAATTTTTCGTAGATCAGACTTTCGAAACGCTCAAAAACTCCTACTGATTTTCAAATAGTTACAAAAGGACTTTTCGGGGCTTCCGCTACCTCTTCAAGACGTGCTATTCGCTCTCCGCATTGAGAGTGATAGAAACAGAAATGGCTGCACCGATTGGCGCAGCCATTTTATGAAGTGCGGAGGAGGGATTATTTCACCTCGCTACCCGGCGCTACTTTCTTATCGACTGTAAGCACGCTGAGCGAGCCGTCAAAGTTTTCGGCAGAGAGAATCATACCCTCGCTGACAAGGCCGTTTTTAAACTCGCGCGGCGGGAGGTTGGCGATGAAGCATACTTGCTTGCCTACCAACTGCTCGGGCTCGTAGTGCTGAGCGATGCCGCTCACGATGGTACGGTTCTCCAGTCCGTCGGCAATCTCGAACTTCAAGAGTTTCTTCATCTTAGGCACACGCTCGCAGCTGAGCACGGTGCCCACACGGATGTCGAGTTTCTCAAAATCCTCGAAGGCTATGTTGCTACGGATGGGGTTGGCCTTGTGAGCTTCGGCAGCATTGGCTTTCTTTATTTCTTCCAGGCGATTCATCTGCGCCTCTATCGCATCGTCTTCTATCTTCTCGAAGAGCAAAGCGGGCTCTGCCAAGCGATGGCCGGCAGGAATCAAGGTGGTGCTGCCAAGGTCGTCCCAAGCGAGCGATTCTACGTTGAGCATACCGCGCAAGCGCTCTGAAGAGAAGGGGAGGAAGGGTTCGAAGGCAATGGCAAGGTTGGCCACCAGTTGGAGCGAGAGGTGGATGACGGTCTTCACGCGCTCGGGGTCTGTTTTTATCACCTTCCAAGGCTCGCTGTCGGCAAGATACTTGTTGCCGATGCGGGCAAGGGCCATGGCTTCTTTCTGAGCATCGCGGAAGCGGAACTGCTCGAGCAGGCGCTCCACTTCGGCCTTGACGTTCTTGAATTCCTCAATGGTGGCGCGGTCGAAGTCAGTGAGTTCGCCGAGAGCGGGCACTTCGCCATCATAGTATTTCTTGGTGAGCTGCAAAGCGCGGTTTACGAAGTTGCCATAAACGGCCACGAGCTCGTTGTTGTTGCGGGCTTGGAAGTCCTTCCAGGTAAAGTTATTATCCTTAGTCTCAGGAGCATTGGCGGTGAGCACGTAGCGCAACACGTCTTGCTTTCCGGGGAAGTCCACAAGGTATTCGTGGAGCCAAACGGCCCAGTTGCGTGAGGTAGAAATCTTGTCGTCCTCGAGATTGAGGAACTCGTTGGACGGAACATTGTCGGGGAGGATGTAGCTGCCTTCGGCCTTGAGCATGGCGGGGAATACGATGCAGTGGAACACGATGTTGTCCTTGCCGATAAAGTGAACAAGGCGCGTGTCATCTTGCTTCCACCACTTCTCCCATGTGTCGGGAAGGAGTTCCTTGGTGTTGGAAATGTAGCCGATGGGGGCGTCGAACCAAACGTAGAGCACTTTTCCCTCTGCGCCTTCTACGGGCACGGGAATACCCCAATTAAGGTCGCGAGTAACGGCACGGGGGCGCAAACCCAGCTCGAGCCAGCTCTTGCATTGACCATAGACATTGGAGCGCCATTCTTTGTGCTCTTCCAAAATCCATTTCTCAAGCCACTCCTGATGGTCGTTCAGCGGCAAGTACCAGTGAGAGGTTTTGCGCTTGACGAGCGGATTGCCGGTGGCTGCGTTGTAAGGGTTGATAAGTTCCTCGGGCGAGAGCGTAGAGCCGCATTTCTCGCACTGGTCGCCATAAGCATCGGCGGCATGACAGCGCGGACACTCGCCCTTGATGTTGCGGTCGGTCAAGAACTCGCCGGCCTGCTCGTCGTAGTACTGCTCCGACTCCATCTCCACAAATTTTCCCTCCTCATAGAGCTTGCGGAAAAAATCAGAGGCCTGCTGACGATGCGTGGCCGATGTGGTGCGCGAATAAATGTCGAAGGAGATACCAAACTTCTCAAAGGAGTCCTTAATCAAAGAGTGGTAGCGATCCACCACCTCCTGCGTAGTAATACCCTCCTTCTTGGCGCGGATAGTAACCGGCACGCCGTGCTCGTCAGAGCCGCAAACGAAAAGAGCTTCGCGGCCCTTCAGACGAAGATAGCGCGCGTAAATATCAGCCGGCACATAAACTCCCGCCAAGTGGCCGATATGAACACCGCCATTGGCATAAGGAAGCGCCGCCGTAATCAAAGTACGATTAAAATTCTTCTGCATATTATAAGATGTGTAATATTTTTCCGTAAGTAAAGCCTCCTTACCACTCAGAAGGCCGCACAAAGTTACATTTTTTTGTCTTGTAAAGCACAAAGGCACCCTGTTTTCTGTCCCTAACTATTCAATTTAATCCCCTGAGGCCTTGATTTTTGGAAAAAAGCAGTATATTTGCACGTTCAAATAGCAAGAAACATTATCAAATAAATACTAAATTATCTTATCAACAATGCAAAACAAAGGATTCATTAAAGTGATTGCAGTCCTGCTGACCTTGATTTGCTTGTTCTACTTGTCTTTCTCTGTGGTAACAAACCACTACGAGAAAAAGGCAGAAGGAATGGGCACAGAGGCCGGACAAATCTACCTCGACTCTATGCGCAATGAGAATGTGTGGTTAGGCTACACCTTGAAGCGCTGCGAGGAACTGCAAATCGGCCTCGGCCTCGACCTCAAGGGCGGTATGAACGTCATCCTTGAAGTGTCAGTACCCGATGTTGTGAAAAACTTGGCCGGCAGCAATGCTGACGATCCCAAAGTGAAAGAAGCCATCGCTGAGGCTCGCATCGAAGCCAAGAAAGAAGGCGAGGAATTTGTAGACGTATTCGTAAGCAAGTTCCAAGAGAAGAATGGTAAAGACCTCTTGGGTGGCATCTTCGCCATCAAGTTGCAAGGTCAAAACATCACCCCCAACTCTACCGACGAAGAGGTGGCCAAGGTATTGAAAAGCGAAATCAACGCTGCCGTAGCCAACTCACGTGAGATTGTACAGTCTCGTATCGACCGCTTCGGTGTAGCGCAGCCCAACATTCAGATGTTGCAAGGCCGCGGACAGATGGGACAAATCATGGTTGAGATGCCCGGCATCAAGCAACCTGAGCGTGTGCGTAAACTTCTTCAAGGAAGCGCCAACCTCGAGTTCTGGGAAACATACACAGCTCAGGAAGTACAAGCTTCTTTGCTCGCGCTCGACGGCCGCTTTGCTCAAATCAACAAAGCCAATACTGCCGACACTACAGCCGTTGCCGCCGACACAGTAGCTGCTGAAAAGGTTACCGGTCTTGCTGCATTCGAAAACAAGGGTGAGACTGAAGAAGTAGAGAAGGCTGACCCCAACCACCCCTTGCTTAGCATCTTGGTTCAAGGTCAATTTGTAAACCCCACAGGTTGTGTTGTAGGTATCGCACAAGCGGTCGACACAGCAGCCATCAACGCCATGATCTACTCAGAAGTAGCTCAAGGCATTCTCCCCGCCGACCTCCGTTTGGCATGGGGCGTAAAGGCTACCGATTGGGTGAAGGGTAACTTCTTCGAACTTTACGCGTTGAAGGCAAGCAACGGCGAAGCTGCCATGGCAGGCGACGTGATTGCCGACGCTAAGGACGACTTCGACCAATACCACCGTCCCATCGTTTCGATGACTATGACCACCGACGGCTCACGCGACTGGGCACAGCTCACTCGCAAGAACGTACAACGCTGCGTGGCTATCGTGCTCGACGGCTTTGTGTACAGTGCTCCCGTAGTTCAGAACGAAATCCCCAACGGTGTTTCTCAGATTTCCGGTAACTTCACCGCTGAAGATACTAAGGACCTTTCTAACGTATTGAAGAGCGGTAAGATGCCTGCTCCCACCACCATTGTTCAAGAAGAGACCGTAGGTCCGTCACTTGGTGCTGCGTCTATCGAAGCCGGCTTCACCGCCTGCGTAGTAGCCTTCGTCCTTTTGATGATCTTCATGTGCATGTGGTACGGCTTTATCCCCGGTATGGTGGCTAACGTAGCGCTCTTGCTCAACTTCTTCTTCACCTTCGGTGTACTTACTTCTTTCCAAGCAGCCTTGACCATGAGCGGTATTGCCGGTTTGGTGCTCTCGCTCGGTATGGCAGTGGACGCTAACGTACTTATCTACGAGCGTACGAAGGAAGAACTCCGTGCCGGCAAGAACATCAAGCAAGCTTTGGCTGATGGTTACGGCAACGCATTCTCTGCTATCGTTGACTCAAACGTTACTTCTATCCTCACAGCTATTATCCTTTACAACTTCGGTACAGGACCTATCCGCGGTTTCGCCATGACGCTCGGTATCGGTATCTGCGCCTCATTCTTCACAGCTGTGTGGTTGACTCGTATGGCTTACGAGAATCGCCAGAAGAAAGACAAGTGGATGGGCCTCACCTTCACTACAAAATTGTCTCGCGGTTTCTTGGACAATGCGAACTTCGCATTTGTAGGCAAGGCTAAGAAGGCATTCGTAGTGTTTGCAGCCATGATTCTTGTTTGCGGCGGCTCGCTTGCATTACGCGGCTTGTCAAAGGGTATTGACTTCACCGGTGGACGCAATTATGTAATTGAGTTCGAACAGACTGACGTAACTCCCGAAGAAGTGGAAGCTGCAGTAGCTGTTAAGGTACAGGAGAAAGACCCCGAAGCTATGGTTAGCGCCATCAGCATCGTGACTACAGACAACCGTGCTGTGCGCCTCACTACCAACTACCGCATCAACGAAGACAGCGAGAACATCGACCAGGAAGTTGAGCGCTTCATCTTCGACGCTCTCACAGAGAAGGGTCTTATCAAGGCGGATTATGCTACATTTATCGACCGCGACAACCGCGAGGGTGGCTCTATCATCTCTGCTCAGAAGGTAGGTCCTTCAGTGGCTGCCGACATGGTACGTGGTGCTATCATCAGCGTGCTCTTCGCGCTCTTCGTAATCTTCATCTACATCTTGGTGCGCTTCCGCAACGTAGCGTTCTCCATTGGTAGTATCGTAGGTTTGACCGTTGACACCTTGCTCATCATCGGTATGTACTCCATCTGCTGGGGTTGGGTTCCCTTCTCACTTGAAGTTGACCAGACATTCATCGGTGCAGTATTGACCGCCATTGGTTACTCTATCAACGACAAGGTGGTTGTGTTCGACCGTATCCGCGAGAACCTCGGTCTCTATCCCACTCGTGAGCCGTCTCGTCTCTTCAACGACGCCATCAACAGCACTTTGGCTCGTACGTTGATGACCTCGGCCACCACACTCCTTGTGTTGCTCTGCATCTTCATCCTCGGTGGCGACAGCATCCGCTCATTCTCCTTCGCGATGATTCTTGGTGTAATCTTCGGTACACTCTCTTCTATCTTCTTGTCTGCCCCCATCGCCCTCAAGGTGCTTGGCAAGCAAGCTAAGGCTAAGAAAGACTAAGTACACATTATATAATATATAGAGCAGAAGCCTCTCCATCACGGAGGGGCTTCTTTCTTTTTGGGGATGAAGAAGGGAGGATGAGGCGTAAGTTGAGGGGAGAGAGTCGGGGAGAATTTTCTATCTCTTGACTACTCCTTAGCTCAACATCTTGATGCTCAAAGCCTCCAACTCTTAATTTCCCGACTCCTTTCCCTCAACTTTTAAAAGTAACACGGCGTGTTACAAGTTGTAACATGGCGTGTTACACTTCGTAACATAGGAAGTTACACATTGTAACATGGCTCGTTACAAAATTTTCTAAACGCCTGCGATCGCCGCCCTGCGGACCCCCATTTTCGAAAGTCTGATCTGCGAAAAATTCTGCAAGACCTAGGAAAAATTTCTCAAGACCTAGTTTTTCCTAGATCAGACTTTCGAAACGGGCCGGGCATAGCGAGCTTTTAGCCATGAGCTACGTGCCGCGAAGATAAGCCACCGGCTGATGTGGGCATCGTTATATTTTTTGTATATTTGCATCCATGAATGTCCTTATGCGCTCGCTGATATGGGTAAGACGCTTCCGCCATCGCTGCGGATACGGTGTGCATTCTCCCTTTGCTTTCAACCTCATCACAGGGGTGATTTACGAAAAGGGGGAGTTCTATGCCTATAGCCCATTGCGGGAGCTGCGCGGCGAAGCTAAGGGCAGAGAGAAAGACGACAAGCTGATGCTGCGCCTCATCAACGACCACCAGCCCGACACGTGCCTGGCCATTCTGCCCGAGGGCGAAGCCACCTCGCGATACTTGAAGGCAGGCTGCCGCAAATGCAAAATTGCAAAAGCCGCAACGTGGAGCGCAGAGGCAGAAGCCACCTTGCAGAAATGGGGAAAGGCCGACATGATCTACATCGACCACCCCCGCTGGGCAGAGATGGTGGAGCGGGCATTGCCCCACACCGACGAGCACACACTCATCGTTCTGAAAGGCATACATCGCAATGCCGCATCGCGCCGAGCCTGGCAGCAATTGCTGGACAGGGAGGAGGTGCGCGTAACGTTCGACCTTCACCACTTCGGACTCATCTATCGCCTGCGGCGCCTCAACCGACAGCACTATCTGGTGAACTACTTTTAACCCGCACATCATTCCCACGCCATGACACACTACACACGCGGCGGAGACAAAGGCCGCACCTCGCTGGCCAACGGACAACGCATTGACAAGGACCACTTGCTGATGGAGATAGTGGGCACGCTCGACGAGCTGAACAGCCTGGTGGGCTGGCTGGCTGCCAAAGCCCCCGCCACCCTTGCCGGCCATCTGCCCGAAGTGCAGCGCCGCCTCTTTGCCATCGGTGCCTACGCCGGTGGAGTGGACGAGCCGAAAGGCATGCCCACGGCGCAAACACTCGAAGCCCTCGAGGCAGATATCAACACCCTTGGCAGCGGCGAAGACATGGAGTTCAGGGGATTTATCTTGCCCGGCGGCGAAGAAAGTGCCGCACTGGCCCACGTGTGTCGCACCGTGTGCCGCCGTGCAGAGCGACGCTACGTGGCATGGCTCAAGGACGAAAAAGCAGAAGCCTCCCCACAGGCAGCAACCGTTCTGCCCTACCTCAACAGACTCTCCACCTATTTCTATGTGCTGGCAAAAAAAATTAACATCTTTTATAGGAAAGCCGAAATAATTCTCTGAGCAACAGCGCTGTTTGCAGAAATAATATTATTTTTGCCCCCGATATTAAGAAATCTACAATAACCCCTTTTTAAAAACTAAAGATTTATGTACTGGACGCTGGAACTTGCTTCAAGATTGGAAGACGCTCCCTGGCCCGCCAGCAAAGAAGAGTTGATTGATTACGCCTTGCGCTCAGGCGCCCCAATGGAGGTAGTAGAAAACCTCCAGGAGTTGGAAGATGAGGGCGAAATCTTTGACTGTATTGAAGATGTGTGGCCAGATTACCCCACCAAGGAAGACTTCCTTTTCAACGAAGACGAATACTAAAACACTGCTCCTCTATGCTTAGGGGAGCAGTCTTAGCAAAAAGAAGAGGCGCTGCAAACTACCTTACGCCCCGACAAACGCCGCCCGCTTATGCACAAAGCAAAATGTCATATCACCGCCAAGGGTCCGCAGAAAATTCTGTGGCTCCTTTTACTGCTTTGTAGCGGCTGGAACGCAGCATGGGCACAGCAGGACCCCGCCTTTGCCCACTATTGGGACCTGGAGACACAGTTCAACCCCGCCGCCGTGGGCCGCTCGCCGGAACTTACCATCAACGCCGCCTACCAATCGCACGCCTCGGGCTTCGACGACGCCGGCAGCACCATCTATGCAGGTGCCGACATAGCCTTTGCCATCGGTAAGACACGCCACGGAGTGGGAGCCGTGTTCCAGAACGACATGATTGGCCTCTTCTCCCACAAGCGCTTCGCCCTGCAGTATGCCTACCACCAACGCCTATGGGGCGGCACGCTCAGCATAGGCGCCGCAGTGGACATGCTCAGCGAGTCCATCGACGGCACAAAGGCCGACCTGGCCGACTCCAACGACCCCGCATTTCCCACCACCGAACTCAGCGGCTCAAAGTTCGACGCCTCCGTCGGACTCTACTACAGCCACAAGCGCTGGCACGCCGGCATCTCCATGCTTCATGTCACCGCGCCCACCGTCCTCATGGGCGAAACAAACGAGTATAAAGTAAAATCTTTATATAATTTTACCGCAGCATACAATATTAAGACCCGCAATCCGTTATTTACAATAGTCCCCTCAGTAATGATGCGCTACGACCTGACCGACTTCCGCGCCGACCTGACAGCCCGCCTGATTTACGCCCGCGAGAAGAAACGCATCTACGGAGGCATGGGCTACAGTCCGCAACACTCGGTGATGATGTTCGTAGGCGGCATGTTCCACGGAGTAGATATCAGCTACTCCTACGAAGCCAACACCTCGGGCATGGGCATTGAGAGCGGACACCACGAAGTAACACTGGGCTATCGCCTGGAGCTTAACCTCGGAAAGAAAGGTAGAAACAAACACAAGAGCGTCAGGTACTTGTAAGCAGACAAGACCCGCTCGCCACAATACATAGTTCAAAACTCATAACCCATTATGAATAAGATACTGACAGTATTTGCAGCCATCGCGAGCTGCTTGATGTTGGCCGCCTGCTTTGGCGGCAGCCGCGCTATGATGAACGGAGGCGAAGTGACCGGCCAGCGCGGCACAGCATTCAACGAACCCGTCCCCTTCGGTATGGTGGAGGTAAAACGCGGCTACTTGAAAGTAGGTCTCGAAGAAAACGATACGCTCTGGGGTAAAGTGGTGCCCGAGAAAGAAATCTCTGTAGACGGTTTCTGGATGGACCAGACAGAAGTAACCAACTCCATGTACCGCCAATTTGTGGAATGGGTGCGCGACTCTATCATCCGCGAACGCCTGGCAGACCCCTCTTATGGCGGCGATGAGACCTTCAAGATTGAAGTAGACCGCAACGGCGACCCCATCACCCCCCGACTCAACTGGACAAAGCCCATCCCCTGGCGCAAACCCACCGAGGACCAACAGCGAGCCATCCAAAGCGTCTACGTCACACACCCCATCGACGGAACCGTGATGCTCGACACCAAGCAACTTATCTATCGCTACGAAATCTACGACTACGAGAAAGCAGCTCTTAGAAAGTATCGCCTCAATCCTGAGGAGCGCAACCTGAACACCGACAAGAGCATCGACCCCGAAGAAGTAGTGATGATCTCTAAAGACACCGCCTACGTAGACGACAACGGAAAGATTGTGAGAGAGACCATCGAGCGTCCGCTATCCAGTCCCTACGATTTCCTCAACACCTACATCGTACACGTATATCCCGACACCACCGTATGGGTGAACGACTTCCCCAATGCCAACAACGAGACATACATGAAGCTCTACTTCTCATCGGCCAACTACAACGAGTATCCCGTAGTAGGCGTTACGTGGGAACAGGCAAAAGCCTTCTGCGCATGGCGTACCGAGTATTTGCTCCGTAGCATGGGACCGCAAGCACGTTACATTCAGCGCTATCGCCTGCCGACCGAAATAGAATGGGAATACGCCGCCCGCGGAAAAGAAGGCAACCCCTACCCCTGGACAGGTAGCGAATCGAAGAGCGAGAAAGGCTGCTTCTATGCCAACTTTAAACCCGACAGAGGAAACTACATTGAAGACGGCAACCTCATCACTTCGCGCACCGGCATCTACGGCGCCAACTCGAACGGACTCTTTGACATGGCGGGCAACGTAGCCGAGTGGACAAGCACAGTCTACACCGAAGCCGGCGTAGCTGCCATGGCGGACCTCAACCCGGAGCTCTCCTACAACGCAGCAAAAGAAGACCCTTATCTGCTGAAGCGCAAGAGTGTACGCGGTGGTTCCTGGAAAGACCCCTTGTCTTATATCCGCTCCGCATGGCGCTCTTGGGAATACCAAAACCAGCCCCGCTCGTACGTAGGTTTTAGATGCGTGCGCTCAAAGGCTGCCACCACCAGCAAAACAAAATAGGCAAAGAGACAAAGCCTTACACAGAAAAAAGTCCTAACCTCTCATTAGATACAACATGGTCAGCAAGTTAAAAAAGAAAATAGATTTTGTAGTCAGACTACAACACTGGATGGACAGCGTGCCCGGACAGACATTCCTCAACTACGCCTACAGCTGGGGCGCAGCCATCGTTATTTTAGGTGCTTTGTTCAAGCTGACACACTTGCCCGGCGGCGATGTCATGCTATTCCTCGGTATGGGTACAGAGGTGATTGTGTTTTTCCTCTCAGCCTTCGACCGCCCCTTTGACAAGAACGAGATTGGCAAGGAACTTCCTGCCGACTATGAAACCGACGAAGAAATTGCTGCCAGCATGGGATTGGAGGATGCAGAAAGCTTAGACGAAGCTGCCGCAACTCCGTCTGCAGCAGCCGCAAGCCCATCGGTAAATGTACAAGGCCCAACAGTAGTAGGCGGTGGTATCGGCGGTGGCACAGTCATCATCGGCAATGTAGGCGGTGGCGGACAAGCCGAAGTGGGCGCTCCTGCCGTAGCAGCCGCAGCTACCGACAACGCTGCCGTAGCTTCACAGACACCACGCCAGCCTCTCTCCATCCCCCACGATGCCGACGCCGAACAGCTGGCAGCCATCATTCGCACAGCCAACGACGAGTTGCTCCACCGTGCTCAAGCCGTGCTCTCTCCGGAAATGGAAGAAGCCACACAAGTATACATCGAGAAGCTCCGCACCCTTACCGATACCTTCAAGAAGGTGGACGAGCAGACCGCACGCCTTGCCCACGACAGCGAGGAAATGGAAAACCTCAACCGCACCCTTACCGGCATCAACAAGGTATACGAGTTGCATCTTAAGAGCATCAGCTTGCAAGTGGGAACCATTGACCAAATCAACGGACAGACCCACAAGTTGGCCGAGCAAATTGAAGAGCTCAACCAAGTGTACGGCCGCATGATTCAAGCACTTACCGTAAACATGCGCGGCGGCTCAGCGGCTCCCGAAGCACCTGCTTCCAATTCCTAAGAACTTTTCTTCCAACAAACATAATTGACAATGGCAGTTAAGAAAAGGCCGGTATCTCCGCGCCAAAAGATGATCAACCTCATGTACATCGTTCTCTTGGCGATGTTGGCTCTCAACGTGTCCAACGATGTGCTCAAGGGATTCATACTTGTGGGCGATAGTTTGGAGAGAACCACCGAGAACACCATGAAGGAGAACCAGGCCATCTACGAAGACCTTGAAGCGCAACTCAAGGCCAACGAGATGAAAGTAAGACCCTGGTTCAACAAAGCACAGGACGTCAAGCGCATGTCCGACTCTCTCTACAACTATGCAGAGAACTTGCGCTGGGCCATCGCTCGCGAGGCTGACGGCCGTGATGGCAATCCGTCGGACCTTCGTAACAAGGAACACCTCGACGCCGCCGGCCGCGTGATGCTGGCTCCTGTCAGAGGAGAAGGCAAGAAGCTCTACGAGGCCATCAACTCTTATCGCGAACGCATCACCCAACTTGTAAGCGACTCACGCAAGCGTGCCATCATCGCCGCAAACTTGAGCACAGAAATTCCTAAGGGCAAGGACAATCTGGGCAAGAACTGGGAGCAGTATATGTTTGAGAAGATGCCCTCCGTGGCTGCTGTGACCATGCTTTCTAAGTTGCAGAGCGACATTCGTAGCGCAGAGGGCGAAGTGCTCCACACCCTCGTTTCCAACATCGACGTAAAGGACATCCGTGTGAACGAGCTGAATGCCTACGTGCTTCCTGAAGCCACCACCCTCTTCCCCGGCGACATGTTCAAGTCCAACATCTTCATGGCAGCGGTCGACACCACGCAGCGCCCGGAGATTTATGTAAACGGACAGCGCATCTCGGCCAACGGCGACTATAGTTTCCGCGTAGGCAGCCCCGGCGAGTATTCCTTCACGGGCCACATCTTGATGCCCAACGCTGCCGGCGAGATTATCCGCCGCGAATTTATCCAACGCTATAACGTCATCGCTCCGCCGGCCGGCGCCACCGTGGCTGCCGACTTGATGAACGTGCTCTATGCCGGCTTTGAAAACCCCGTGAGCGTTTCAGCTTCGGGCATTCCTACCAACAAGATTCGTGTCACAATGGAGGGCGGTACGCTCACCTCTGCCGGCGTGGGCAAATACATTGCCCGCCCCACTGCCGTAGGCCAGGACGTGACGTTCAACGTTACGGGCGAGCTTAACGGCAAGATGCAGAGCATGGGTAGCTTTACCTTCAAGGTGCGCAAGCTTCCCGACCCCACTGCCTACATCACCGTGGGCACCGACCGCTTCAAGGGTGGTCGTTTGGCCAAGGGTAGCATTCTCGGCGCCAGCGGCATTGGTGCCGCCATCGACGACGGCTTGCTCGACATCCCCTTCCGCGTGCTCGGATTCGAGACCGTGTTCTTCGACCGCATGGGTAATGCGCGCCCCGAGGCTTCGAATGGTGCCAACTTCACCGAGTCGCAGCGTGAGCTGATGCGCTCCTTGCGCCGCGGTCAGCGTTTCTACATCTCCGGAGTGCGCGCCATCGGCCCCGACGGCATTGAGCGCAAGCTGAATGGTAGCCTTGAAATCATAGTGAACTGATACGAACAACCCACATTGTAAATAAAATAAACCTTTCATAAATATGAAGCGCCTTCTATTCTCCCTGCTCTGCCTTATCACACTGGCCGCTGTGGCCCAGCCCCCTGCACGCCGCAAGGCCGAATCCCAGAAAGCGGAGCAAACCAAGGAAATAAAAACCAGCAGCTACAGAGAGTTTCCCGTAGCTCAACAGATGCCTACGGATGCTGCCTGGCGTCGCGACATCTTCCGCCAGATTAACCTTACGAAGGAAGAAAACGCCGTGCTCTACTATCCCATCACCCCGCAAGAGGGACAGATGAATCTCTTCAACTACCTCTTCAAACTCATCATGCGCGGACAAATCAAGGCCTACGAGTATACGCTTGACATGAACCCCCACTTCACCGACGACAAGGTGATCAAGGCCAAGAAGATTATGGACGACCACCAGATCTTCTACGAGTCGAAAGATGGAAAAATCCGCGTGAACGATGCCGACCTCCCTTCGGAAGAGGTGAAGTACTACTTTGTGAAGGAGAGCATCTACTATGACCAGCACACGGCTTCGTTCCGCACCAAGGTGACAGCGCTCTGCCCCGTGCTTACACGCGGCGATGAAGAGTTTGGCGGCGCCGACTCGCGCTATCCTATGTTCTGGGTGAAATACGAAGACGCAGCACCCCATCTTGGCAAGCTCATGCTCATGGGCAGCAGCTTGAACAACGCCGCTTCGATGTCGGCCGACGACTATTTCACGCTCAACCTCTACAAGGGCGAAATCTACAAGACTACCAACTTGCAGGACCGCCTCATCAGCAACTACTGCCCCACCGACTCGGCCATGAAGAAAGAGCAGCGCCGCATTGAAAAGGAGCTGACCGACTTCCAAACCCACGTTTGGGGCAACGACTCGGTGGCTGTACCCACCGACACAGCAAAGACCGAGGCTGTAAAGACCGAGACTAAGAAGAAAAAGACCTCCTCCGGCCGCCGCTCTTCAGGCTCTGCCACGAAAGAGAAGAAGGAGCAGCCCAAAGCTAAGGCTGCCGAGAAGCGCCAGCGCTCCACTCCCGCCAGCAGCGGCGGAAACTACAGCGTGCGACGCCAACGCCGATAGTTTTTCCTTACGATACAGAGAATAGAGCATCTCCCTCCGCAACGAGGGGGATGCTTTTTGTTTTATCCGGGTGTTTAGAAAATTTTGTAACGAGCCATGTTACCCTGAGTAACTTCCCATGTTACTGCGAGTAACAAGCCATGTTACTCATAGTAACACGCCGTGTTACTTTTAAAAGTAGAGTGCCAGGAGACGGGAAATTAAGAGTTGGGAATTTTGAACGTCAAGGAGTGGAGCTGTCTGGTGGCCGAGAAGCAGAAAATACCTCCCGATTTTCGCCCCGTAGCTGATGGCCATTTCGAAAGTCTGAGCTAGGAAAAACTAGGTCTTAGAAAAATTTTCCTAGGTCTTGCGGAATTTTTCGTAGATCAGACTTTCGAAACGCTCAAAAACACCTACTGATTCTCAGATGCTTACAACGGCTGTTTTTGCGCCCTTTAGCCAAAGAAAAAGCCCACCTCCTAAGAAGGAAGTGGGCCGGGGTGTTTGGCGGATGGAGCGCGGGCTAACTCAGATAGTGCCTGAAGATGTTCACCTGGCGCGGCGTGAAGTAGCGAGCATAGGGGCGATAGCCGGCCACTCGCAAATCTTTCAGCAACGTAGTGTCGCTCAGAATCCAGCGCCTTAGGGCAGCCACCGACACTTCAGGACGGCGTGCAGGAAAATAGTAAGCAGCCAGGTCGCGCTTCGTAGCCCATCCGTTGGGCTGAATGATTACTCTGTATGGGGTGTTCATGATGATGGTCAGACTTTAAAAGTTTCACGTATCTCTTCAATCTCTTCGGGCAGAATGCTGACGCCCGTTTCCTGCTTGGCCATGGCCGCCACGAGGCGTGCTATCTGCGGCCCGTAGGCGAGTATCTTCTCGTCGGGAGCCAGCCGGCTGCGGCCGCAAACGCAGGCTATGTACAAGTCGGTTTGGTTTTCTGAGGGCGGAGCCCATCGGGCAATGATTTTCCGAGGTGTGTCGGCGCCGTGCTTGAGGATGTAGTTCTTAATCAGCACCACCGCCGCGCGATAGCCGTAAGCGAAGTTGAGGAAGTGGCAGAAGCCCTTCACACTGGGGCGGTGGGGACAGAGTCCGAGCCATCGGTTCGCCGTAGAGTGGCGAATGTTCAGCGGGTTGCGGTTGGCAATCCCTAAGTTTTCTCTTCTCATTTTCTGTTCTGTTCATTGGTAGCGCTGCGCAGCACATAAGGTTAGTTTTTTCTTTACTCTGATTCATGGTGTGTCGACAGTGCAAAGTTAGGATTGGTGTGTCCGAGTTTTTCGGACAGCCGGATTTTTTTCAGAAAAAAGCAGTACCTTTGTACAACTATTCACCCCCCTCCTTTAGCTCCGAAAAAATTCAGCATGAAAATACTGCACACCGCCGATTGGCACCTGGGAAACGTGTTTCACGGCCACGACCGCCGCGACGAGCACTGCCACTTTCTGAATTGGCTGGCCGACGTACTGGAAGAGCGTCAGCCCGATGCGCTGCTCATCAGCGGCGACGTGTTCGACTCGCCCAACCCCTCGGCTGCTGCCGAGCAAATGTTCTACGACTTCCTGCAGCGCGCCACCGAGCTGGTGGAGGGACTGCAAATCGTCATCATCGCCGGCAACCACGACTCGGCAGGACGCCTCGAAGCGCCGGCTTCGCTCCTGAGCACACATTATATATATATAAAGGGACTCGTTCACCTCAACGAGCAGGGCGAGCCCAACTATGGCAACTTCCTCATTCCGCTCCGTCGCCGCGGCGAGACAGAAGCCTCCATGCTCTGCTTCGCACTGCCCTATCTGCGCGCCGCCGACTGGCCGGGAGGCAGCCCAGCCGATGGTCTGCGCCACTACTTTAAGCAGTTGCACCATCTGGCCGCCAAGGGCCCCTACGCCAAGTTGCCACGCATCGCGCTGGCTCACTTCTATGCCTCGGGAGCCGAAATCAGCGCCGAAGGCCATAGCGAGCGCCTCGTAGTGGGCGGACAGGACTGCGTAGAGGCCAGCGTGATGGGCGAAGGATTTAGCTACGTGGCACTGGGACATATCCACAAGCAACAAAAGGTGGCCGAGGGCATCTACTACGCCGGCAGCGCACTGCCCATGTCGTTCTCCGAGCGCGGCTATCGCCACGGCGTGCAATGGGTAGAGATAGAGCCGGGAGGCGTGCCGCATACGTTCCACATAGGTTACTCCCCCTTGCGCGAACTCCTTACCATCCCCTCCCACGGCGCTGCCTCTGTAGCAGAAGTGCAAAGCCTGCTGGAAGAACTGCCCGTCAGCAAGAAAAAAGACAATGGTGCCAACTGGCCCTACCTTGAAATACGCGTAGAAGAAAGCCAGCCCGAGCCCGGACTCTTGCAACGCGTCAACGAAATCCTAGAAAACCGCGCCGTACGCTTCTGTCGCATGGTGCGCCAAACCCATCTGCAGGGAGCAGAAAGCGAGACACCCATCGTTTCGCTTGAGTCGCTGCGCGAACTGCAACCCCTGGACATGGCACGCAGCCTCTTCGAGAACAAATACCACACCGGCATGCCCGAGGTCCTGGTGCAGCGATTCCTCGAAGCCGAGAGCGAAGCACGCCAAGAACCTTGATCCCCACTCAGCAATCCGCACATGAAAATAGAAAAGATAACCCTCTGCAATCTGACTTCCATCGAGGGGGAACAGACCATCGACTTTACCAAAGAGCCTCTGCGCTCGGCCGGACTGTTTGCCATCACGGGCGACACAGGCACCGGCAAATCTACCATACTTGATGCCATCTGTCTGGCACTTTACAACCGCGCACCACGCTTCGACGACGCAGAACGCATACCCAAAGAAGAGCTAGGCAACAACGAAGACGACGGTACAAAAAACATCCAGGCCAGCGACGTGCGCAACATCTTGCGCCGCAACAAGAAGGAGGGATGGAGCATCGTGGAATACGCCACCACAGACGGCGCACGCTACGAAGCAAGATGGTACTTGCGAGCCAAACGGACCGGCAATCTCGACGACGTAAAGCGCAGCCTGCGACAAACAGCCCCCGTGGTGCGCGAAATAGAAAGCAAAAAAATAGACGAAGAGATTGTGCGCACCATCGGACTCGACTACATGCAGTTCTCGCGCACCGTGATGCTCGCCCAAAACAGCTTCGCCAATTTCCTGAAGGCCCGCAGAAAAGACAAGTCCGAACTGCTGGAAAAACTCACCGGCACAGACATCTACGGACGCATCTCCAAAAAAATATTTGAGAAATGTAAAGATGCAAAGAGCACCGTCAATGCCCTGGAGTATGAAATCAAAGGACTGCTACACGACTTCCTTTGCCCCGAAGCCCTGGCCGAAGCACAGGAAGAGAAAAAACGGCTCTCTACCACCGCTCGCAACATTGCCGAGCAACAGGCCGTCATCCATGAACAACTAAAATGGTACGACGACTACGAGGAGACTACCCGCCACCTCCGCGAATGCGAAGCGCGACAAACGGCCGCTCACAAAAACTTTGTGGCCATGCGCGCCGAAGAGCTGCAGCTGAAACGCTACGACGATGTGCTCTGCATCCAACCACTCTACCAGGAAATCATTGTGCGCCGCCGCGACATCGAAAACCTCAAACAGCAAGAACTCCACTCGCAACAACGCATAGATGAGAGCCGCGAAGCTCTGAAGAAGAAAGCCGAGCTGCTGGAAATGGCCAACGAAAAACTCACCGACACAGAAAACAAATTCAACCTGCGCCGCGCCATCATCAACCGCGGTCATAGTCTCAGCGGCGAGATAAGCGAAGTGGCAGGACAACTCCGAAAAATCGAGGAACACCTGGCGGCTTACAAAGAGAATTTGCAGGGGCGTACCAACACGCTGACCAACAAACGCGAACAACTTTTGCTGCGCCAAAAGAACATCGAGAATATCCAACTCCACAAGCAAGCGCTCTCCGTACACCGCTTGATGTTTGAAAAATACGACCTCGTAAAAGACAAACTTGTGGCTCTCAATGCCGAGAGCCGCCGCAACGAGGAAAGTCACAAGCGCTTTGTTGAACTGCAAAACAAGCAGCAATCACTGCGCAGTGCCTCGCAGCAAATTCAGAAGACACAGGAAGAAGACAGTGCGAAGATGGCGGCGCTCAAAGGCGAGCTCTTCATCCACCAACAAGCCAACCACGGCATCGATAGCGCAGAGCTACAAAAGAATGTGGCCAACTTGCGCGACAGAATGCTCGGCTTGCAACGCGCACAGTCCTTGTGGAATCGTATATCCTCCGGCTACACCGAAATACGCTCACGCCAACAAGAGCTAAGCCGCATGGAGGCCGAGATAGCTCAAATCATGGAACAGATAGAGCTGCAGCAGAAAGAAAAGGTCACGGTGGAAGAAGCCTTCAAGCGCCTCAACGTCACCTTCACTTTGAGCCAGAGCCAAAACATTGTGCAGCTACGCAAACAACTTATCGAGGGAACAGCATGCCCTGTTTGCGGTGCCACACACCATCCTTACCACACCGAGACCGAACACGAACTGGGCGAACTGCTTACGAACTTGGAGAAGGAGCACACCGAGATGAGCGAAGAGCTTGAGCGCCGCAACAAGATACTGATTGAGTTGCGCGAGCGCCTTGCCAAAACAGAAGGTCGCCTTCGTGCCGAGCAGGAAAACCTTACCGCTTGCAACGAGCGCCTTACAACCGACGTACAAGAATGGAGCGTATGTGCCAATCTGGATGCTTCCTTAGCCGACTGCTCTGCCTCCGTCAATCACGATGCTCGCCGCATGATGATAGAACTGCTCATCGACAACGTACAGAAGGCCGTGGAGGAACGCAGCAAGGAACTGGAGGAATTCAACCTGCACCAACAGCACATCAACAGCCTCAACGAGGCGATACGCTTGCTCGACAGCAGCATGAACGACAACCGCACCTACCTTGACAATCTCCATACAGAACTACAAATAGCTGCTGCCGCGGCAGAAGAGACGCAGAAAACCATCGAGCTGTCCGACCGCTCCTGCAGCGAGCTTTACGTGGACCTCGACGAGATGGTGACGCTCTCTGGATGGTTCACCGAGTGGAAAAACAACCCCGACGGATTCCGCACACGCCTCACCTCGCTCCACCTTGACTGGCAAAAGACCTGCAACGCTTTGGACGAGGCACGCCGCGCTGCCGACATCCTTCAGGAGGAGGTAAAATCGGCAGAGACAGCCGAGGCGGAAGCTCGCAAACTTACCTTGCAGACTACAGAGAACCTCGCCGCTACCGAAGAAATTCTGAGGGGGAAGCGCAGCGAACTTAAACAACTCTTTGGCGACACTACGCCCGAAGAGGAAGAGGAGTATTGGCAAAAGACTCTTACCGAAACGCGTGCGGCAGCTGCTGCCGAGCGCAACAACTACGAATCGGCCAATGCCACCCTGCAGCAGTTGCAAGGCATCAAGGCCGGCCTCTACGAAGACCGCGCCAACAAGCAAACTGACTATCAGCAGAAGATGATTGACATGGATGTGTGGATACTGCAGTTTAACGGCAACCACTCCCCCATTCAGTTCTCCGAGCTGGAGCACATCTTCAACGGTGGCACCGACTGGAACGCGCTCCGCAGTAAAATCGACATGCTGAAAGAAGAACTTACGCTGTCCAACAACATTCTGGCAACGGCACGCGAAGTTTTGCAGAAACTCCGCACTTCCAGTTTGTGCCCCTCAGGCAAGGAGGAGGAGACACAGGCTGCCTTGCGCGAGAGTTTGGAAGAGTTGAAGGCCAGGGGCGAAGAAACTTCCGTACGCTTGGCGGCTGTTGAGGCGCGCCTCATCTCTCACAGCAACTGCCAGCGCCACGCTGCCCGCTTACAGACAAAGTTGGACAATGCACAGATTAACTACGAGCAATGGGAGCGCCTCAATTCCTTGCTCGGCAGCACCGACGGCAAGCGCTTCCGCGAATTGGCGCAGGGCTACACCTTCCGTTTCCTTGTGGAGCATGCCAACCAGCAGCTCCGTCTCCTCTCGCCGCGCTACCAACTGGTGGTTGCCTCCGGCTCGCTGAACCTCGAAATAATCGACCGCGACATGTTCGACCAGCGCCGCTATGTCTATTCGCTCTCAGGCGGCGAGACGTTTGTGGTGAGCCTTGCTCTGGCGCTCGGGCTTTCGTCGCTCTCCAGCAACAACCTTTCCATCGGCAGTCTCTTCATTGACGAGGGATTTGGCAACCTTGACCAAGCCTCACTCGAACTGGTAATGACTGCTTTGAGCAATTTGGAAAATTCGCAGGGCCGCAAGGTGGGTGTCATCAGCCATACGGAGCAGATACGCTCGCAAATCAGTCCGCAGATACGCCTTGTTAAGTTGCCCACGGGAGCTCGCAGCCGCATTGAGATAGGTTAGCGCCCTGCCAGCGCAAGCAGATATATGAAGAAGAGCCTTAAGGTGGTACACACCCTAAGGCTCTTCTTCGTATGAGGGAGGTTAAAGTCCGAGCTGCTCGGAGATGTCGAGCATACGCTGAATAGGGCGGATGGCTGCCTCGGCCACGTCGGCGGGCACATCTACTTCGGGCCATTCGTGGAGCAGTGTATTGTACACCTTCTCCAGCGTGACGAGGCGCATATAGTTGCACTCGTTGCAGGCGCAGCCGCTTTCTTCGGGCGGAACGGGGATAAAGTTTTTCTGCGGACACTGCTTGCGCATCTCATGCAGGATACCGCTCTCTGTCACTACGAGGAAGCTCTCGGCCTCGCTCTTCACGGCATAGCTAAGCAGGGCGGCAGTGGAGCCTACCACGTCGGCGAGCTTCACGATGGCGCCTTTACACTCGGGATGAACCAGTACTTTGGCCTCGGGGTGTGCTTTCTTCAGCTCGATGAGTTTCTCTACGGAGAAGCGCTCATGGATGTGGCACGCGCCGTCCCAGAGTAGCATCTCACGTCCGGTAACGGAGTTGATATAGGCGCCGAGGTTGCGGTCGGGGCCAAAGATGAGGGGCTGTTCCTTAGGAAAACTCTCCACTATTTGGCGAGCGTTGCTCGAGGTGACCACCACATCGGTCACGGCCTTGGTGGCGGCGCTCGTGTTCACATACGACACCACTTTATGGTTGGGGTGCGCCTTTACGAACTCGGCAAATCGCTCTGCCGGACAACTCTCTGCCAGCGAGCAGGTAGCATTGAGGTCGGGAATGAGTACTTTCTTTTGCGGGCAGAGAATCTTGTTAGTCTCGCCCATGAAGTGTACGCCACACATCACGATGATATCGGCCTCCGTAGTAGCTGCCTTTTGCGCCAGCGCCAGGCTGTCGCCCACAAAGTCGGCAATGTCTTGCAGCACGCCTTCTGTATAATAATGTGCCAGAATGATGGCATTTTTCTCTTGGCACATGCGTCGGATTTCGGCCTTCAGATCCACGCCCTGCGGCACGGCCTCGTCCACATAGCCTTTGGCCTTCCAGCTGTCTTTTACTTGCGTCATATTCTTTTGCTATTCAGGATTCTGTAAAATAAATATTTATCATCTTCCACTATGGGGAGAGCCATATCTACCGCAAAGTTAGAAAAACATCTTGCATTACGCCTCCTGCGCCTTTAGTTTTTTATGCAAAAAGGCAGCTGCGCGCTGCCCCAAAATAACAAGCATTTCTTAGTAAGCTACTAGGAAAAACTAGTAAGCTTCTAGAATTTTCTAGCAAACTACGAGTTTTTCCTAGTAAACTACGAAGAATTTCTAAAAAAGCAACCTTGATTCTCAGCGAGTTACAAAGAATAAAAAATAGTCTTTTTCTCCCGGCTCAAAGCTATCGGCTCATCGTTCCCTGGCTCGCGGTATTTTTCAGTCCTTGTCTGGGTTCTTCAAAGCCTGCTCTCGGAACTGGCGCGGCGACATGCCGAGGTGCTCGCGCACATACTTTCCAAAGAAAGAGAGGGTGGAGAAGTTTAGTTCGTTGGCTATCTCCTTGATACTCTTATCCTGCTTGAGCAAAAGGGTGCGTATATCCTTTATGGTCTGTTGGTGGATGAGTGCCAAAGCTGTCTGTCCGGATAGTTCCTTGCACACGGCGGAGAGATACTTGGGAGTTACGCAGAGTCGCTCGGCATAGTAGGACACGGAGCGGGGGCGGGGATATTCGCATGTGAGGCGTCCCATAAACTTACGGAAGAGGGCATCGGCCGAACTGTATGAGCGTGCGGCAAACGAACCGCAGCGTTGTAGGATGTCGCCAAACTCGTAGATGAAGAGTTGTAGGAGGCCGTCTATAATCTCCTTGTAGTGGTCGGTTTGGTCGGCTTGAAACTTGGTCATGAGCAGGTCGCAGTACTGGCAGAGCAGATGGACCTCTTCGGGCTGGAGGTGCAACACAGGATTATTCTCCAAAAACTGTATCACATCCCAGGTATTGAAAGAATGCCGACTGAGCTCTTTTGCATACTCGGGCGAGAAGGCCAAACAGCGAAACGTAAAATCGCCACTGATGCGACTATCTGCCAGCACCAAATGGGGATGGCACATCAACATGTCGCCCGCTGAGATATTAAAATATTCGGCACCCACACACAAGCGGGCACTACCCGTGAGGCAGAGCAGACACACAAAAGCCTCGATGCGGATATACTGATTGGGATGTTGCGCACGCTCCATGCTGTTGACGATAGCAACACGATCGTCATAGCAGAAAATACCTGAAGCTTTGTTCAAGCTCTTAAGATTTTTTATGTCCATAAAGGTATGATAGATTTTGAAGACAAAGGAAGAAAAAAAATACTACTCAGCGCTGACAAAAATAACACTTATTGTGTTCCAGAATTCCACTCTTCAAGAGAAGTTGCCGTTTAGAACACTTTAAGAGTGTATACAAAAAAGAATCCTCGGCCTTGATGGTCGAGGATTCTCTGTCATATATTTCCTAACGGAGGAGGGATTACTTCACGTAAACCTTCTTGCCGTTCACAATGTATACGCCCTTCTGCAACTTGTTGCCTACGCGTACGCCTTGGAGATTGTATACCTTGCCGTTGGCTGCTTCTACTTCTACACCGCTGATAGCGCTAGCATCCTTGATGGTGTAAACGAGGCGAACCTCAGGATTGTACAACGCACCCCAACCAATACCGAAGTCTTCTGAGTCGGGATAATAGCCTTCGTTGAATACAGTAGCTTCGGGGATTACGAAGGTGTAAGTACCGGGTTCTGTAATGGTCTTGTTCAAAGTGAACTTGGCTACAGAAGAAGGATACTCAAACTCGTAAACTTCGCCTTCATACTCTTCGCGGTAAACGGAGTTCACAACTTCCATTTCAGCAGTAGCTACTTGGTTGCCTTCTGCGTCGAGCACTTCTACTACCTTGCTTTCGTCAAAGCCACCCACGTAGCTCATACCCTCAGAGCTCTTCAAGCTTTCGAAGGTTACGTTGAACACGCTGAGTTCTGTTACTTCGCCTTCCTTAGGATCAACCTTAGTAGCGGTGAACAAATCGGCATGTACAGGAGCTGTGTAAACCAACATCACATAGCCTTCTGCCGTATCATCTTCCGAAGCAGCATAAGTAACGGGGAAACCGTCCTTATCCATTACCTGAATCTGAACAGTAGCTGAAGCAGCAAATTTAATCATGTCGGCAGGGAGAGAGAAGCTGAGTTTGTTGCCCTCTACCTTGTACTCATCCTCAGCAAAGTAGTAGCCACGCATACCGGTGTTCTCATTGCGGAGAATGAGGTAATTCACTGTGGAAATTTCTTTGCTGAAAGTAACAGCGATGTCAGCAGGAATTTCTTCGTAGTAACCGGGAACAGGAGTTACTTCGGTCACGGTTGCAGCTTCACCGATGCTATATACGAGCTCGATAGTGGGGTTGCAACGTGCGCCCTTGTGAACGCCTCTATCAGAAGTACCATCTACCTTAGAGTTCCAGATAACGCCTTCGGGGATAGTGATAGTGTAAAGACCGAGCTCAGTGATTTCCTTGTCGAAAGTAACAGCAGCTGCAGTCCAGCCAGAGTAGCTGAGCTTACCGGTAGCTACAGTTTCACCTTGAGCGTTGGTCAACTCGAATGTAGCATCCATGTCGAGACCGTTTGTACCGGGATAGTCGTTCGGACCGAAGTCGAGAACGATTTCCTTCAAGCTTTCTACCTTGCCTGCAGCAGGGGTAATGCTTGTAGGCTCGAAGGTGTTGTAAGCGTAATCTACATTATAAGTATAAGAAAGAGCGGGGTTGCAAGTTGCGCCGCTAACAGCCACTACTGCGCCTTCGGGAACATTTACTACGTATTCTCCAATCTTAAGATTCTTGGGGAAGGTAACTACGAGTTGCTTAGCATCGTCTGCGTTCACAGCTACACTTACTTCTACATACTCTTCTGAGTTGAATACAACAGTTACAGGCTTTTCTGCATTGTAAGTAATATCTTCGGGGAAGTTGATAGCGATGTTCTCAATGTCTTCCATTGCATTCCACCATTCGGGTTCAGCGGGATCAACAGAAACGGGCTCGAGAGTAGCTACGGGAACTTCGGGTTCAACGGGTGCGGCCTTCACGGTCCAAGCCAACTCAACGGCAGTTTCGTTGCTGGTACCATCAGCAGCTACGAGAGCGCCTTGGCTGAACATAGCAAGATATGTGCCGGCTTCCTTAATCTCTTCTGCCAATGTGATAGTAAGAGTCTTGGCATCGGTAGCGTTGATTTGAACCTCTGCATCATACATGTTTGTCATGTCTGCATTTACAAACCAGAACATGCCGGGCTCAGTAGTATTTACGCTGGCAATTTCCTTGTTGAAGGTCAAAGTGATAGAACTCAAAGAGGTTACTTCTGTTTCGAGCTCAGGATTTGCCTTCACAAATTCCAAAGGAGTAGCGGGAGCTGCAGGAGTCAACATAGCGATTGCTTCGTCGGCGTTGAAGTCGGCTACTTCGGTGATGGTGAACCATGCGCCTTCGTCCCAACCATCGTCCTTAGACTTGCTGGTCAGAGTAGACTGAATACATGTGCCACGTGAGGGGTTAGAACACCAGCCGGGAGAGGCGGTGAAGTAGTTGGTGTCGTTTGCCTTGAGGGCGAAAGTGCTTTCACCTACTTTTTCTACAGTAACAAATTCGAAGGGAGCTGTGCCTACGAGGGCGTT
>JAZTXL010000020.1:0-89774 GCA_045636405.1 Alloprevotella sp.
CAACACATCTTCAGTCATCGGTTGAGGCGCTTCTCGCGGATAAATACATGTACTGCCGAGAAACAACAATCTTTTGACGCCATGTCGCCAAGCTTCACCGATTACATTTTGCTGAATTTGAAGATTTTCGTAGATGAAGTCTGCTCTGTAACGCAGGTTGGCCATTATT
Source organism: Alloprevotella sp. (assembly GCA_045636405.1). Taxonomy (GTDB): domain Bacteria; phylum Bacteroidota; class Bacteroidia; order Bacteroidales; family Bacteroidaceae; genus Alloprevotella. The sequence goes on from JAZTXL010000020.1 coordinate 170, forward strand.
CCGCCGACATGCGCCGCTGCCAAAATAACTGCATCCGGGCGTTCTTCATCGAAAAAACGTTTGACTGCGACTGCGTCAAGCAAATCGAGTTCTTTATGGGTACGACCGACAAGGTTGGTATATCCTCTCGACAACAGATTATTCCATATCGCAGAGCCCACCAAGCCACGATGTCCGGCAACGTAAATTTTACTATTTTTATCCAGCATCTCAGTCTTGCGATTTATCATGCAGTTTGCGTGCAAATTTCATATCATGTTCGACCATGAGTCTCACCAATTCCTCAAACGGAGCCTTTGTCGGATTCCAGACGAGGAGTGTTTTTGCTTTTGTAGGGTCGCCGAGCAACTGCTCTACCTCGCAAGGTCGGAAAAATTTAGGATCGACTTCGACGAGAGTTTTTCCTGTCGCAACATCGATACCTTTTTCATCGACGCCTTCTCCTTCCCAACGAAGTTCAATACCGGCATAACGGAAAGCGAGTGTACAAAATTCGCGCACTGTGTGCATTTCTCCGGTAGCAATTACGAAATCTTCCGGTGTCGGATGCTGAAGGATAAGCCACATACATTCCACATAATCCTTTGCATACCCCCAATCGCGAAGAGCATCCATATTGCCAAGATACAATTTATCTTGATAGCCTTGAGCTATTCGTGCTGCGGCAAGAGTGATTTTGCGTGTCACGAATGTTTCGCCACGACGTTCGCTTTCGTGATTGAAAAGAATACCGTTGACAGCAAACATGCCATAGCTTTCGCGATAGTTCTTCGTAATCCAAAAGCCATATTGTTTAGCCACGCCGTATGGCGAACGCGGATAAAATGGTGTCGTTTCTTTTTGTGGGACTTCCTGCACCTTGCCAAACAATTCCGAAGTCGAAGCCTGATAGATTTTAGTCTTATGCTCCATACCGAGAATTCTGACAGCCTCGAGCAAGCGAAGCGTTCCGACGGCATCTGTGTCGGCAGTATATTCCGGGACGTCAAAGCTGACTTTCACATGGCTTTGAGCAGCGAGGTTATAGATTTCATCAGGTTGCACTTGCTGAATGATTCTTATCAAGGAACTTGAATCTGTCATATCTCCCCAATGAAGATTTATCAAGCGTTTATTTTTCATATCTCTAACCCACTCATCGAGATATAGATGCTCGATTCTTGCAGTATTAAATGACGATGAGCGGCGCATAATGCCATGCACCTCATATCCTTTTTCGATTAGGAATTCAGCGAGATACGATCCGTCTTGACCTGTGATACCTGTGATTAATGCTACTTTAGCCATAGGGAATTTAGATTTATATATAAATAAAAAAAAGAGGACAAACAATCGGTGCCCCGATGAGTTAATCCTCTTTCGCTTGGTGCGCACGAAGGGACTCGAACCCCCACGTCGTCAGACACTAGATCCTAAGTCTAGCGCGGCTACCAATTACGCCACGTGCGCTTTTGCGAGTGCAAAGTTACGACCATTTTCCGAATTGTGCAAATTTTTTCGTCAAAAAAATTAAAAAATATCGGAGAGGCATATTTTCTACTCTTTTCATTAAAATACACTGCACAGACTGCATTTTTCTAAACGCTTGAATATCAACCAATAGAGAAAATTTTAAAAAAATAATTGAAGAAAAATTTGGTGGAATAAAAAATAGTTACTAACTTTGCACTCGCAATTCGGAAACGAATAGCACAATGCTTCAGTAGCTCAGTTGGTTAGAGCACCTGACTGTTAATCAGGGGGTCGTTGGTTCAAGCCCATCCTGAAGCGCTAAGAGTTCTTGTCACATCGGCAGGAACTCTTCTTTTTTTAATACCTAATACGAAGAACATGAATAGCTTTATCTACGACATTCCCGTCAAGGTCTATTTTGGAAAAGACCAGTTGAAGCACCTCGGTGGCGAGTTGCAGAAGTTTGGCCGCAAGGTGTTGCTCACCTATGGTGGCGGTTCTATCAAACGCATCGGTCTCTACGACAACATCATGGCCGAACTGAAGAAGGCCGGCCTTGAGGTTTATGAGTTGGGAGGCATCGAGCCGAATCCGCGTATTGACTCCGTGCGTCGCGGTGCTGAAATCTGCAAGCAGGAAAAGATAGATGTGTTGCTGGCAGTGGGCGGCGGTTCCACCATCGATGCTACGAAATTTATGGCAGCCGGTGCGATGGTCGACCACGACCCCTGGGATTTCCTCAGCAAGGTGCAGGCCCCGATAGAAAAGGCGCTGCCCATCGTATCTGTGTTGACGCTCTCGGCTACAGGCTCAGAGATGGACTGCGGCGGCGTAATCACCAATCTCGAGACGAAGGACAAGATTGGCCGTCTTGCACCCGCCATGCTGCCCAAGGTTTCTTTCCTCGACCCTACGCTGACGTATAGCGTGAATGCCTATCAGACAGCCTGCGGTGCTGCCGACATGATGTCGCACATCCTCGAGGTGTATTTCAATATGGATCAGGACCTCTATATGCTCGACTGCTTCATGGAGGGCATGATGAAGACCATCATCAAGTATACCCCCGTGGCTTTGCAAGAGCCGGACAACTACGAGGCACGCGCCAACCTGATGTGGACCTCTTCCTGGGCCATCAACGGCTTTGTCAATGGCGGCCGACGTAAAGCCTGGAGCTGTCACCCCATTGAGCACGAGCTCTCAGCCATCTACGACATTACCCACGGTCTGGGTTTGGCCATCGTCACACCGCGCTGGATGGAATATTGCCTTGACGAGACGACGGTGAGCAAGTATGTGCAGTTTGGCGTCAACGTCTTCGGTATCGACGCCGCTTTGCCGCCGATGGAGATAGCCCGTGAGGGCATTCGCCGCCTCTCCGCCTTCTTCTTCGACACGTTGGGATTGCAGCGCAGCTTTACCGAGGTGGGCATTCAGGCTGCCGACTTCCCCGTGATGGCTCGCAAGGCTTGCGGCGATGGCGTCTTGAACGGATTCAAGCCGTTGCGCCAAGCCGACATAGAGCGCATCTTTGAAATGTGTGTGTAGGGCTCGGTTCTTAGTAAACTCCGAAGAAAAGCTAAAAAATACCCCTTGATATTCAAAGGTTTGCAAAACCGATTTTTTTGCCCCTTCGCGGACTGGCCAAAGTACCTCTCTGCTCCCCAGTTGCGACAAAGAAATAAGGACAGCTTTTGCAGAGCTGTCCTTATTATATATACGTGCGCGCGAACTTAGAAGGGGAAGATGAGCGGCAGGGCCAGAATCATCACGATGGCCATGACAATTTGTAACGGTAGGCCCACCTTGATGTAGTCGATGGCCTTGTAGCTTCCGGCCGACATCACCAATGCGTTGGGCGGTGTGGAGAACGGCGAAGCAAAGCACATGCTGGCGGCTACGGTCACGGCGAAGAGGAAAGGCACTGCACTGACACCCTGCGCCTGTGCGGCACTCAGCGCAATGGGCGCCATGAGCACGGCCGTAACGGTGTTGGAGATAAAGAACGTCATGAGCGAGGTACAGAGATAGATGGCTGTCAGCAATACGTAGGGACCGCCACCGCCGAAAGTCTCGACCAGCGAGCCGGAGATGAGGGTGGAGGCGCCGGTCTTCTCCAAGGCGGTGCTCATGGGCAGCATGGCTCCGAAGAGAATGATGCTCTCCCAGTTGATGGTCTTGTAGGCCGACTCTACGTTGCGCAGACAGCCGGTGAGAATCATCAGCACGGCAGCCAGAATGACAGCCGTTACCGGAGCGATGGGGATGGCGTCGAGCGCCATAGCCAGCACCATCAGGAGCATGATGAAAGCTGCCAAGGGGGCTTTGTAGTCAATCGTAACGCGCGAGGCTTGCTCGAGCGGCTGTCCCAGCACCACCCATTGCGTATCTTCGGCGCTGAGTTGCGAAATATTTTTCCACGGGCCCTGTACCAGCACCACGTCGGAGGCATTCAGACGCACGCTGCGGCGGTCGCGCAGGAAATATTGGTCGTGGCGGCGAATGCCCAACACGTTTACGCCAAACTGGCTGCGGAAGTTGGCCTCGGCAATGGTGTGGTTGATGAGCGTAGAGGTGGGGAGAATCAGAATTTCGGCCATGCCCACGTCGTAGAAACGGAGTTTATTGCGCTTCTCCTCGCCCTCGAGGATGCGCAAGCCTGTTTCGGCAGCCATCTTGCTTACGTTCTCTTCGGCTCCCGAGATGTAGAGCTCGTCGCCGGCTTCCAGTTTGATGTCAGCCACGGTGAATTGCGTCACCTTCTTCATCAGCGTGTTGTGGCTCGAAGAGGTGCGGCGTATCTCAATGACCGTAACGCCGTACTTGCCATGTACGTTCAGCTCTCTCACAGTGGAGCCCTTCGCTATTGAGCCGTCGGTCACCTGCAAGCGGGTGAGCTCTTCGGCCAACTTATATTCCTCTGCCAATTGCTCCAGCGTTTTTGAAGCGTGCTTGTTGCTATCAGAAGATTTACCCTTGAGAAACCAGCGCGTCAGCGGGATGAGGGCGGCAGTGCCCACTATGATGCAGAGAATGCCCACGGGGGTGAAGGAGAAAAAGCTGAGCGAATCGTAGCCGGCATTTACGAGGGCGTCGTTGATGATCAAGTTGGGCGGCGTACCGATGAGTGTGAGCATACCGCCCATGCTGCCGGCAAAGGCAAGGGGCATCAGGAAGCGCGAGGGCGAAAGGTTGGCGGCGCGAGCCATGCTCACCACGATGGGGAGCATCAGCGCCACCGTGCCGGTGTTGCTGACAAACGCACCTACAAAGGAGGTGGTGGCCATGATGAGGATGAAGAGCAATGTCTCATTGTTGCCCGAGAGACTGAGGATGCGCCGTCCTAACTTCTTGGCCAGGCCCGTGCTGAAAATACCGCCGCCTACAATGAACAAACCGCCCATCATGATGACAGTGGGGCTGGAGAAACCGGCAAGCGCTTCTTCGGGGGTAAGAATGCCAAAGAGAACCAAAGACAGTGCCACGCAGATGGCTACAAGGTCGGAGCGTACCTTTCCCCATACAAAAAACACGGCGGAGAGGCACAGAATTATCAGGGTAATAGTCATGTAAGGGTAGTAGTTGTTAAGTGAGTGTAAAGTTAGCAAAAAAATCAGAATCTCCCTATTTAAAGGACCTTTCTACTTCTTAGAAAAAGTTAAAGCAGAGAGAATAGACTTCTCAGCTTTTCTTGCATCCAAAAAAAAAGCCTACATTTGCAAAAATGAACCTTGCGGTAGCCTCCTGCTAAAACACGTGTGCATGACAGTGATACATAGAATTATTATTGTAATAGCCCTTCTCTCTTTAGCCTTGCCGGCCGATGCGCAGAGCTATCATGGAGAGGCTACCTACTATAGCAACAGATTCCACGGACGCCGTACGAGCAGCGGCGAGCGCTATCACAAGGACAGCATGACTTGCGCACACCGTACGCTGCCCTTCGGCACACTGCTCCGAGTGCGTAACAAGAAAAACGGCAAGGAGGTTATTGTCGAGGTGACCGACCGCGGCCCCTTCCGAAAGGGAACCATCGTAGACCTATCGCTGGCGGCAGCCAAAGAGTTGGACATGATTCATGCCGGTGTGGCGAAGGTGGAAGTGACCCATGTTGATCCTTCCGAGATAAAGTTGCAGCCAATGGAACTGCCAGTTTTGGTGGAGTACAAACCCTTCTTGCCCGAAATGAAGGTGTACGACGAGTCCAGCGGAAAGTCTTACCTCCTCTCAGAATGGAAAAAACTGGTGCCGAGCAATGTAAAGATGCTGCTGATGCAGCAGCAAGGGCAGAAGAAGGTCCAGCAGAAAGAGAAGAAAAAGAAACAGACGGAGCGCCGCGCTAAGGGCGAGAAAAACATGGCCCGTGGCAAATAGGCAACAAGCTCCGAGTACCATTATATAATTTAATAGAACAATCTTACTAAACTCAGCCTTATGGAAGATAAGAAAAGACAAGGAACGCTCTGCGTGCAGGGCGGTTGGACACCTAAGAAGGGCGAACCACGTGTGGTGCCCATCTATCAGAGTACAACCTTTAAGTATGACAACAGCGACCAGATGGCTCGCCTCTTCGACTTGAAAGACAGCGGCTATTTCTACACTCGCCTACAAAACCCCACCAACGACGCCGTGGCTGCCAAGATTGCAGCCCTCGAAGGTGGTGTGGCCGCCATGCTTACCTCCAGCGGACAGGCAGCTTCGTTCTATGCTATATTTAATATATGTGAGGCAGGCGACCACTTCATCTCCTCCAGCACTATTTATGGCGGCACGTACAATCTCTTTGGCGTGACGATGAAGAAGATGGGCATCGAATGTACCTTTGTGGACCCTGAAAGTAGCGATGAGGAAATAGAAAAAGCCTTTCGCCCCAACACCAAGTGCTTCTTCGGCGAGACCATCTCCAATCCCGGCGGAGCCGTCTTTGACATCGAGCGTTTCGCCGCATTGGCCCACAAGCACGGAGTGCCCCTCATCGTAGACAATACCTTTGCTACGCCCGTCAACTGTCAGCCTTTCAAGTGGGGAGCCGACATTGTGACACACTCCACCACCAAGTACATGGACGGACATGCCACAGCCGTGGGCGGATGTATTGTTGACAGCGGCAACTTCGACTGGTCGGCCCATGCAGATAAGTTCCCCGGCCTCTGCACCCCCGATGAGAGTTACCACGGCCTTACCTATGCCGATGCCTTCGGTAAGGGAGCATACATCACCAAGGCTACAGCGCAACTGATGCGCGACTTGGGTTCTATCCAAAGCCCGGAGAATGCCTTCCTCTTGAACATTGGCCTTGAAACCCTCCACCTGCGTATGAAGCGCCATTGCGAGAATGCACAACGTGTGGCTGAGTTTTTGAACACAGCGCCTGAGGTGGCATGGGTGAACTATGCCGGACTGCCGGATAACAAGTATTATGAACTGGGACAGAAGTATTTGCCCAATGGTGGCTGCGGCGTGATTGCCTTCGGCTTGAAGGGCACTCGCGAAGACGCTATCCGCTTTATGGACAAGCTGAAGCTCATTTGCATCGTTACCCACGTGGCCGATGCCCGTTCCTGCGTGCTCCACCCAGCTAGTCACACGCACCGACAACTCTCCGACGAGCAGTTGCGCGAGGCTGGCGTAGCGCCCGACCTCATCCGCCTCTCCGTAGGTATTGAGGATGTGGAAGACATACTCGATGACATCAAGCAGGCCTTGCATTAAGCCTGTCAGTGCATATAGAAAAAGGAAGCCGCGGCTTCCTTTTTTTGTGCCTATAAGAGAGTACTTTTCTTAGTAGCTTGCGAGGAAAAACTAGTAGCTTTCTAGTTTTCCCTAGTAAATACCTAGTTTTTCTTAGTAAACGCCGAAGAAAATGTTCTTCTTCAGGGACCTTTCAAGCAGTGTTGTGGGGAGAAAAAAAGCGCCGGTTCTGTTTGTGGCGGAACCGGCGCTGATTTTTTATTCAAGGTAGGTGTATCCGTAGAGACCAGAGCGGTAGTTGGAGATAAACTCCTTACCCTCTTCTATGGTAATCTTTTCTTCCTTCACAGCCTTGCTTACCCATGTTTCAAGGCGGCGCACCAAGCGCTTGGGGTCGTATTGCACATAGTCCAAAACGTCGGCCACAGTTTCGCCGTCGATGGTCTTCTCTATCACATAATCGTTGCCCTCGACAGCAATGTGCACGGCGTTGGTATCGCCGAAGAGGTTGTGCATATTGCCCAGAATCTCCTGGTAGGCTCCTACGAGGAACACCGCAATATAATAGTGCTCGCCGTGCTTGATGGGGTGGAGCGGTAGGTAGCTGGTTTGCTGGTTGTAGTTGACGTATGCAGCGATTTTGCCATCCGAGTCGCAGGTGATGTCTTGCAGTGTGGCCGAGCGAGTAGGTTTTTCGTCAAGACGGGCTATCGGCATGATGGGGAAAAGCTGGTCAATGCCCCAAGAGTCGGGTAGCGACTGGAAGAGCGAGAAGTTACAGAAGTACTTATCGGCCATCATCTTGTCGAGCTTGCGCAGTTCGTCGGGCACGTGTTTCTGATGATGCACCATCTCAGAAATCTCGTGTGTGATGCTCCAATAGAGACTCTCAATTTGAGCACGTGTTTTGAGGTCGATAATACCGTGGCGGAAGAGGTCGAGCGCTTCGTCGCGGATGTCTTCGGCGTCGTGCCAGTCCTCAAGCATAGAACGCTGCGAGAGTTTGTCCCAAATTTCGGTGAGGTCGTGTACGAGCTGATGGTCGTTTTCCGAGGGGTGGAAGTCCTCCGGCATGTGCGGCATGCTTACGCTCTCAATCACATCGAGCACGAGTACGGCGTGGTGAGCTGTCAGTGAGCGGCCGCCCTCAGTGATGAGGTTGGGGTGAGGGATGCCATTTTTGTTGGAGGCATCTACGAAGGTATATACGCAGTCGTTTACGTACTCCTGGATAGAGTAGTTCACCGAGCTCTCAGAGTTGCTGGAGCGTGTGCCGTCGTAGTCAACGCCCAAGCCACCGCCGCAGTCCACAAACTCAATGTTGAAGCCCATGCGGTGTAGCTGTACGTAGAACTGAGCCGCCTCACGAAGGGCGGTGCTGATGCGGCGTATCTTGGTAATCTGCGAGCCGATGTGGAAGTGGATGAGCTTCAAGCAGTCGTGCATGCCCATCTCGTCGAGCTGATGCAGGGCCTGGAGCAACTCGCTGGAGTTAAGGCCGAACTTAGAAGCATCGCCGCCGCTCTCTTGCCACTTTCCTGTACCCGAAGAGGCGAGCTTGATACGAATGCCTAAGTTGGGGCGTACGCCGAGTTTTTCGGCGGTGCGAGCTATGATGCTCAATTCGGCCATCTTCTCGATGACGAGGAATACACGCTTGCCCATCTTCTGAGCCAACAGAGCCAACTCAATAAAGTTTTGGTCCTTGTGGCCGTTACAGATGATGAGGCTGTCAGAGTCTGTGTTGGTGGCTAAAACAGCGTGGAGCTCGGGTTTGGAACCTGCTTCAAGGCCCAAGTTGTGTTTCTTTCCGTGGCTGATGATTTCTTCCACCACAGGGCGCATCTGGTTTACCTTGATAGGGTAAATGATGAAGTGGTCAGCCTGGAAGTTGTATTCCTTCTCGGCGCGACTGAAGCACTCGGCTGTCTTCTCGATGCGGTTGTCCAGAATGTCGGGGAAACGAAGCAGTACGGGAGCCGTGATGTCGCGTTCAGCCAAATCCTCAACTACCTCTTGCAAGTCGATCTTCACTCCGTCTTTGCGAGGCGAGACGTAGGCATGGCCCTTCTCGTTGATGCCAAAGTAGTTAACACCCCATCCTTTGATGTTGTATAGCTCTTCGGAATCCTCAATTCTCCATTTTCTCATGGGCGGTACGTATTATTATGTATTAAATATTTCAGGATAGAACAGTATGGTGGCTCACTAGCGGGAGGCTTCTTTGCTTCCCTGCAGGCCTCCGGTTTCTATGATGGTATCTACAATTTGGTCTATCTTGTCAAAGCTGTCGAGCACATTTACATCTATGATGTGGTGTGCCTTCTCGTAGAACGCAGCGCGCTTCTCTAGTTGCTCGTCAACAAATTGCTTGAGCTCTTCGGGGCTTTTCCCTTTGAGCAAGGGGCGTTCTCCTTTGCTGATAGAAAGGTGTTGCAAAATGGTATCGGTAGATGCTTTCAGGTAGTAAGTATCTGCCACCTGGTTCATGTAGTCTATGTTGTCGTAGAAGCAAGGTGTACCTCCGCCGCAGGAGAGGACGGTGTTCTCAAACTCTGCAGCTTCGTGGAGCATGCGGCGTTCTATGTCGCGAAACTTCTCCTCGCCGCTTTCTGCAAAGATGACGGGTACCTTTTTATGGAAACGCTCCTCGATGTACCAATCCAGGTCGTAGAAGGTACGCCCTATTTTTTTAGCCAAGGCTTTGCCTACGGTCGTCTTACCGGCGCACATGTAGCCGATAAGTACCACACATTTTTTAGAGGGCTGGGGCATTTCTCAGAGGCTTACTTACTTCGTAGATTTCTTGGCGCGTGCCATTCGGCGCGTGGTGGTCTTAGGTGCTGAAGCGGCATCTTCTATGATTTTCTTACATTCATCCAAAGACAGCTCTGCCGCTTTTGCCGCCATATTCTTGGGGATTTTATAGTTGGTTCCCTTGTAGGCGATATAAGGGCCATAGCGTCCGCTGCGAACTTCCAGTTCGGGTTCTTCAGTAAAGGCTTTAAGGTGGCTCCTTTCTTCTGCGCTGCGTTTGAGTACTATCAAGTCGATGGCACGTGCCTGTGTAATCTCCATAGGATCTTCTTCCTTGGGGATGGAGATAAATTTTCCGGCGTGCTGTATGTAGGGCCCGAAGCGACCGATGTTTACCACGATGTCCTCCTGCTCGTACTTGCCTACGATTCTTGGGAGTTTGAAGAGCTCGAGTGCTTCTTTCAAGGTGATGGTCTCGATGCTCTGGTTGGGACTGAGAGAGGCAAACTTGGGTTTCTCGTTGCTGCCGGCAATGCCTTTTTGAATCATCGGACCATAGCGGCCAATCTTCACAGAGATGCGTTCGCCGCTCACGGGGTCTACGCCCAATTCGCGCTCGCCTACTTTGTACTCAGACTTTTCGTTCATTGTCTTGTCTACTTGCGGCTCCAGGTCTTCGTAGAAGGAACGGATGAGCTCGGTCCAGTCTTTTTTACCTTCGGCCACTTCGTCAAACTCCTTCTCTACGTTGGCCGTAAAGTTGTAGTCCATGATGTCGGGGAAGTTGCTTGCCAGGAAGTCGTTCACCACGATGCCGGTGTCGGTGGGTAGCAGTTTTCCCTTTTCGGCGCCTACAATCTCGGTCTTGGTTTCTTCTTTTATCTTGTTGCCTGCGAGGGTGATGATGTTGTAGCTACGCTCAAATCCCGCTTTGTCTCCCTTCACCACATATTCGCGTTGCTGGATGGTAGAGATGGTGGGTGCATAGGTAGAGGGTCGGCCGATGCCGAGTTCCTCCAATTTGTGTACGAGCGAGGCTTCTGTGTAGCGCAAGGGTTGTTGGGTGAAGCGCTGCTGGGCTGTGATTTCCGTGCGCTTCAGTGTTTCGCCCTCCTGCATGCTGGGGAGCAGGTTGCCTTCGCTTTCGTTCTCCTCGTCGGTGTCGTAGCTCTCGCGATACACCTTGAGGAAGCCGTCGAACTTCACTACTTCGCCTTTGGCTACAAACAATTCTTCCTTGCCGCTGATTTCTATGTTCACCGTGGTACATTCCATTTGCGCGTCGGCCATTTGGCAAGCGATGGTACGCTTCCAGATGAGGTTGTAGAGGCGACGCTCTTGTTGTGTGCCACTGATTTGTTCGTTGCTCATATCCGTGGGGCGGATGGCCTCGTGTGCCTCTTGCGCTCCCTTGGTGTTGGTCTGGTATTTTCTGCGCTGGTGGTATTGCTCGCCCATATTTTCTTTGATCACCTGGGCAGAGTTGTTCAAGCACAAGGCCGACAGGTTCATAGAGTCGGTACGCATGTAGGTGATAAGACCGGCTTCGTAAAGAGCCTGAGCCACGCGCATGGTCAATGCAACGGGGAAGCCCAGTTTGCGGGCAGCTTCTTGTTGCAAGGTGGAGGTTGTGAAGGGAGGAGCAGGAGTGCGGCGTGTGGGGCGAGTGGTAATGCTTGCAATGGTAAAATCGGCCTTGCTGCAACTCTCAAGGAACTGACGCGCCTCGGCTTGTGTCTTGAAGCGGGTGTTGAGTTCTGCTTTCAGCGAGGCTCCGTTGGCCAATTCAAAGAGGGCTGTCACCTTATAGGCGGCTTCGCTTTCGAACCTGGTAATTTCGCGCTCACGCTCTACAAGCAAGCGTACGGCTACACTCTGCACACGGCCTGCTGAGAGGCTGGGGCGCACCTTGCGCCAAAGAACCGGACTGAGCTTGAAGCCCACTAAGCGGTCGAGCACGCGGCGTGCTTGCTGCGCATCTACCAAGTGGAGGTCTATGCTACGTGGATTCTCAATGGCAGCGAGGATGGCAGGCTTGGTAATCTCATGGAAGACAATGCGGCGAGAGTTCTCGGGGTTTAGTCCCAATACTTCTGCCAAGTGCCAAGAGATGGCTTCTCCTTCGCGGTCTTCATCGGATGCCAACCATACGGCTTCTGCCTTCGCTGCATAGCTTTTGAGCTCCTTGACTACATGTTCCTTCTCTTCGGGTATCTCATATTGAGGCTTGAAGGTCTCCAAATCTACCCCAAAGTCTTTCTTGCTCAAATCGCGTATGTGTCCGAAACTGGATAAGACCTTGTAGTCTTTTCCAAGAAACTTTTCGATGGTCTTGGCCTTAGCCGGAGACTCTACTATTACCAGATTTTTTTGCATAGTGCTCCTCTATTTTTTTGTTCCGGCTGCAAAAGTATAAAAAAAAGTGGGGCTACACATTATTATATAAAGAAAAAAACACTGTGCCGTCTCCTTTGTGCTTTTTCATAGGGCTGATGGTTGAGTGCAGCAGTATAAGCCGGCAGTGGCTGGAGCTTGCGGTTTCTTTTCCCTTTACAGCTTTTTGTAACGAGCCATGTTACAATGTGTAACTTCCTATGTTACGAAGTGTAACACGCCATGTTACAACTTGTAACGCGCCGTGTTACAAATAAAAGATAGGGGCATAACTTTTCTGGTTAGGATGGAGAATTCCTAACTGCCGATTGCTAGCTGACGCTAAGTATGTCCGTAGTGGCTGGAAACTCTTTGCTCTGCCTTAGAGAGAGGAGAGCAAATGGTAGAAAAATTCGATGGAATGGCGAATTTCTGAAAGTTTTATGAACTCGTCGGCGCTGTGTGAGCGAGCAGAACTGCCGGGGCCCAACTTCAAGGAAGGGAAGGGCATCAAGGCTTGGTCGCTCAGCGTTGGCGAGCCGTAGGGCTCTCCTCCCAAAGCTATGCAGCGTTTTACGATAGGGTGTTCTTTGCTGATGCCTGAGGAGTTGAGGCGGGTGGAGCGTGCGTGTACGTCGGAGCTTACGTTTTTCTTGATTTCATCGAGTATTTCGGCATTCGAGTAACACTCGTTTGTGCGTACATCGGCCGTGAATTCGCAGCGGTCGGGTACGACGTTATGCTGCGTGCCGGCTTTGATGAGGGTGACGCTCACTTTCACTTCTCCCAATAGGGGCGATACTCTCTCAAAGCGATGGCTGCGCAGCCACTCTATGTCTTTCAGCGCATGGTAGATGGCATTGTCGCCCTCGTTGCGTGCGGCGTGTCCGGCCTTGCCGTGTGCGGTCAGGTCGAGCACCATCAATCCTTTCTCGGCTATGGCGGGCTGCATGTCGGTGGGCTCGCCCACGATGGCAACATCAATGTGAGGCAGTAGGGGCAGTACGCTCTCTATTCCCTCCTTTCCGGACACCTCTTCCTCGCACGAGGCGAGCCAGATGATATTCCACGGGCATTCTGCGTGGTCTCGGAGTAGGCGAAACACTTGCAGCAGGCAGACCAGCCCTCCACCGCAATCGTTGCTGCCCAGTCCGTAAAGGTAGTCGCCCTCTATGCTTGGGCAGAAGGGGTTGCGATGCCATCCGCTGACGGGGCGCACCGTGTCGATGTGGGCATTGAGCAAGAGCGTGGGGCGTTCCGGATTCAGTGTCGTAGGGAGACACCACAGGTTGTTTCCTTTTCGCTTCGGCCGCACTCCTGCTTCTTCCAGATAGGCTTGCAACACATCGGCAGCAGCGCCTTCTTCTCTGCTAAACGAGGGGGTGGCAATCAAATGCTTTAGGAGTTCGATGGCCTCGAGTGCGGCTTTGTCGAAAATAGCAGTGGTCATATTGTAGGGAGTAGGGTGGAGTTTGTGAATTTAGAACTTGACGCGGAGCATGAGCCTTACGCCCCATTTCTTGGTTTGGGGGTCGTCAAGATAGGTCAGTCGGCGCACATATTCAACATGTAGCAGCTTGAATATGTTATGAATACCTGCCACTACCTCTACGTAAGGCTTTTTCTTATCCATGACGGTAGACAGGTATTTATATGACCCATCATCCTGGAAATGTCCAGGGAAGTAGTAGAGGTTGGCATTGCCGGCATTCTTTTCCAGGAAGGGGTTGTTCTTGCTGGAGAGCGTGCCCCAAAGAACGTTGCACCCGATATGCTCGCGCCATTTTAATTTCTTCAGTAGCGGGATGCGGTTCAGAATCTTTCCGTTCATGTCCCAGGCCAGCATGAGCGAGGCATAGCGGTCGTTGAGAAACTCCATGTTGTTGATGAGGCTGAACATGTTGTCTTCGCGGATGTAGGAAAGGTTGGCCGGCGGCATAATGAGCAGTGGGAAGGGCACTTGGTTCCATTGTACTCCGCCCTTCAATGTGGCATCAATCTTTCCCCATGAGGCGAGCCAGAATCGTTTGTCTATACTTGCTTCTGTAAAGTTGTAATGATAGTCGCCGCCCAAGACGCCTTTCACACCCACGGTATGCGATAAAGAGAAGCGAGGAGCATCGTGGTTGGCAGCTATGCGGCGCTGTTTGGTATTGGTCCATGTGGCGCCGGGCTGATAAATGAAGCCCAACTTAAAGTCTGTTGTCTGAAGGCTCTTAAGGTGTTTTGAAGGGTCGGCCGAGGGAGAGCCGTTTCCATCGAGCGCTTGATAGAAGAGAGCACCGGTGGGTCTGTCGCGCTCAGAGCGCAGCTGCATGTTGAGACGGAATCCGTTGGCCCATTCGCGGTCCCACAAGAGGTTATAGTACTGATAGTACATCATGTGCTCTACACTGGTCCATTTAAAGGATACGAACACGTTGTCCTTGTCTGTGGGCAAGAACTTATCGCTGGGCGACATCACGTCGTTGGCGTAGGTGAACGTCAAGTTGTTCACGGGAAACTCGCGCGGCAGGTAGGCCTTTTTGTTAAAGGAATAGGTCATTTCGCCCATACCTTTCCATCGGTGATCCTTGAAGCCGTGGGCCACGTAGCCTTTCAGGAAAATGTTAGGGTGCAGGTTGGCCGTGGTTTGAGCCGAGGCACGCAAGCGCCAGCCTTCCACAAAGTTTTTGGTAATAATTGTGTTCACCGGACCAATGTCTACCTTGCTCGGCTTCTTGGGGTCGGTGCTCGTCTCCACAAAGTTTTCGATGAAGGCCTTTGCTACGAACAGCACGGGCTTGAAACCTTTGATGTTCTGAAGGTTGCGGATGAAGGCATCCATGCGGCTTTCAGATTTCGTAAGACTCTCGGAGCGCTGTTGCTCCCAGAATTCTTCGTCGCGCATCTGTGCATTCGCATCCACCAATACGTCTCCCTTGAACTTAAAAGATTGGTCCGGGATAGGCTCAAAGGAAAAATTTTTGTATTGGGTGGTGCGTTGCACTTGGAACTTCTGTAGGAAATCCACCAGCTTGAGTTGTACCAACATATCGTCCGAGACGGTCACCTGTTCGCCCGAGGGCAACTGCTGAAACTCCTGGATGATGCGCAGGCTCTCTATGAAGTTTACATTGGTGTTCTTGGGCAAGCCAATGTCTATCTTTTTGACGCGCCAGGTAGAGTCGGCCATGATGTAGAGAGTGCCGGTGAATCCGAAGTCCTGCGGATTGTTGGGCGTAAAGGTTAGCTCGAAGCATTTGTCCTTGTCTACCATTAAGGTGTCCTCTATAAAATAGCGGTAGAAGCTGATGGCGGAGCGTGAGGATATGGGGCTGATGAACTGGCTTTGTAGCAGGCGAATCTCGTCTTCGTAGATATCAACGTCGGTAAAGCAGTCCTTGAGCATCGTGTTGAGGATGTCGCCGGTGTTGATGAGGTCGTTGATGCCATTGCTGCGTTGTCCGGTGACAATGGTCTTTGTGCTCTCCGGTTTCTTGCGGTAAATTTCCGAAGATACTGTTTCGTCGACGGAGATGGGTAGGATGAGTTTGCCGGTAGTGTTGCAGGTCTCTACATGGTCTTTGAGGAAGGGGAACTTCTTAAATTTTCCTTCCTCAAACACTTTGTCCGTCACGTCGTTAAAGGCAAAGGTGATTTTGCTGTACTTGTCAATGCAGTAGTAGTCCTTTTCCTTTAGGTTGCTCTTTTTCTTTGCGGCGATAACCTTTCGCATGAGCTCTACGGCGGGGTTGTTCTTTCGGCTGTACTTCTTTTTCTTTCCGGTAACCGTAGCCTCGTTGAAGAGGCGGGCGTTGGGGATGAGGCGCACATCGAGGTGTTGCGGCTTGTCGATGCGGAAGTTCTTCGAGTCGAATCCTATGTTGCTGATGTAGAGACGTCCTTTCTTGTAGGAGATAGAAAATTTTCCTTCTATGTCTGTCTGTACAGCGCGCTTATCTCCTTCGTAAAACACGTTGGCGAAGGGTACTGTCTCTCCATTGGTGGCGTTCGTGACGACACCGGTTACGTTTTGCGCCAGCACAGCGAGGCCGGAGCATAGGAGGATGAGCAGGATGTAGATTCTTAGTTTCACGCGTGTCAAGTCTGTTGGGTTGTTGGTTGAAGTTCCCAAAAAGCCCCACAGCTTATCCTCGGGAAAGAAGGACAGCCGTGAAGCTTTTCATGGATCATATAGGTTTATATAGGTGTGTTTCTGGTCAGAAACTCCTATGCTTATTTCTTAGTCGATTTCTTCGTCGGCTTCGTAGCCGCCCATTTCGCGGATGGCGTTCTTCAGCATGACATACTGCTGGAAGAGGTGGTTTACGGGCACCTCGTCTGTGGTGTAGTCGTACTGTGGGCTCTTCAGGTAGAAGCTCAGGAAGCGTTGTGTGCCATAGCGTCCGGCGCGCGCTGCAAGGTCGGAGAGCAACACGAGGTCGAGCATGAGCGGCGCTGCAAGGATAGAGTCGCGGCAGAGGAAGTTGATTTTAATCTGCATAGGATAGCCCATCCAGCCGAAGATGTCGATGTTGTCCCATCCCTCTTTGTCGTCGTTGCGGGGAGGATAATAGTTGATGCGCACCTTGTGGTAGTAGTCCGTATAGAGGTCGGGCTGATTTTCGGGCACGAGAATGCTCTCCAAAGTAGAGAGTTTAGATACTTCCTTAGTGCGGAAATTGGCGGGTTCATCGAGCACGAGGCCGTCGCGGTTACCGAGGATGTTGGTAGAGAACCATCCGGCAAGGCCCAAGCAGCGTGTGCCGATGATGGGAGCAAATCCGCTCTTCACGAGAGTCTGTCCGGTCTTGAAGTCCTTACCGGCGATAGGCATTTTGGTCTTCTCGGCCAACTCCCACATAGCGGGGATGTCCACCGTGGTGTTGGGAGCGCCCATAATAAAGGGAGCACCTTCTTGCAACGCTGCGTAGGCATAGCACATAGAGGGTGCGATGCGCTCGCGGTCGTCTGCCTTCATGGCAGCCTCGAAAGCAGTGAGCGTATAGTGTACCTCTTTGTCGATGGGTACGTAGATTTCTGTCGAAGCAGCCCAGATAACCACCACGCGCTCGCAGCCGTTGGCGGCCTTAAACTCGCGGATGTCCTGACGCAAAGCTTCTGCCATCTCCCAGCGGGTCTTGCAGTCCTTTACGTTGTCGCCATCCAGGCGGCTGGCATAATTTTTGTCGAAGGCAGCCTTCATGGGCACGATGGCTTTCAATTCGTCTTCTACGGGAAGGATGTCTTTAGCGCGGAGCACTTCTGCGTTCACTGCGCTCTCAAAGGCATTGGCGGGATAAACGTCCCAAGCACCGAATACAAGGTCGTTGAGCTCGGCCAGAGGCACAATCTCTCCGTAGTGCAGATATTTTTTCTCTGCACCGCGGCCCACACGAATCTTATCATATTGTGTCATTGAACCAACGGGCTTAGCAAGGCCTTTGCGAGCCATTAAAACTCCGGTAATCATTGTTGTGGTCACGGCGCCAAGGCCTACGCACAACACTCCTAATTTTCCTTTTGCGGGTTCCATAATATTTTGAAAATAAACAATTATATCTTAGAAACTACAAATGTATAAAAAGTTTTCTTAAGCTCCTTGTGAGATTATCTTAAAAAATCTTTTTGTAAAGAATTTGTATATAGAATAGGAAATATGGAACAGAGAATTATGGGTAAAAACTGTTCCGGTTTTATAGTTTCGCAGGGCCAGTTTTTGCTCTCCCCGTGACTTCTCTCAATGCATATTTTCCGTCCCCTACATCATCCTGTTTTTCTTAGTAGCTTTCTAGGAAAACTTAGTAAACTACAAATTTTTCCTAGTAAACTCCGAGTTTTTCCTAGAAGTTTACTAAGAAATGCCTGAAAATGGATCTTGAAAATCAGATAATTACAAAATCTAAAAAGTAAGCCCTTCGGAGCCTGTCCCGGCTTGCAGCTTTCCCAGCATTAGGATCCCTTCTATCTTCCGCAAACCACCGATGGAATGGCTACTTTTTTAATACTGCCCCTACAACTTCGCCTATTCATCGCAGCCGTCCAAAAGAAAAGCAGGCAAGCCTTTCGAGCCTGCCTGCCTATATATTATTTAATGTGTAGCCTTAGGATACTTTCTCCAAGCGCTTCAGTATTGAGAAAATAAAGATAGCTGAAACGAGGCAAATAGCAATCAATACGCCCCAAATGATGTACAAATCTAAACCCCACATCAAACCAGGAATCATAATCAAGGCGTTACCAATGGCAGTCGCAACAAACCATCCACCCATCATCATACCCTTGTACTGAGGAGGTGCTACTTTTGACACAAATGAAATGCCGATAGGAGAAAGCAATAATTCTGCGATAGTCAGCACAAAGTAGGTGCTGATAAGCCAATTGGGAGATACCAAAGTGGCAGTGCCTGCTTCGATGTTAGCTAATTGTTCTGCCTGAGCTGGAAGGCCTAGTGAGCCAATTAAAAGAATAACGAATGCAGCAGCAGCTACCAACATTCCCAAACCAATCTTTTTGGGTGAAGATGGTTCCTTGCCCTTGCTAGCTAACCACTTAAAGATTAAGACAACGATCGGAGTCAATGCAACAACGAAGCAAGGATTGAATTGTTGGAAAATAGGAGCTTCAACATCTACAGAACCTGTAACATTCAATGCTTTATATACCAAAATACCACCTGCTGCCAAGGCCAAAACACCCGCAATGAGCTTACCCTTTGTAGTCTTTGACTGGAAAACATTGAGCAATGTATAAACCAATACAATGCACAAAACAAGGTTCCAAATGCTTCTCATTCCAGTGAGACTAAATGACTTGCTGAGGAAAAGACTCATGAAGCCGCTTTCTGAAGTAGCAGTGTATTCGCGAGCAAATTGGTTCATCGTGATACCGTTTTGGTGGAATGCCATCCAGAAGAAGATAACCACGGCGAAAACCAAGCAGAGGCAAACGATGCGTTCTTTTGTTTGAGCAGGAGTAAGTTTTTCTTCAACTATATCTGTGCTGCCTGCGGCAACTGCTTTTGCACGGTCGGCATGAGAGAAAGTACCACGAAATACATAATAAATAAGGATTGAGATTACCAACGATACGCATGCAACAGCGAATGCGAAGTGGTAAGAATCTGCCTTACTTACACCATATTCAGTCTGAGTCCAAGCCATGATAGTTAGAGCTGCAGCAGCTGCAAACATAGACCCTAAATTGATAGCCATGTAGAAAATGCTGAAACCTTCGTCGCGCTTTGCAGAGTATTTGGGGTCATCGTATAGATTACCAACCAATACTTGCAAGTTCCCCTTGAAAAGACCGGTTCCTGCACAAATCAGCGACAATGCTAATATCATTACGCTTAATGCAAAAAATCCCGCTCCTAAGGGTAAAGATAGTAATAGGTATCCCGTGAACATGACGAAGATACCAATGGTGACCATCTTGCCAAAACCAAACTTGTCAGCAAGTATACCACCAAAAAGAGGTACGCCGTAAACTACAGCCAAGAAGATGCCTTGAATAGTACTAGATTTTCCCATGTCAAAACCGAAATTGTCCTGCAAAAAGAACAAGAAAACTGCCAACATGGTATAGTAACCGAAGCGTTCACCTGTGTTGGCGAGGGCTAATGCCCATAGACCTTTTGGATGTCCTTCAAACATAATTAAAAGATTTTTAAGTTGTTATTAAATAGATTATTTATTTTTTATTGTTCAAATATTATTAAGGTCGTTAGGGACTTTAAGGTCCTTAGAGACTTTGGTACCGGATAGAGTCCGAATGTCAAGCCTTATTAGTATCCTCTTTTTTCTCTACGGATGCGGGACATCCGTTCGCTAAAACCACCATACTTTTCAAAGTCGTCTGCTAATCGTTTGAGTTGTCGGAACAGCAGATAGTCGGTCTGTTTTATCAGTACGATAGCCATATTTGCGATGGTCTCAGGAGGGCGTGTGCTTGCCAATCCTAAAAAGAATTCTGCATCATCGTGTTCCCTGCCCAACTTTCTCATCGCTTCCAACTCAACAGAAGAATCTTCCCAAATGCGATGCCTGCGTGTGCGGAGGTAGTCTTCGTAATCCTCTAATAGTTCCATCAGGCTGGCTTTGGCTACATTGAGTAGTTTTATCTCAGTCTTACAAGATGTAGCTGAGGCTGCGCAGCCTTCCACGATGTTTTGTTTGCCGCTCCTTGCTGCTTGCACCATCTGGTCTATTGTGCGGTCGCTCCTAGACAGGTATTTGTGGCAGAAATAATAGGTTAGTTCATATATTATATCTGCCTTGCGATAGGTCAGCAATTTCTTATATTGCCCATTGGGCGGTAGCAGTACTTCAGTCATTCTTCCCTTTCCTCTGGCTCAGTTCTGCTTTCAAGAACTGGGCGGTGTAGCCTTTCCCGGCTTTTACCACTTCCTCTGGAGTGCCTGTTGCGATAACTTTTCCGCCGCCGCGACCACCTTCGGGGCCCATGTCGATGATGTGGTCGGCCATCTTGATGACGTCGAGGTTGTGCTCGATGACGATGACCGTGTTGCCTTTCTCCACAAGGCGGTTGAGCACGCCGAGCAACACGCGGATGTCCTCGAAGTGAAGACCGGTGGTTGGCTCGTCGAGGATGTAGACGGTGCGACCCGTGTCTCGTTTCGAGAGTTCGGTGGCCAGTTTTACGCGCTGGCTTTCTCCGCCCGAGAGGGTGGTGGAGGCTTGCCCCAGTTTGATGTATCCGAGTCCTACGTCTTGCAGTACTTTTATCTTGTGCAGGATGTGGGGCACGTTTTCAAAGAACTCTACGGCGCGGTTAATGGTCATGTCGAGCACGTCGGCTATGCTTTTTCCTTTGAAGCGCACCTCGAGCGTCTCGTGGTTGTAGCGTTTGCCGTGGCATGTTTCGCAGGGCACGTAGACATCGGGCAGGAAGTTCATCTCAATGGTCTTGTAGCCGTTGCCCTTACAGGTTTCGCAGCGGCCGCCTTTTACGTTGAACGAGAAGCGTCCCGGTTTGTAGCCGCGCACTTTTGCTTCCGGCAGGTTCACATAGAGCGTGCGGATGTCAGCAAAGACGCCCGTGTAGGTAGCGGGATTGGAGCGCGGGGTACGTCCCAGGGGACTTTGGTCAACGGCCACCACTTTGTCGATGTGTTCCAGACCCTCGATGCTCTTATAGGCGAGGGGCTCGCGCAAACTGCGGTAGAAGTGTTGCGAGAGGATGGGCAGCAAGGTGTCGTTGATGAGGGTCGACTTACCGCTGCCGGAGACGCCGGTCACGCAGATGAGCGTGCCGAGAGGGAACTCGGCGTCTACGTTCTTTAAGTTGTTGCCCTCGGCGCCTACGATGCGTAGCGAGGTACCGTTTCCTTTTCTGCGCTCGGCGGGCAGGGCGATGCACTGCTTGCCGTTGAGATACCGGGCAGTCATTGTGTCCGAGGCCAGCATTTCTTCGGGCGTGCCCTGGAATACTACTTCGCCGCCGAGGCGTCCGGCGTGCGGGCCCATATCTACTATGTAGTCAGAGGCCAGCATCATGTCCTTGTCGTGCTCTACTACGACCACCGTGTTGCCTGTGTCGCGCAACTCTTTGAGGGAGTTGATGAGGCGCACGTTGTCGCGTTGGTGCAGACCGATGCTTGGCTCGTCGAGGATGTATAGCACGTTGACGAGCTGCGAACCTATCTGTGTGGCCAGGCGTATGCGTTGACTCTCTCCGCCGGATAGTGTCATCGTGGCGCGTGAGAGGGAGAGGTAGTCGAGTCCTACGTCGAGCAGGAACTTCAGACGGGTGCGCAGTTCTTTGAGAATTTCTACGGCGATGGCTCGGCTCTTTGTGTCGAGCTGTTCTTCCACCCCGTCCAGCCATTCGTAGAGTTCGGCAATGTCCATCGCGGCCAGCTCGTGAATACCTTTTCCGCCGAAGCGATAGCTGAGGGCTTCGCGGTTGAGGCGTGCGCCGTGGCAGACGGGACAAGTGTCGGTGCGCGAGAATTGTTCGGCCCAGCGTTGTGCTGCCGCGGTCATCTCGCTATCTGCCATTTGCTGGATGTACTTTACCAGTCCGCCGTACTCCACATAGTAGTCGTCGGTGGTATGAGCAATGGCCGCGGGGATGCGCAGGCGGTCGGCCGTGCCGTTGTATATTTCGTCCATAGCCTCTTCCGGGATGTCGCAAACGGGGGTGTTGAGGTCGCAGTCGTATTGCAGGAGCACGGCTTCCACTTCCCAGAAGATGAGGGCGTTTCTGTATTTTCCGAGTGGGGCGAGTGCGCCTTCTCGGATAGAGAGTTTGGGGTTGGGCACCACTTTCTCTTGGTCCATCACACTGACGTAGCCCAAGCCTTTACACTTGGGACAGGCGCCGTTCATGGAGTTGAAGGAGAAGTTGTGGGGCGCGGGTTCGCGGTAGGAGATGCCGCTCGTGGGACACATCAGGCGTTTCGAGTAGAACTTAGCTGTGCCGTCGGTGTCATCGAGCACTACCATCAGGCCGCCACCCTGTTCGAGCGACTTGGCTACGCTTTTCTTCAGGCGGTCGCTGTCTTTTTCTCTCACCAAGAGTTTGTCGACCACCACCTCTATGTCGTGGTTCTTGTAGCGGTCCACCTTCATGCCGTTGGTCACTTCGCGTATCTCGCCATCCACGCGTACGTGGAGGAAACCCTTTTTGCGTACGGTCTCAAAGAGTTCTTTGTAGTGTCCCTTACGGCTGCGCACCAGGGGCGCTAGCAGATATACTTTGTGGTCCAGGTGGCGGGTGAGGATGAGGTTGACGATTTGCTCCTCGGTGTATTTCACCATGCGCTCGCCGCTGATGTAGCTGTAGGCTTCGCCGGCGCGGGCATAGAGCAGTCGCAGAAAGTCGTAGATCTCTGTCACGGTGCCCACGGTGGAGCGTGGGTTCTTGTTGGTGGTCTTCTGTTCGATGCTGATAACGGGGCTGAGGCCGGTTATCTTGTCTACGTCCGGGCGCTCCAGGTTGTCGAGAAAGTTGCGCGCATAGGCAGAGAAGGTCTCGATGTATCGGCGCTGTCCCTCGGCGTAGAGCGTGTCGAAGGCCAAAGAGCTCTTGCCCGAGCCGCTCAGGCCGGTAATCACCGACATACTATGGCGCGGCAGGGTCACGTCCACGTTTTTCAGGTTGTGAACGCGTGCGCCGTAGATGTTAATCTGTCCCTCCTCTTCCCTTTCTTTGGGGCAGGAGGTCTTTGGCGTTATGTCGGAAAGCTCTTGCATGGGCTTCTGAGTCGCAGTTTAGTCTTTGGTTTAGTTTTTACCGGCTGCTTCGGTGTATCCGCGCAGTATGTTGATGGTCTTTTTGATGTCGTAGTTCTTGCCGTCGGCCCCTTTGGCTTTGATGAGGAGGTAGTAAGCACCGTCGGGCACATTGCTGCCGCCGCTCTTGCCGTCCCATCCGCCGTCCAGGTCTTTCCACGAGTAGAGTTTCTTGCCCCAGCGGTTGAACACGGTGGCCTCGAAGGATACGATGCTCTGGTAGCCCTCTTTCACCTTGAACACGTCGTTCACGCCATCGCCGTTGGGCGTAAAGGCGTTGGGCACTTCCAGTTTCGATTCGCTGATGTTCACCATGAAGGGGCTGTCCATCTCGTATTCGATGGTGTCGGTGCCCTCTACAAAGCTGATGTACAGCTCGATGAGAAAGGCGCCGCTCTCCTTGAATACGTAGGTGGTCTCCTCTTCGTAGCGGGTGAGAAAAGGTTTCTCCTCGCCCTGGCGCGAGAAGCGCCACTCATAGTAGGGCGTGTAGCTCCCCACGTTCTCCGGATGTGCGCAGAACAAAGCGTTGATGGGCGCCGAGCCCTCGTATTCCGTCTCTTCGCTCTCCTGGCCGTCGGCAGCCGTAATGGTCATTGTGGGCATGGCCGAGGGGTAAGCGCTTTGTGCAAAAACGCAGGTCGGCAAAAGCCAGAAAAGCAGCAGTGGGAGAAGGTTTTTCAGCATTGTCTATATATTATATGAGTGCAAAGATACATCAACAGCCCCGAATGGCAAAACGCCGCCCCTTGATTTTTGGAAATCGGCCACCCCTGCCCGGGCGATGCAACGGATTGAATTTATGAATGAATATAAAATTTATGCCTTGCAAATTGTGTATAATATGCAAAACTTCCTATTTCGGGGGTGCGTAGTGAATAGAATCTTAACAAATCTAAATGAATGGCAAAAATCTGTAAACGCCGATTTGCATTTCGCTCTGAAATGTTGTATCTTTGTCTTGACCTATAGGAAGCCGCGTGGCTTCCTTTTTTTATACCCATTTTCTTGCGCAGAAAAACCCTACTTTTTCGAGTTCCTCGGCGGCGCGCAGTTTTTCGCAGGTCTTTACTAAGAAAAATTTGGCGTTTACTCCGAATTTTTTCGCGCCGCCAAAGGATAATTTTGCGCCTTGCTGTTTTTCGCAAGTGGTAGCTTCGATGTCGAAGGAGGTTAAATACTTTTAAAAAATGAACGCTGTTGACGTAGTTTGTCACAGAAATTCTTCTCTCCGAAAATCCCGTAAAAAAGAAAAACAGCTCTCCTTACAACTCCGATAAACACTGAGGTGCTCAGCTCTTCCCCGGTGCTCAGCAGAAAAATGTCTGAAAATGCTTATAAACTAAAATATTTAACAAAGCTTAACAAAACGGGGGGGGGTAAAAATTGCATTTTTATTTAATTGTTATTAATTTTGCAGCCGCTAAGAGAAAAATATTACGCTGCACTTATGGAATTTGATAAATTTGATAAGCAGCTTCGCCTGATGGTGATGCTGACGCAAAATTCTACCTTGAAAGTTGAAGAAATCAGTAGCCGTCTCAATCTGAGTCGGCGTAGCATCTATCGCTACCTTGATGGCTTCCGCGCCATGGGCTTTGTGGTGATAAAAAGCGGCTCGAAGTATCGCATAGACCACAGTTCGCCCTTCTTCAAGGAAATTACGCAGCTCATCCACTTCACCGACGATGAGGCCATCACTATCAACCGCGTGCTCAACAGCGTATTGGACAACTCGCCGGAGGTGCGCCACCTGCGCCAAAAACTCTCCTCGCTCTACGACATTGAGGCCTTGGCAAAACATGGCATCGACGACCACATAGCCCGCAACCTCAACAAGCTCTACGAGGCTGTGAAGGAAAAGCGCGTGGTTCTCTTGCGCGACTATCTCTCGCCCAACAGCGGACGCATCACCGACCGCTACGTAGAGCCTTATCTCTTCCTCTCCAACAACAGCGAGGTGCGCTGCTTCGAGATAAGCACGGGCATGAACAAGACATTTAAAATATCCCGCGCGCGTAGCGTGGAGGTGCTCGATATGATCTGGTCACACGAAGCCCAGCACACACCCTTCTACACCGACCTCTTCCATTTCTCCGGCACCGAGCGCTTCCGTGTGAAGATGCTCCTGGGACGCTTGGCCACCAGCTTGCTGCTCGAAGAGTTTCCGGCCTCCGAAGAACAGATAGAACTGCAAGACGACGGCCGCTATCTGCTCGACACCCTGGTGTGTAGCTACAAAGGTGTGGGACGCTTCTTCCTGGGACTCTACGACGACATCGAAATCGTAGATTCGCCCGAATTTCAGAACTACATGAACCTCCGCATTAAAGATTTAACAAAAAAAATTAAGAAGTGACGTAGATTGTCACAATTTAGAGATTTCTTTGCACCGTGAAACCAATAAAACACGAATGCCATGACAAAGAAATCTCTTGTAATAGACACACAGTTCTTCAGCCAGGAAAAATCACAGAACTTATTTGACCGCCTGGCAAACTTGCGCCTCATCGTAGCTTTGGCCGCCTTCTACAGCCGCTTGTTGGAAGAGCCCGTAAGTCCGCGCCACACGCTCCATCTGCTCAATGCGCAAGCCGCCATATTGGCCGTAATCTTCCCCGCAGAATTCTCTTTGTTGCTCCGAGCCATATTCTTGCTTTGGATGGTTCTTGCTTTGCTCGGCTGCCGCAGGTCGGCATAAGAAGGTGACGCAGATTTTTAACTTGTAGCCTCAGGCAGCGTGGCATCTAAAAAAAATCTGTACCTTTGTAAGCTGAAAGCAAAAAACTTAAACCATAAAACCAAAATCATCATGGCAAAGAAAGCCCTACTTATGATTCTCGATGGTTGGGGAATTGGCTCGCAAGGAAAAGGCGACGTCATCTTCCAAACACCAACCCCCTTCATGGACAGCCTCGCTGCCAACTATCCCCACTCTCAACTCCTCGCTTCAGGCGAGAACGTGGGTTTGCCCGACGGACAAATGGGTAACTCCGAAGTGGGCCACTTGAACATCGGCGCAGGCCGCATCGTTTACCAGGACTTGGTAAAAATCAACCGCGCATGTGCCGACGGCTCCATCCTCAGCAACCCCGAAGTGGTAAGCGCCTACTCCTACGCAAAGGAAAACGGCAAGAGCGTACACCTCATGGGCTTGACCTCAGACGGAGGCGTTCACTCCTCACTCGACCACCTCTTCAAGCTCGTAGAAATCGCTAAGGAATACGGCGTAGCCGAGCGCACCTTCGTACACTGCTTCATGGACGGCCGCGACACCGACCCCCGCAGCGGAAAAGGCTTCATCGAACAACTCCAAGGCGTGTGCAACGCCAACGGAGCCGCCATCGCCTCCATCGTAGGCCGTTTCTACGCCATGGACCGCGACAAGCGTTGGGAGCGTGTGAAGGAAGCTTACGACCTCCTCGTAGAGGGCAAAGGCAAGCAAGCTGCCGACATGGTGCAAGCCATGCAGGAGAGCTACGACGCCGATGTGACCGACGAGTTCGTTCTCCCCATCCACAACACTACTGTGGACGGATGCATCAAAGAGGGCGACGTGGTTATCTTCTTTAACTACCGCAACGACCGCGCTAAGGAGCTCACCGTAGTGCTCACCCAGCAAGACATGCCCGAAGCCGGCATGAAAACAATCCCCGGTTTGCAGTTCTACTGTATGACTCCCTACGACGCATCATTTACCGGCGTGCACATCCTCTTCCCCAAAGAGAACGTGACCAACACCCTCGGCGAATACCTCAGCAGCAAGGGACTCACACAGCTTCACACCGCAGAGACAGAGAAGTACGCCCACGTGACATTCTTCTTCAACGGTGGCCGCGAAACTCCCTACGAAGGCGAAGAACGCATCCTCGTAGCGTCGCCTAAGGTGGCTACTTACGACCTCAAGCCCGAGATGTCTGCCTATGAGGTGAAGGACAAACTCGTAGAGGCTATCAAGGAAGACAAGTACGACTTCATCGTGGTGAACTTTGCCAACGGCGACATGGTGGGCCACACCGGCATCTACGAAGCCATTGAAAAGGCTGTGAAGGCTGTTGACGAGTGTGTAAAGGACGTGGTGACAGCTGCCAGCGCCACCGGCTACGAAACCATCATTATTGCCGACCACGGCAACGCTGACAACGCAGTGAACGCAGACGGTACGCCCAACACAGCTCACTCTTTGAATCCCGTTCCCTTCATCTATGTGACAGAGAACAAGAACGCCAAGGTGGCCGACGGCGTTTTGGCCGACGTAGCGCCCTCTATCCTCCACATCCTCGGCTTGGAACAGCCCGCCGAGATGACCGGTAAGGATTTGATCAGCGAATAATTTTTCTTGACAAACAGCTGTGCCCGACACAGCGCTACATAAAAAATCACGAGTCGCAAGACCCGTGATTTTTTTATTTCTGAAATTCCAAAAGGCTTTCTCTGAATCTTAGAAACCGCCTATCGAGTTGCCGATGATGATGGCCAGCACCGCCGAGGTAATGGCGGCGTAGAGCCAGTCGCGCTGGCTGACAAAGCCCGCAAGGGAGAGCAGCACGCGCAGAATGGGGGTGAGCAACAGGGCGATGACGCCGAGCTGAATCCAGCTGGCGGCATTCATCTCGCGCACTCCGGCAAGGATGCCGCCCAGTGTGGTGTATTCCTTGGGGTGAGTATCCGAGTAGGAGAACGTAGTATAGTCTGGCAGAGGCTCGCTGCCGTGTTTGTAGAGATAGATGGCGCCGCCCACGAAAGCGATGGCGCAGGCTATCGATACGCCCCAGCGCAGGGTGCGGGCTACCATTTGTTCGAGTCTGTTATCTTCCATTGCTGTGAGGTTTTAGTTTTCAAAGCCGCCGGTGAATCCTTGGTAAATCATATTGGCTGCCACCATGAGGATGGCGATGCAGAAAATCTGGCGCAAGGTGCGCACGTCGAGGCGTTTGAGCAAGCGCGCGCCGGTGAGGGCGCCGAAGAGTACGCCAATCATGACGGGGCAGGCAATGCCCGGCACGATGTTGCCGCGCTGGATGTAGACCACGGCGGAGGCGCAGGCCGTTACGCCCATCATGAAGTTGGACGTGGTGGTGCTCACCTTGAAGGGCACCTTCATGATGCCGTCCATGGCAATCACTTTGAGCACGCCGCTACCAATGCCGAGGATGCCCGAGAGCACTCCTGCCACGGCCATTACACCGAAGCCGCCAAACACATGGCGCAGCTCGTAGCTCTTGCGGCTGCCGTCTTTCTGCGGCCACGTACCGAAGAGGTGCAGGCGCTTGGCCATCTGCGAGCCTACCACACCGTCGTGGTCCGACTTTTGGCGCTGCTGCATGGCGGCAGTGAGGATGAGCACGCAGCCGTAGATGATGGCTATCACGGAGTTGTTAAGCCACACGGCGATGATGGCTCCGGCCACGGCACCAATGGTGGTGGCTATCTCCAGGAACATGCCGAGGCGTACGTTGGTGATTCCTTCTTTCACATAGGCACTGCCCGAGCCGCTGGAAGTGGCGATGGAGGCCACCAAAGCTGCTCCGATGGCATAGTGGAAGTCTACACCAAAGGCCAGTGTGAGGACGGGGATGACCACCACACCGCCGCCCAGGCCCGTGAGCGAGCCGAGCAGGCCGGCAAGATAGGCCGACACCAAGAGGATGAGGGTAAAAAGAAGTATGGTCATAACGTTTTGTTTTCGAGGTGCAAAGATACGCAAAGAAACTGAGACTGCCGCCTTGTCTTTTCCTACATCGGAAGATTCCCCGACTTTCGCCTTCGCGCTCACCATTCTTTAATCAGAACTCAAAGCCAACGCTTTGCAGTGGATGCGGAATGCGCATAGGGCAGTGGCTCTTGGCCGCTGCGAGGGATAATTTTGCTGCGCCGCCCGATTTCCTTTGGGTAACACGCCATGTTACCGCAAGTAACTTCCCATGTTACCGAGAGTAACACGCCGTGTTACCATGAGTAACATCCCATGTTACCACAAGTAACAAGCCGCGTTACCACCATAACATGGCTCGTTACAAATTCTTCGGCAGAGCTGCCCGCTACGCTGTGTTTGCTATAAAAATAATAAGGAGAATGCCTCGCGAGGGGCACTCTCCTTATTCATAGGGTTATTTTGATTTACTCAAAAACTTGTTCTTACTTCTCCAAGCTCAATACGGGCATTTCCTTTTGTTGCTTCTTGGGAGCATTTGTAGGACTGCCGGTGATGATGAACTGGTCGTGGTCAACACCATAGTAGTATTGGTTGTCACCCAAGAGGAGGTAGAAGTTGATTATGCCGGCTTCTTCGTCGAACTCAGAGGGATATTCGCCCAATACGCTATATGAGTCAACTACAACGATGGTACCAGCGTTACCTTGCATACCTGAGCTTGAACCACCCACTACTACGTAGCCGGTTGCATTGTCTACTTGGAAAGCAAGTTTTTCGCCGTTCATGTAAGGCTCGATAACGTAGCGGTTAGACTTCTTGCTGCTTCTGTAGAGAACTGCGTCGTACTTCTGTGAAGGAGCATATTTTCCCAACATGTTGGGTACTTCCTGACCGAAAGCATTTACGAAGAGGCTACCGCTAGCACCGTGAACGTACTTACCATAAGCATATTCTTCGTAAACTTCGGGTTCGGGCTCAGATCTTTCGCGGCCGCAAACACCTACATTACCTTCTCCGTCAGTAACGGTGAACTGGCCGTTTTCTTTGTTGTAAGCCATCACCAAAGTAGTTCCGGTGCTCTGGCCTTTCAAAGTAACAGAAGATTCGTTGAAGGTGAGGTCGGCAGTTTCTTGTTGCATGGTCTTTTGTGTGATCATGGCAGCAACAGTGTCGCCATTCATTTGGTAGATACCAAAGGCAATAGCGTAAGTACCTTCTGCTGTCTCCATGTCTGTACCCCATGTTCCGATGAAGCTAGGAGTAGCAGTTGAAGGAACCATGTGGCAAGAAACTTTCTCAGAACCTTGGCTCATGCTCATCACGAGTGTCTTGGCGTCGCGTTGGTATGCCAAAGTGATGCTCACTTCATTTTCATAGTAAGACTCATCTTCCGGCGCAGTAGCGGTGAGAACACCAAGCTCGCTGTCATATTTTACGTCGCTGGCAATAGCAACGGTGCGTACGATGTTGGCTTCTTCTGTGCCTTCCAATCCGGTCATTGTGACGTGAATCACAGAGTCACCTTCAGAGTCGGTAGTGAAGATTAAGCCGTAGCTGTACTCGCTGTTAGGAACATATACGGATTCGTAGCTACCCAAAGCAGGTCCCTCAGCTGAGTAATTTACTGTGTTGGCTTCCTTGTCGAAATCCTCATACTCATTACAAGCAGAGAAAGCAAGGCCTACGAACAACAGGGTAAGCAATGATTTGAAGTATTTCATTGTCTGTAATTTTTTAAGTGTTACTAATCTCATTAGTTAGTAGGCCAGTTACCTACGAGGTTCTTGTTAGCCTGCATATCCTGTGAAGGAATTTCCCAGATCATCTTGTAGTAGAGATAGTCTGTGGGGTAGATAGCCAACTGAGT
This sequence comes from Alloprevotella sp., assembly GCA_045636405.1. Classification (GTDB taxonomy): domain Bacteria; phylum Bacteroidota; class Bacteroidia; order Bacteroidales; family Bacteroidaceae; genus Alloprevotella. The sequence goes on from JAZTXL010000020.1 coordinate 31,206, forward strand.
GTGTGCGTCGGGCTGCATGTTGTTCAAAATGTTCTTGCCGCCAAAGTCCTGAGGAGCCATACGTACCACGGGATCGTTCCAACGCTTCAAGCAGTTGAGACGGAAACCTTCGCCTACGAATTCGCGTACCCACTCGTTCTTCATTTCAGTAACGAGCTCATCGCCAGTCTGAGCAAGAGCACTGGCACCGCGAGCTGTACGCAAGTTGTTCAAGTATTGCTGAGCAGCAGTTTCGTCCTTAGCCGCCTTGAAGAGGTTAGCTTCAGCAGCGATCAAGTACATTTCAGCTACACGGAAAGGCTTGTGCATGTTGTACCAAGTGTTACCTTCCAAACCGGTGGTCTCACCGCTCTTGAGGAGTTCGGGGTTGCCGGGGAACTTGTAGAACATGTAACCCTTAGCGTTGTCAGCTGCAGTACCCATTACAGGAGAGATGGTAGTCCTGGTGAAGAAGGTGCTCTTACGAACGTCGCCTCTTTCATAGAGGTCCATCAAGCCCTGAGTGGGGAGGAAGTAAGGATTGTGACCTTCGGTTGCAATGTTGTAGTTGATGAAGATAGAGCCGTAGCTGTTAGAGCGCTCATCAACAGTTTGCACGGGCTGATAGATGGTTTCGTAAGTAGCATCATCAGCTTCCCAAGTCAACATGTAGTCGTCTTCGCTTCCAAGAGGATAAGCGTCAATCAACTCGTCAGCTATTTGAATAGCCTGCTCGTAGTTTTTCATATACAGACATACGCGAGCCTTGAGCGCCATCAAAGTGTAGCCGGTGGGCACAGTGGTTTCTGCGTAAGCAGGAAGCATAGCTTCAGCCTTGGTAATGTCGCTCATGATCAAGTCGTAAGTATCTTGCAAAGAAGAGCGGCTGGGCTTAGCGTTTACATCTACTGTGGTTACCAAAGGCAAACCTAATACATTAGATGCAGTGGCGGCATCGTAGTTTTCGCAGTAGCGAACTACCATGTTAGCGTAGCCGTATGCACGAGCAAAGTAAGCTGTACCCTTGATTTGGTCAAGATATTCCTTGTCTTCAGTAGTCTCAACTTCGATGTTGTCGATGTTGTTGATAATGTTGTTGGCATTAGCAATCATGCTATAGTTGCCGGTCCAGATAGCGTCGCCGCTAAACTGGCTGGTGGTAAATGTCCACTCGTGAACTTGGGTCTGTGAAGAAGCACCACGTACAACATTAAATAAGTCAGACTGTACTTCGGACACATAGTTGTAACCGCCGCCGGAGATGGAGCGCAAGTTAGACAGCAAGCCAACGTAGTAGTTGTTAGCATCTTCAACCTTCTCCCATGACTGCTCTGTCGTGATGGTGCCTTCGGGGAGCTGGTCGAGCTCGCAGGCTGTCGTCAACGGCAAAGTCAGGGCAGCGCAGATGGCAGTCTTAAATATATATTTCTTCATATCTTTTTACTTTTATAAGTCTAGAAATTAGAATGTTACTTCTACGCCGAGTACGAACTGACGAGTTGCGGGGTAGTTACCGTAAGCGATGTTCGTGTTGATTTCGGGGTCGGCACCCTTGTATTCTGTAACAGTGAAGAGGTTGCGCGCTGTGAAGTTGAAGCGAGCGGCGCTCAACACCTTAGTAGCTTCCATCCACTTCTTGGGAAGATCGTAAGCTACGGTCAAGTTCTTCAAACGCAAGAATGAAGCGTTCTCCAAGAGGTGAGTGTCGAATTGAGTGTCGTAGTTGAAGCCGGGGAGGTCAGTGATGTCACCCGGTTTCTTCCAGATGTTGAGCATGTCGCGGTCAGCACCGAATCCTGATTCGAGGTTCTGACGGCTGGTTGCCCAGAAGTAAGTGTTGTTCACCATGTACTTGCCCAACATGAATGCGAAGTCTGCTTGCAAGCTCAAGCCCTTCCAGCTGGCGAAGAGACCAAAACCTCCAGAGTGGGGAGTGAAGTAGCTCTTACCGGTGTCTTGGTAGAGGTTGTTGATGTTGCTTGCGTCCTTAGTCATAGTCTCAGGGTTGAACTCGTGCTTAACGCCGCCTTTGTGACCCTTCTTGTACCACATCGGTGCACCGTCTTCTTTGTCAACGCCGGCGTAGATAGGCATGTAGTAGTTCAATGCTTCGCCCACCTTGTAGCAGAGGAGGCTGCTTTCCATAGCCCATTCGTCGAGGCCGTTGAAGAGCTCGTCGATCTTGGTGGTGTTGTATGCATAGTTGGCGCGTACGCTTACGTGGAGGTCGCCTTGTTTCTTGGCGCGTACGATGTCGTAGCTAACTGAGAGTTCTACACCCTTGTTGCTCATCTGGCCGATGTTCATCTGCTGAGAACCGAAACCAGTTGTGGTGGGGAGGGGTACTCCCATCAACATATCCTTAGTCTTGCGGTTGTACCAGTTGAACTCTACGTCCAAGCGGTTGAAGAGGCGAGCGTTGAAACCAACGTTGGTTTGGATTTGCTTTTCCCAACCGAGCTCTGTGTTAGAAGGCTGTGCAAGTCCCCAACCCGGTATACCTACGTACTGAGTGGTTCCTGTAAGACCGAGGGCGGTGTAGTTACCGATGTCGGCGTTACCTGTGCTACCCATGCTGAAGCGGATGTCCATGTCGTTCAACCACCAGAAGTCTTGCATGAAGCTTTCGCGGTTGATCTTCCAGTTCACACCACCTGAGTAGAACATTGCCGAACGGTTGGTTTTACCGAAGCGTGAAGACTGGTCGTTACGCACTGTGAAGTTGGCGAAGTACTTGTTCTTGTAAGAATAGTCGGCGCGGCCGAAGAATGAGAGGAACTGGTACTCTGATTTGCTTTCGCTGATGTCGCCCCAAACAGCTTCTGTCATGTTGCCGAGAAGGAGGAGACGATCGTCGGTAGTACCTGTAGCACCTACGCTGAAGCCTTCATTTGTGGCACGGATACCTTCTTGACCTGCCAAGAATGTAAGTTCGTGGTCTTCGCCAATGTTGAAGCGGTACTCAGCGGTGTTGGTGATGGTCCATTGAGCTGAGCGGTCGTCAGAGATGTAACGTTGACCTGCTTCTTCGCCGGGGAAACCGGGGAGCATAGTGTAAGTGTACTTGGTGTTAGTGGCATAGAGACCGAGCTGTGATTTCAAGGTCAAGCCCTTTACGGGGTTCAATTGGATGTATGCCATACCGTTGTAAATAATGTCGTTTACATCCTTAGGCTGCATGTCGCCCAACCACTTGGTGTCGTAGCTGTCCATACCCCAGATCATGTGTTCTTTGCTAGCTTCAGGATGATACGGATCCCAGTATGAGGGGAAGAGGTAAGCTGCTGAAGAGTAAGAACGGAGGTTTCCTGTACCGTTGCCGGTGTAACCGTTGGTCTGACGGTCTGTGTAAACGATGTTTTGGTTGATGCCGAAGCTTAACCAGTCGTTGGCCTTGCCGTCGAGGTTGGCACGTACGTTGTAGCGCTTCATGAATGATGCATCGTCCACACCGGTGTTGTTCAAGAAGTTGGCAGACACGAAGTATGCCATGTTCTGGCTACCACCACGGATAGAGAAGTCGGTCTCGTACATGGGGGCGTCGTTGCGGAAGTGGTACTTCTGCCAGTCGGTGTTTGCGCCGTGGCTCTTGTACTTCACGTAGTCGCTACCGGTGATGATGCCGTTCTCGAGTTGGAAGTCGAGGAGCTCGGTGGCGTTCATCGGATTACCGATGCTGCGTGCCAATTGGCTCCAACCAATCTTCTGACCGATGGTTACAACGGCGTTGCTTTCGCCCTTGCGGCCTTTCTTAGTTACGATGTAGATTACACCATTCGCAGCACGAGAACCGTAGATTGAAGTAGCAGATGCGTCCTTCAAGGTGGTTACGCTCTCGATGTCGCTGGGGTTCATCAAGCCCAATACGCTGGCGTCTACGGGCGAACCGTCCACTACTACGAGCGGAGTGTTACCTGCAGAGAGCGAACCGGTACCACGAATCTGGAATGAGGTGCTGTTTACGCTACCGGCGTCACCGGTGTTGTTAAGCACTTGCAAACCAGCCACCTGGCCCTGCATGGCGTCCATCACGTTGGTTGAAGGAGTTTCCTTGATGCTCTCGCCGGATACCTTAGACACGGCACCTACCACGGTTCCGAGCTTACGGGCAGTACCGTAACCGATTACCACGGCTTCGTCCATCAGGTTTTCGTCCTGCTTCAACACTACATTTACACTTCCGGCCACCTTTACGGCTTCAGACTTCATACCGATGTACGATACGTTCAAAGTCTTGGCTGTAGCGGGGACGGAGGAGAAGGTAAAGTTACCTTGCTCATCGGTCACTGTGACCAATTTTGTGCCGGCTACCTTCACGTGAGCACCGAATACGGGCTGGCCGTCGGTATCTACTACCTTACCGGTCACGCGAGTTTGAGCTATAGCCGTTCCTACTGCTGTAAACAAGCAGAGGAAGAAAAGCACTAACTTCTTGTTCATAAAAATATTACCATTAAATTAAACATTGAAATTATTTCCGATTTTTGTGTTGGGCACCTTGAGCCGGTGCGGGCTTTTTAACATATGTATTCCCCATATCTCTTCTGGCGTTCTCTTTGGCAAAGAGTCCGGAGGAGGGAGTTGGGGAACAAGGTAGTGAGCCGCAAAAATATGTATTGTTTTTTATTTGGCAAAGAAAAAGGGTGTTTTATTGTTACTTTTTTTATAAAAACTGCTTTCAAAATGTTATTTTGTAAAGAGAAATAAGCATTTTGTAGAATTTTAAGGGTGTTTAATAAGTGTTACTCGGTCCTTATATATAATATAATAATGTGTACTGATTTTCTGCCGCGAACTCTGAGGGACGAGCCGTGGACTTTGAATGGTGGGGAATAAACTTTGTGATGTAAGAAAAAGGCTATTTTTATGCCTTTGTAACCTTCTGATAATCAGTAGTCATTTTGGAGCGTTTCGAAAGTCTGATCTACGAAAAATTCCGCAAGACCTAGGAAAAATTTCTTAAGACCTAGTTTTTCCTAGCTCAGACTTTCGAAAAGGCCGTGAATGAGTGGCTGTAAAAAGCGGCTTTTTTGCTCTTCTCAGCGCTTGGCTGCGCGCAGATGTTTCCTTGCCGCTTCGATGATGGTGTCCACGGAGCGGGCATAGTCCTCCGCACTGATGTTGGCGCTGATGTCTGGGTCGATGCCAAGCTCGGTGTGTTCGCCCTGGCGGTTGAGCATGGGGCAGGCAGAGAAGCGGATGCTCCAGCCGTTGGGCAGCTCGGAGGAGAAAGGCATACCGCTGCCCCCGCCGGTGCGGTCGCCCACGATGCTGACGTTGGGCAGTCCTTTCAGGTACATCACAAAACTGTTGGCGGCACTATAAGTACGGCGGTTGGCAAGGATAGCCGCGGGCTTTTGCCAGCGCAGCCCCTCAAAAGGGGTGATGCTGATTTCCTGGGGCGAAGAAAAGGCGTTGTGGGAAGGGCCGCTCTTGTGGCAGATGTAGCCGGCGGTGGTGGGTTCGTTCACAAAGAGCGAGGCGAGCTTCTCGGCAGCTGTGAGCAGGCCGCCGCCGTTGTTGCGCACGTCAATGATGAGTCCGTCGCATAGGGCCAACTCCACCATCACCTCTTGCAGGTTGCCGCTGCCAAAGTTGTTTTCAAAACTGGCACAGCGCACGTAGCCAATGTTGTCGTCCAGGATGCGGTATTTCAGTCCGGCGGCCACTTTATAGTCGGAGGCGCGGCCCAGGTATTTGCGTTCCAGCGAGTCGGAGTAGTTGGCGGGGTAGTTTTCAAACCAGTCGGCATAGCGCGCCACGTCGTGGGCGGCGTAGAGGTTCACGTGGCCGTCGCGCAGCTCGTAGGTCATCTTGCTCAACACCTCGAACAGCTGGCGGTTGGTCATACTCTCCTTTATCATCGGGGCGTAGCGCTCCTTCACCTCATTCCAGTCCAGTCCGTAAGCCTCTGCCTTGTAGGGGAAGAAGCAGTAGTGGCGGTCGATGGTCTGCCACAGCGCTTCGAAGTTGCCTTGGCGCGTATCGGTGGGCACCTCTTCTGTGATGCAAGAGGTGAGGCTCATCGCCATACTAAGGAGGAGGGTGCAGAAAAGCGGAAAGCGGAAATGCATAGGGCAGGGAGGGGGCTAATGAATACTGATTCGGCGTACGTAGCCGATGACAAAGCGGTGGCTCCAATGGTGGCGCTTCAGATGGTTCACGTGGCTTTGGCGGATGTCGCCGTCGTAGCCCACGGAGAGCACGGCGCGCCGCCCGAGGGGCACTTGCAGCGTGAAGAGCACATGGGCCGAAGGCGCATTAAGAGGGTGGGTGAAGCAAATGTTGTGGTCGTAATGGCCAAGCGAGAAGATTTCGTAGTACGACTGGCCATAGATGGGCGAAAACATAGCGCCGGCCAGCGGGAAGTCCATCTGCAAACGCGAGGAGAGGTTGCGGCGGCCTATGCGAAAGGCGTATTCTGCAATGCCCGAAGCCAGGAGCTGCACGCCCACTCTGCCTTGAGCGGGGTTGTTGCCGTTGCGCAAGTTGTAAGTAAAGCCGAGTGCTCCTTCAAGCATGGCGCCGGCGGCTAAACGCAGCGCCGGCACGGGGCGCCAATTGTAGTGCCAGCCGAAAGCAGCAGAGAAATTGCCGTCCCACTCGTCGGCATCTTCGGTGGGCGAGGAGAGTACGGACAGATTGCCTCCGTACAAGCCTTGCACGCTGACTCTTCCTTTGCCCCATCGGGCACAGCGCTCCGTGCGGTGCAACAAACCGAAGGAGGGACCCGTGTACTCCAGCGGCGAGAGGTAGGTGTCGAGCGCATTGGTATATCCCACCCCATAGAGCCATTGATGCTCGGTGGTCCCAACGGAATCTGCCTTTGCAGCAAGCAGCTGCAAAGGCAGAACCATCAGGAATGTCAAGAGTAGCCTTGGCATAAACTATTAGCTGAGTCCGATAATTTCGCCGTTCACATAGTCGATGTGGTTGGCTTGCGGGTCTTTGGGCAAGCCGGGCATGCGCAAAATGTCGCCTGCGATGGCCACAATCATCTCGGCGCCGGCATTGATTACCACATCCTTGATCAAGATGTTAAAGCCGGAGGCCGCGCCGTATTGCTTGGCATCGGCCGAGAAAGAATATTGTGTCTTGGCAATACATACGGGGAAGTGGGCCATGCCGTGTTCTTCGGCCAGGCGAATGCGCTTGAGGGCGGGAGCCGCAAAGCTGACAGAGGCAGCGCCGTAAATGTTCTTCGCCACCTTCTCTATCTTGGTGCGGATGCTGTCTTCGTCGTCGTAGGTAAAGCGCAAAGGTGCTGAGGGGTTCTTCTCGATGGTGTCAACCACGAGCTGTGCCATCTCCATAGCTCCTTCGCCACCCTTGGCATAGGCGTGGTTGGTGACAAAAGGCACGCCGAGCTCCTGCTCGCAGTGCTCGCGCAACATAGTCATTTCTTCTTCGGTGTCGCCGGCGAAGTGGTTGAACACCACCACTACCGACTGGCCGAAGCTTTGGAGGTTGCGCACGTGGCGGTCCAGGTTGGCCAAGCCGGTGCGTAAGCCTTCGGCGTTAGGCTCTTTGATGTGCTCCAGCGCCACACCGCCGTGCATCTTCAAGCCTTGCGCTGTAGCGACGATAATGGTGAGGTCGGGGCTGAGACCACTCTTGCGACACAATATATTATAGAATTTCTCTGCACCAAGGTCTGCGCCGAAGCCGGCCTCAGTGATGGTATATTCGCTATTGCTCAGCGCCATCTTGGTGGCGAAGAGAGAGTTGCAGCCATGTGCAATGTTTGCGAAGGGGCCTCCGTGTACGATGGCGGGAGTCTGCTCGGTGGTCTGCACAAGGTTGGGCTGGATGGCGTCCTTTAGCAAAACCATGATAGCGCCTGCTACGCCCATGTCCTTAACGGTGAAGGGCTTGCCCTCGTAGGTGTAGCCGAGCAAGATGTTCTCGATACGGCGGCGCAAGTCTTCTTCGTCTGTCGCCAAGCAGAGGATGGCCATCAGTTCAGAAGCCGGGGTGATGTCGAAGCCTGCCTGTTGTGTGATACCGTTGGTGGCGGGGCCGAGGCCGCTTACGATGCTGCGCAAAGAGCGGTCGTTGACGTCGAGCACGCGGCGCCAGAGAATTTCTTTCAGACCGAAGCCTTCTGCCTGGTGCTGGTAGAGGTAGTTGTCAAGCAGGGCGGAAATCATGTTGTGGGCTGAGGTGATGGCGTGGAAGTCGCCGGTGAAGTGGAGATTGATGCGCTCCATGGGCAACACTTGTGCGTAACCTCCGCCGGCTGCGCCGCCCTTCATTCCAAAGCAGGGGCCGAGCGAGGGCTCGCGCAGTGCCACCGTGGCGCGCTTGCCTATTTTGTTTAAGCCGAGGGCGAGGCCGATGGAAACGGTAGTTTTTCCGATACCGGCTTTGGTGGCAGTGATGGCAGTTACGAGAATCAGTTTGCCGTGCTTCTGCTTGTCCTCGCTAATGAGCGAGAGCGGCAACTTGGCAATGTGCTTGCCGTAGTGTTCCAACTCGTCGGCCGCGATGCCCATTCCGGCGGCTACGTCTTCGATGCGTTTCAGCGGGGTGCTGTGTGCAATTTCTATGTCCTTCTTCATCTTCCGGATAGTAATAAAAGGTGTGTGATAGTTCTTTTGTAAAATTTATGAAGGCTGGTCTGCTTGCAAGCAGATAGTCTTTGGTTTTGCAAGTGCAAAGGTAAGCATAATTTACTGAACTACCGCCAATTCTTGCCCTTCTGTTCCGAAGAAAAGCCCGTGGCCGAAATTTTCTTACTATTTTTTTGCAGAACTTTGTTTCGTAGGGCGAGATAGAATTGCTAATTTTGCAGATGCTATGAGTAAAGGTTTTAACAACGAGAAGTACCTCAAGATTCAATCCGAGCACATCAAGGAGCGCATTGCTCAGTTTGGCGACAAATTGTACCTTGAGTTTGGCGGAAAACTCTTTGACGATTTTCACGCCAGCCGCGTTCTGCCGGGTTTTGAGCCTGACAGCAAATTGCAGATGTTGATGCAGTTGAGAGACTGCGCCGAGATAATCATCGTCATCAGCGCCAAGGACATTGAGAAGAACAAGACGCGAAGCGACCTTGGCATCACCTACGATGAGGACGTGCTGCGTATGCGTACAGAGTTTGCCCGCGTGGGTCTTGTGACCGGTGGCGTGGTGGTGACCCACTACAACGGACAGTCCAGCGCCGACGCCTATCGTGCACGCTTGGAACGCTTGGGCATCAAGGTTTATTACCATTACACCATAGAGGGTTATCCGCACAATGTAGCCTTGATTGGTTCGGACGATGGCTTCGGCAAGAACGACTATGTTGAGACCTCTTCGCCGCTGGTTATTGTAACGGCTCCCGGTCCCGGAAGCGGAAAGATGGCAGTTTGTCTCAGTCAGCTCTACAATGAGAACAAGCGCGGAGTAAAGGCCGGCTATGCCAAGTTTGAGACTTTCCCCGTTTGGAACCTTCCTTTGAAGCACCCGGTGAATATGGCGTACGAAGCAGCTACTGCCGACCTCAACGATGTCAATATGATCGACCCCTTCCACCTTGAGGCCTACGGCGACATAGCTGTCAACTACAACCGCGACATTGAAATCTTCCCCGTGCTGAACTCTATCTTCGAAAGCATATACGGCGAGAGCCCCTATAAGTCGCCAACGGATATGGGCGTCAATATGATAGGCTTCTGTATGGATGCCGAAGATGCTTGTTGCAACGCTGCCCGCGAAGAGATTATCCGTCGCTACTACTTTGCTCTTTGCAAACTGGCCGACAAGGGCGACAATGAGAGCGAGGTGAACAAAATCAACCTCATCCTCAAGCAGGCCAAACTGAAGACAGAGTATCGCCGCACCACTGTGGCTGCGCAGGAAAGAAAAGAACTTGTTGGCGGATCGGCAACGGCTGCCATAGAATTGCTCGATGGTAGGATTATCACCTCGCGCACCAGTTCGCTCTTAGGCCCAAGCGCCGCCTTGCTCATCAATGCTCTGAAGCATTTGGCAGACATCCCCCACGACAAAAAACTTATTCCCGAGGAACTCATAGCCCCCATCCAGAAAACAAAAGTGGAGTATCTGCATGGCCACAACCCCCGTTTACACACAGACGAAGTGCTCGTGGCGCTCTCCATCTTGAGCAACCGCGACGAAGACTGCACCAAGGCTTTGGCACAACTGCCGCGCCTGAACGGATGTCAAGTTCACTCCACCGTGATGTTGAGCGAGGTGGACCATAAGATTTTCAAGAAACTCGGCATCGGCCTTACGTGCGACCCCGTGCGCGAGGTAGAGTAAGCGCCGGCCTTATATTATTATATGTGTGAGCCGTTCTCTTTTCGAGGGAGCGGCTCACACCTTTTTTTGTACCTTTTGGGATAAAAAAGTATTGGATGGCTATTGTTTGTAGTTATTAAATTATTAAATTTGCCCATTGGAAAACTATTTACTAACCTTATATTAAATTTTACAGATTATGAAAACTTTCAGAAAAGTAGGAATGGCAATCGTAGCCGTTCTTCTCTGTGGCAGCATGGCTGCTTGTAGCGAAGATGATGAAGATGGCGACGGCGGAGGTACCGGTATTGAAAACGTAACGCTCACTGCGCCCGAATACGAAGAGCATGCTGCGCTCTACGAATTTGACGGCAACGGCGAGTGGAAGGCCATCGAGCTCACAGCTTCCGGAAACTATATTGTACAAGAGAATCCCTACTACTACTACTCCAGCAAGATGCTGAAGCCCGAGCTTTCTAAGGAAAGCCCCGTAGGCCGCAGCTTGTCGATGTTCAATAATGGCATGCGTAGCACACGCAGCAGCTACAACGGCATCATTTATGGCACTTACACCGTGAACGACGAGGGCGTCTATGTGCTCGAAGGCTTCGGTACGATAGAGTTGGTAGGCTCAGAAGACAATGCTGTATCGCTGGTGGTAACTCCTCAAAATGGTGAGGCTGTTACAATGACTGCCGAAAAGAGAAATCAGGCTCCCCAAAGCGCCATCACCAACGCCCTCTGCCGCACTTGGGAGATAAAGGGCTTCAGAATGGTTATTAAGTTTAATGGCAAGAAGATGCTGGACGAAACCGGCTACATGGACAACCTTGACGACTTTGTAGACAGAATTTCCAACAAGGTAGGCGAAGATCTTACCAAGGAAGACCTCTTTGGAGAATTTATGCCCGAGGAAGTTGTCTTCACCAAGGCAGGCACCTACATGGTTAGCTATGATAACGAGACACTGGCAGTATCTACCTGGACGTGGGAAGACTCAGCTACCGGTCTGCTCCGCTATTCATGGGATTATGATGATATGTACGACGAAGATGCATCAGGCACAGCCTCCGTTAGCTTCAAGAACAATAATCTCTATATCACTGAGAGCTATAAAGATAATGAGGATGGCGATACTTACGAAGAGCAATCTACTATCATCCTCTCTGAAAAATAATTCGTAAGATACGGCTCAGACAGAGCGTCCCGCTTCGGTGTGTTCCGAGGCGGGACTTTTTTCTTCTCGGAAGGCTATTTTTTAGCCTTTGTAACTTCTTGGAAATCAAAGGCTCTTTTGGGGCGTTTCGAAAGTCTGATCTACGAAAAATTTCTTAAGACCTAGGAAAAATTTTCTAAGACCTAGTTTTTCCTAGCTCAGACTTTCGAAACAGGGGGTAATGCAGGGGGATTTTTCAGCATCAGAAAATCCCTCGGCGGTGAGTGGTGGCAAAAGAAAATGTCGCCGGGATTTTCATCCTCGGCGACATGTGTCATATCTGTCTTATACCAAATGTGCGATAAGCTCTTCGCGGTCGCCCGGGAGGAGGTCGATGACAGGCACTTCAATCATCGTGTAGCAGCCGGGGCGCTGGCGCATGGCGGCGCGGGCGGTACAGACGAGCACCTGGCCGGTGAGCGCGGGGTTGTTGATGCGCATGTTGAACTCGAAGAGTTGGTTTTGTGTGGTGCCGCTTACGCCCTTGCGGGTGAGGTTTACGCCGTGGCCCATGTCGATGACCTCGTCGACGGACGGAACGAGGTTCACGTGCGTTTCGTCGTTCACAAAGTAGGGGTCGGCCTTGATGGCTGCTGCCACAGAGGCAAAGTCGTAGCCGTCTTCAAGTTCGATGTAGACCATGCGTCGGTGGATGCCTGTTCCGGTGGGGATGGTCATCGACAAGGCTTTCTTTACTCCCTCAATGGCCTTGACAGCCACGGTGTGGCCCATCGACATGCCGGGGCCGAAGTTGGTGTAAGTGATACCTTTGGGGGCAATGGCCTGCAAGAGGGTGCGTACCACCGAGTCGCTGCCCGGGTCCCATCCGGCGGAGATGATGCTCACGGCACCGCCGGCCTTGGCGGCCTCGTCGAGCGAGCGGCGCAAGGAGGTAATCTGCGAGTGGATGTCGAAGCTATCGACGGTGTGGATGCCGAGGGCCAGAATTTCCTTGGCGTATTGCTCTACGCTACGGGTGGGGGTGGCAAGGATGGCCACATCTACATGGCCCAACTCGCGAATGTCTTTCACCACCTTGTAGGCGGCCAGTTCCTCGGGTTTGTTCTCGGCGCCATTGCGGCGCACAATGCCGGCCACTTCAAAGTCGGGGGCTGCTTCTAATGCTTGGAGCGCGTAGCGGCCAATGTTGCCATAGCCCACTACGGCGGCGCTTATCTTTTTTGTTTCCATAAGTTTTGAGTTGTATAAAATATCCGCCGCAAAAGTAGCAATATGTTATGAAACCCAAGTCGAAAGTAGCAAAAAATAGGTTCGGCTTAGGTTTTTTTAAGACAAATGTAAGAAAAAGCAGTGGTCTTACACCTGTTGTGTGAAAAGTTGGAGGGAAAACGCTCTCATGCGTCGGCGCAGCTCGCGGCCTTTTCCGTTGGTGGTGCGGTCCAGTTCTTGCCAGAAACGAGGGCCGTGGTTCATCTCGCGCAGGTGGGCCAGTTCGTGCTTCAGTACGTAGTCTATCAACTCAGCAGGTGCGAGCAAGAGCCAAAGGGAGAGGTTGATGTTATTCAAAGAGGAACAGCTGCCCCAGCGTCTGTATACATCTTTGATGACGCAGCGGTTGTATTGGTAGCCATACTCCTGTGCCAACTCCTTGAGGCGCTTGGGCAGAAGGGCGCGGGCGTGTTCGCGGAGCACGCCGACGAGCACCTTGTTGGTCCATTCTTGCGCCGCCGCACTATCAAACCGAAAGCCGCGGGGCAGTACGACGACGGCGTGGCCGGGCGATTGGCGCACATGAGCCGTGGAGAGCGTGCCTTCTTCAAAGTGGAAGTGGAAGAAGTCGGTGTCGATGCGAAAGTCGTAGCTGAGGCGGAATGTCATAGGTGCCGGAAATGGTGAGGCTTTGTGGGCGCGTGAGAAGTTGTTGGTTAGGAAATAAAAAAAGAGGGTATCGCTTTTGTTAGCAAAACCCTCTTCTGTTTTCTGTTGGTCCACAAGGATTCGAACCTTGACTGACAGAACCAAAACCTGTAGTGACTACCATTACACCATGGACCAAACTTCGTGCCTACGTTTCCGTTAGGCGATGCAAAATTACAAAGATTTTTTATTCTGACAAATTTTCTTCTTATTTTTTCTTGTATTCCCTAAAACTTCTAGTGCTTTTTTTACAATATCACTGCGCGTGTTGATTATCCGGAAGTATTCTGAGCGCTCCCATAGGTCGTATGCAATAAGGGCTTTGAGGGTGAAGCGGAGCTCGTCGAGTGTCTTTTCTGCCTCTACGGAATCTTTCGCCTCCACTTTCTTGCGCTTGGCTTCGGCCAGGATGCTGTCCGTCAGAGCAGTGGGCACTTCGTAGTGCTCCATGTATTGCTCAAAGTCGGGGTAGGCCTCCTTGATTTCGTTGCGGTGGCGGTCTACGTACTTGAGCGAGGCGTCGTTCACAAGGTTGTAGCGGCGGATGGCGCGGAAGAAGGGCGTGTAGACCATTGTGTCGAGCGGCACGAAGATGTCCGGCATGATGCCGCCGCCTCCGTAGACGATGCGCCCCTCTTTCAGTGTTTTGTATACCTTGGTAGAGTCGAGGTGGATGCTGTCTAAGGAAGTCAGTTCGCCGTGGTTGAAGCGTGTCTCAAGGTCTTTGTCATACTCTTCCTTCTTACCTTTCTCGTAGGGCTTTTGGATGCAGCGTCCGGCAGGAGTGTAGTAGTGGCTCACAGTAAGGCGAATCATCGAACCGTCGGGCAGTTCGATGGGGCGCTGCACCAGTCCTTTGCCGAAGGTGCGGCGGCCGATGATAGTGCCGCGGTCTTGGTCCTGGATGGCTCCGCTGACAATCTCGGCGGCCGAGGCGGAATATTCGTCAACGAGGACCACCACCTTTCCTTTGCGGAGCGAGCCGCCGCCTTTTGCTTTGTACATGGAACGGGGAGTGGCGCGTCCTTCGGTATATACTATGAGTTCGCCCTCCTCCAGAAATTCGTTGGCCACCTCAATGGCTGCTCCGAGATAGCCTCCGCCGTTGAGCGTGAGGTCGAGGATGAGATGCTCCATGCCTTCTTTCTTCAACTTCTTCAGCATGTCGCGCACTTCCTGGGCCGAGGTGGCGCCGAAGCGGTCGAGGTGGATGTAGCCAATCTCTGGGGCAATCATGTAGCCGGCGTCGAGGGTGTTCAAGGGAATCTTGTCGCGCGTCACGCAAAAGGTAAGCATCTCCTTCACGGCGCGGCGCACCACGCCCAAGTTTACTTTTGAGTCTTTCGGGCCGCGCAGTTTTTTCATAATACTGTCGCGCGACATCTTTACGCCGGCTATGGCCTTGCCGTCCACAGAGACGATGCGGTCGCCGGCCAGGATGCCCACTTTCTCGCTGGGTCCTTTCGAGATGGTTTGGATAACGACCAGCGTATCCTCCAGGATGTTGAACTGGATGCCTATGCCTTCGAAGTTACCCTCTAGCGGCTCGTTCATCTTCCTTGTAGTTTCGGGGTCGGAATAGGCTGAGTGGGGGTCGAGCTTCTTGAGGATGCCGTTGATGGCATCTTCTACCATTTTCTTTTGGTCTACGCTGTCCACGTAAAGGGCGGTGATGGCCATCTGAGCCATTTGGAGCTTGCGGATTTGCTCTATGTCAAAGTCGGGCTGTCCGGGATTTTGCTGTGCCATAGAGGGGAGGAACAGCAGCAGACCTAGAAGAAAGGCAGTGAGTTGTTTCATGTGCTATTATATATAATAATGTGTAGAGGCTATCTTATTTTTGGTAAAGATATAGATATTGACTCCACTATGCTATCATAAGTTCGTATGCCCCATTAGCGAGGTATTGGCATTTGTAGAAAAATTAAGATGATGCTTAGTCTTCAAACATCCCCAAGTTAACAGCTTCTTGGTATTTCTGCTCAGCCTTGTTGCGTTCGATAGATTTATATTCTCCATCTTTAAAATCATCCTCAACAAATTGCATAAGAATGAAACGGGCCAGTTTCTGATTCTTACGGTTAATTGCTAATGTCAAAATGTTATTGCACAATGAGTTGTAATGTTGAGACCATATTAAATATGCCTTAAATCTTTTCATGGAATCAAATTTCCATCCGCCTCGTTCATTTTTCTCTCCTTCTACAGGAATGCTTTGAAGAAGGAAAGTGATTTTGCCTTCGCACTCTTCCTCTGTCGCTTCTGCCATAATAAGCTGCACTTCATGTTGATAGATATAATCAAACGCCTTATAGTATTCCTGTTGTGCAGCATCGTACTCTTTCCTTCTATAGCTATTATCTAAATCTTCAGACAAAGCTTCTGTATAGTCTTCGCGATACTGATTCAAAATCTTATGTGCTGTTTCAAAGTCTCTTGCGTTGCAGGCCTCTATGTAGTCTTTGTCGCTTCCACCACAAGATGTTAATGAAATAATTCCTAAGCAGAGTAGGATAGAATAAAATACTTTTTTCATAGTTGATACTTTTTATAGTGTGGGTTGTCTTATTGTCTTATTTTTTCTTGGGAAGGAAGTCGGTCACGTCTTTGCCGAAGGCGATGAGCTCGCGAACTACGCTGGAAGAAATGTCGGAGAACTGTGGCTCGGTGAAGAGCAGCACGGTCTCCACACCGGCCAGGCGATGGTTGATGTTGGCTATGTCGCGCTCGTACTCAAAGTCTTTTACCGAGCGCAAACCGCGCAGGATGTAGTTGGCGCCTTCGCGGCGAGCAAGGTCGATGGTCAGGTCGTTGTAGGCCACTACGCGGATGCGCGGTTCGTTGGCATAGAGGTTACGGATGGCTTCTACGCGTTCTTCCGGACTGAGCAGCGAGCGCTTATTAGCATTGAAACCTACGCCGATAACAATCTCGTCGAACAGAGGGAGTCCGCGTTCCACGATGCTGGCGTGTCCGATGGTAAAAGGGTCGAACGAACCGGGAAATATGGCTATGCGTTTCATGCCTCTTCGTCCTCCTCGGCTAAGTCTTCCTCTACTACGAGGTTGTTGATAATAAAGTTTTGGCGCTCCATGGTGTTCTTGCCCATGTAGTATTCCAGGAGTTCCTTCACCTGGTCGCTTTTGTGGAGCGTCACTTGTTCGAGGCGAATCTCCGGGCCGATGAAGTGCTTGAACTCATCGGGTGAGATTTCTCCCAAACCTTTGAATCGGGTAATCTCAGGGTCGGGGCCGAGCTTCTCAATAGCTGCGATGCGCTCTTCCTCAGAATAGCAGTAGATGGTCTCGAACTCGGAGCGGTCGGAGCTTTTGGCTTTTTTCAAGATGGCTGCGCCGGCGCTCTGCTCGTCTACGTGTACCGCCTTGGAGCCTTTGGCTTTCTTCTTTTTGTTGCGTACACGGAAGAGGGGGGTCTGCAGGATGTAGACATGGCCCTTCTTGATGAGGTCGGGGAAGAATTGCAGGAAGAAGGTAATCATCAGTAGGCGGATGTGCATACCGTCTACGTCGGCATCGGTGGCCACGATTACTTTGTTATAGCGCAGGCCGTCCAGGCCATCTTCTATGTTGAGCGCGGCTTGCAGGAGGTTGAACTCCTCGTTTTCGTACACCACCTTCTTGGTCAGTCCGAAGCAGTTGAGCGGTTTTCCGCGCAGCGAGAATACAGCTTGAGTGTTTACGTCGCGGCTCTTGGTGATGGAGCCGCTTGCAGAGTCGCCCTCGGTGATGAAGATGGCAGAGTCGAGGCGTGGGTCGTTGTCATCCTCTTCGCCTTTTCTGCTCTTGGGCGGAGCGTCGTTCAGGTGTACGCGACAGTCGCGCAACTTGCGGTTGTGCAGGTTGGCTTTCTTGGCCCGCTCGCGTGCCAGTTTGGTGACGCCGGCAATGGCCTTACGCTCCTTCTCGCTCTCCTGGATTTTCTGTTGTATCACCTCGGCTACGTCGAGGTTCTTATGCAGGAAGTTGTCTACGTTCTCCTTGATAAAATCGCCCACAAACTTATTGACGCTGATGCCGGAGAGTGGGAAGGGGTTTCCGTTGCGGTCTTTGTCGGGCGCCATGGTCAGCGAGCCGAGCTTAATCTTTGTCTGACTTTCGAACATGGGTTCGATGACGCGCACGGCGATGGCTGCCACAAGACCGTTGCGTACGTCCTGCACGTCGAAGTTCTTACCAAAGTATTCCTTGATGGTGCGGGCGATGTGCTCCTTGAATGCGCTCTGGTGCGTACCGCCTTGCGTGGTGTGCTGACCGTTTACAAAGGAGTAGTACTCTTCGCCGTATTGCGCTGTGTGGGTGAAGGCGATGTCGATGCCTTCGCCGCGCAGATGGACAATGGGGTAGAGGCCCGGAGCGGTCATTTTGTCGCTCAGCAAGTCTTCCAGACCGTTGCGGCTGATGATGCGGCGTCCGTTGTGGAAGATGGCGAGCCCAGTGTTGAGGTAGGTGTAATTGCGGAGCATGTCTTCCACAAACTCATTGCGGAAGTGGAAGTTCTGGAACAACTCGGGGTCGGGCTCAAAGTAAATGTAGGTGCCGTTCTCCTCTTCTGTGTCGGCATAGGTGTCGCTCACGAGTACGCCGCGCTCAAAGACAGCCTCGTGCTGCTTACCGTCGCGGTGGCTACGGGCTATGAATTTGCGACTGAGGGCGTTCACGGCTTTCAGACCCACACCGTTGAGGCCTACGCTGGCGGTGAAGACCGATGTGTCATACTTGGCGCCGGTGTTCAACTTAGAAACGGCGTCGACCAGGCTGCCCAAGGGGATGCCGCGACCATAGTCGCGCACGGTGGCCGAGCTGTTTTCTACCACGTCTACTTCTATGCGCTTGCCAAAGCCCTCGTTGAACTCGTCGATGCTGTTGTCGATGCTTTCTTTCAGGAGCACATAGATGCCGTCTTCGGCGTGCGTACCGTCGCCAAGGCGACCGATGTACATACCGGGACGTGTGCGGATGTGGTCAGTATCTTCGAGGTGGCGGATTTTACTCTCGTCGTAGACTACGGCGTTGGCGGCAGGGGTGAGTTGTTCTTCTGACATGTGTTTCTGCGTAAGGCGGTTTATGGAGATAAGGTCTGTAGATTAGATAGAGGTTTTGTAGCAGCGGCGGCGCTTGTGTTGCTCCACCTGGAAGTATTGCCATTGGTTCTGCACCTTGTCGTTCTCCTCCAGCTCAGGGTTGCTCTCGGCATATTTGTATCCGAGTTTCTGATAGACGGGGATGAGGTCGGTGAAGAGCAATGCGTTGGCGCCTTTGCCTTGATAGTCGGGGCGCACGGCTACGAGGAGCAGGTCGAGCACCTCGGGGCGCTTCCAGAAGAGCGCACGCAGCAGGTGAAACCATCCGAAGGGCCACAGGCGGCCTTTGGCTTTCTGCAAAGCCTTGGAGAGCGACGGCATGGAGATACCGGCGGCCACGAGCTCGCCCTCGGCGTTTTCCACGAGCGTCACCATGCGGAGGTCGAGCACAGGTACGTACATCTTCACATAGTTGTCTATCTGCTGGTCGCTCATGCGCGAGAAGCCAAACAGCGGAGCGTAAGCCTCGTTGACCAATTCGAAGATGCGACGGCCCAGTCCGCTTTCCATAATCTCCTTGCGACTCTTTACCTTGCGGATGCGCAGACCATACTTGCGCTGCACGAGGTCTGAGATGCGGAGGTGCTTTTCGGGGATGGCTTCGGGGATGTAGATTTTCATTTCTACCCAGTCGGCCGACTTTTCCAGACCTAGGCGTTCCATGTGTTGCGGATAGTAGGGGTAGTTGTAGATGGTGGCCATCGTAGAGAGTTGGTCGAAGCCCTCGATGAGCATACCCTCGGCGTCGAGGTCGGTGAAGCCCAGCGGACCCTCCATCTCTTCCATGCCGCGCTCCTTGCCCCAAGCCTTTACAGCCTCAAGTAAGGCGCAGCTCACTTCTGCATCGTCAATAAAGTCAATCCAGCCGAAGCGCACCACGCGGCGCTGCCACGTTTCGTTGGCGCGCTTGTTGATGATGGCTGCCACACGGCCCACAATTTCTCCGTTGCGGTAAGCCAGGAAATACTCGGCCTCGCAAAACTCAAACGCCGGATTCTTCTCGCGCGAGAAGGTAGACTGCATATCGTCGTACAAGTCGGGCACAGAGTAGGGGCAGTTCTTGTAGAACTCGTAGTTGAAGCGGATAAATTTTTTCAGCTCTGCAGCAGAGGATACTTTTCTTATTTCAACAGACATGGCGGTAGCTATATACTATATAATAATGTGTGTTTGGCCTCTTCTCTGACAACTCTGCCGGGAACCGGCGGTTCGTTGCAGCACCGAGAAGAGCCAATAAATGACCTACAAAGGTACACATTTTTTTGAAAATCTATAGTTTTTCCGACTTTGCGGTGCTTCGCGCCGCCCCTGTATTGGCGATGCGCACCGCAGAGGACAAAACGAGGTGCTCAAAAATCCATTTTTATCCATCCAAAAACAAGTGCGCATCGGAAGCGGATTGTGAAAGAAAGTTAAACACGATTTGCATTTTCCTTCAAAAAGTATTATCTTTGTTATAGCGAAGCGGGAATCTGTACAGATTCCCATTTTTTATGCCCCATTTATGGGATTTTTCTGCGAGCCATCTGCGAAAAACCAGTGAACTCCGCGTGAAAATTTTGCCTTATCTAGAAAATTCTACGAGCCATCTTGTTTTGCGAAGTAGTTTTTTGTCGCCAAAAGAACGCTATTGGGCGTGCTCAATTGTTAAACTTTTATAAAAATAAACTTTCTCCGGTTTTGCGGGAAAGAGGTGTAGTGACCACCCTTATTATATTTTTTATTACAAATAACCACCCAAAAGTATTGTGTCTTCGGATATTTTATTGTAACTTTGCCGCCCAAAAGGTGTATTGTGCACTTTTGTTCGACACGAAATTAAGAAAAACAATATATATAACAATTTAAAAATCAAACAAATGCCTACTATTCAACAATTAGTAAGAAAGGGTAGAACAGCAGTTGAAGACAAGTCTAAGTCTCCTGCATTGGATTCTTGCCCACAGCGTAGAGGTGTATGTGTACGTGTGTATACAACCACACCTAAGAAACCTAACTCTGCCATGCGTAAGGTGGCTCGTGTACGTTTGACAAACTCTAAGGAGGTGAACTCTTACATCCCCGGAGAAGGTCACAACTTGCAGGAGCACAGCATCGTACTTGTACGTGGTGGTCGTGTGAAAGACCTCCCTGGTGTACGTTATCACATCGTACGTGGTACACTCGATACCTCAGGTGTTGCTAACCGTACACAACGTCGTTCTAAGTACGGAGCAAAGCGCCCCAAGGCAGCAAAGAAGTAAAAAACTAATTTGGTTAGCAGAAGCGGTTGAGTAAATATCCCAAAGGGGAATTGAAGACTAAGTATGCAGCCCTAACAAACCAATTTACACAAAATGAGAAAAGCAAAACCAAAAAAGCGCCTGGTTCTTCCAGATCCCGTTTTCGGAGACAAGAAAGTTTCCAAGTTCGTAAACCATCTTATGTACGATGGTAAGAAAAACATCTCTTATGAAATCTTCTACAAGGCCCTCGAAATCGTAGGCGAGAAGATGAAGGATCAAGAGAAGTCAGCCCTCGAAATCTGGAAGGCTGCCCTCGACAAGGTAACTCCTCAGGTAGAGGTTAAGAGCCGTCGTATCGGTGGTGCTACTTTCCAGGTGCCCACAGAAATCCGCCCCGACCGCAAAGAGTCTGTTTCTATGAAGAACATGATCCTCTTCGCTCGCAAGCGTGGTGGTAAGACTATGGCTGATAAACTCGCTGCTGAAATCATGGACGCTTTCAACGAACAAGGTGGTGCCTTCAAGCGTAAGGAAGATATGCACCGCATGGCTGAGGCTAACCGTGCTTTCGCACACTTCAGATTCTAATTTTAAAGAGGTAAGACAATGGCAAAGCAAGACTTACTTTTTACCCGTAACATCGGTATCATGGCGCACATCGACGCTGGTAAAACTACTACGTCAGAGCGTATCCTTTTCTATACTGGTAAGACTCACAAGATTGGTGAAACTCACGACGGTTCTGCTACAATGGACTGGATGGCCCAGGAGCAAGAGCGCGGTATCACCATTACTTCTGCTGCTACCACCGCATTCTGGACATGGGCCGGCAAGCAGTATAAGTTCAACTTGATTGACACTCCGGGTCACGTAGACTTTACTGCCGAGGTAGAGCGCTCTTTGCGCGTGCTCGACGGTGCAGTAGCTACATATTGTGCTGTAGGTGGTGTTGAACCTCAGTCTGAAACTGTATGGCGTCAGGCTGACAAGTACAACGTTCCCCGTATCGGCTACGTAAACAAGATGGACCGTTCAGGTGCTGACTACTATGAAGTAGTACGCCAGATGAAGGAAGTACTTGGTGCAACTCCTTGCCCCGTATCAATTCCTATTGGTGCAGAAGAAAACTTCAAGGGTATCATCGACCTCATCAAGATGAAGGCTATCCTTTGGCACGACGAAACAATGGGTGCTGAGTACGACGTAGAAGAAATCCCCGCAAACCTTCTCGCTGAAGCTGAAGAGTGGCGCTCAAAGATGCTCGAAATTGCAGCTGAGTGCGACGAAAACCTCATGGAGAAGTTCTTCGAAGATCCCGATTCTCTCACTGAAGAAGAAATCGTTGCTGCTATCCGCAAGGGTACTTTGTCTCTCGACATCGTTCCTATGACTTGTGGCTCTTCATTTAAGAATAAGGGTGTACAAACATTGCTCGACTACGTTTGTATGTTCTTGCCCTCTCCATTGGATACTCCTGCTATCGTAGGTACTAATCCTGAGACCGGCGAAGAAGAAAGCCGTCAGCCCAGCGAAGACGAAAAGACTTCAGCCTTGGCGTTCAAGATTGCCACTGACCCCTATGTAGGTCGTTTGACATTCTTCCGTGTATACTCAGGTAAGGTAGCTTCCGGTTCATATATCTTCAACGTACGTTCAGGCAAGAAGGAACGCGTATCTCGTTTGTTCCAGATGCACTCTAACCACCAGAACCCCGTTGAGGTAATTGGTGCAGGTGATATCGGTGCCGGTGTAGGTTTCAAAGATATCCGCACTGGTGATACCCTCGCTGAAGAAGGTGCACCCATCGTTCTCGAATCAATGGACTTCCCCGATCCCGTTATTGGTATCGCTGTAGAGCCCAAGACTCAGA
Organism: Alloprevotella sp.; assembly: GCA_045636405.1. Lineage (GTDB taxonomy): Bacteria > Bacteroidota > Bacteroidia > Bacteroidales > Bacteroidaceae > Alloprevotella. The sequence goes on from JAZTXL010000020.1 coordinate 53,723, forward strand.
AAGACCTCGACAAACTCTCTACTGGTCTCGCCAAGTTGGCTGAAGAAGACCCCACCTTCACCGTTCGTACCGACGAGCAGAGCGGTCAGACCGTTATCTCTGGTATGGGTGAGCTTCACCTCGATATTATCATCGACCGTCTCAAGCGCGAGTTCAAGGTAGAATGTAACCAAGGTAAGCCTCAGGTTAACTACAAGGAAGCCGTTACTAAGACTGTTAACCTCCGCGAGGTTTACAAGAAGCAGTCTGGTGGTCGTGGTAAGTTTGCCGACATCATCGTGAACGTAGGTCCCGTTGATGAAGACTTCAAAGAAGGCGGCTTGCAGTTTATCAACAAGGTTACCGGTGGTAACATTCCTAAGGAATTCATCCCCTCTGTACAGAAGGGCTTTGAGAGCGCTATGAAGAGCGGTGTACTCGGTAACTATCCTCTCGACAGCCTCAAGGTTGAGCTCCTCGATGGTTCTTTCCACCCCGTAGACTCTGACCAGTTGTCATTCGAAATTGCTGCCATCCAGGCTTACAAGAACGCTTGTGCTCAAGCAGGTCCTTGCTTGATGGAGCCTATGATGAAGCTCGAAGTAGTAACTCCCGAAGAGAACATGGGTGATGTTATCGGTGACTTGAACAAGCGTCGTGGCCAAGTAGAAGGTATGGACAACGCACGTAGCGGTGCTCGTATCGTTAAGGCTACTGTGCCCCTCGCAGAAATGTTCGGTTACGTAACTGCTCTCCGTACTATCACTTCAGGTCGCGCTACCAGCTCAATGCAGTACGACCACCACGCTCCCGTTTCTAACAGCATCGCTAAGGCTGTGCTCGAAGAAGTTAAGGGCCGCGTAGACTTGATTAAGTAATCTAATTAAAACAATCATGCCGTCAAGGCGGCGGGCTAACGAATGACTCTTAGCCCGCTCTGCCTAAACGGTTTAATAAAAACAAATCATGAGTCAAAAAATTCGTATCAAACTGAAGTCTTACGACCACACTCTCGTAGAAAAGTCTGCTGAGAAGATCGTAAAGAATGTAAAGGCTACCGGCGCTATCGTAAGCGGTCCAATTCCCTTGCCCACTCGCAAGCGCATCATCACTGTAAACCGCAGTACGTTCGTAAATAAGAAGTCTCGCGAACAGTTCGAGCTTTCTTCTTACAAGCGTCTCATCGACATCTATAGCTCTACTGCTAAGACTGTAGACGCTTTGATGAAGCTTGAGTTGCCTTGCGGCGTTGAAGTAGAAATCAAGGTGTAGTCCTTACTTACTTGATAAAGTCAAAAAGTTCCTACAACACAATGTGTTAGTAGGAACTTTTTTTATATCCATACGCTTGAGATTGGCTTGCCAACTTGAGAGCATTTCTTAGTTAGCTACGAAGAAATGGCCAGAAATACCTGGCGATTTTCAGATGGTTACGAAGGGTAAAAATTGATCGTTTCGGAGAGCCTGGCTGCAGCGGCGGAGATGGGCTTAGCGAATGAATATCTTTTTACCGCCCACGAGGTATATGCCTCTTTGTAAGCCTGTGATTTTCCCCTTGTAGGAGCGCACTTTGCGGCCGCTCATGTCATAAACATGCAGTACTTCCTTGCTATCGGCAAGTGCGGCAATGATGCCGGTGGGTGTTGTGCTGCCGTAGATGCTGATGTCATGGGCCGGCATAGTGGCAGGAACGTCTTGCCAGCCGTTGAAGAGCAACTCGTCGCTACTTTCTACTTCCGGAGTGCTGATAGGTTCGCCATAGTTTACTTCCTGCGTTGTGTAGACTTCGCCGTCCAGATAGTAGGTGATGATATAGCTGTTCACCTCAAAGACAGCATGCACCTCGGTGTTTCCTTCTGGCATCGTAGTGGGCAGTCCTTCCCATTCTATAAATGTGTGTCCTTCCTTGCTCGGAGCCTCGGGGATAACTATATCGGTGCCGGCCGGGAGCGATTCGCTGAAATATTCTTCGCCGTCTACCCAATAGGTTAGGGTATATTCCCTTTGCCAGGAACTGGTCATAGAGGCTGTGTAGTTGTCCATCGTGGTTTCTGTTCCGTTGCGCAGGGCAAAGCGGATGTTTGCCAGCCCTACGTCGTAATGTCCTTTCTCCAATACTTCGGTAGATTCGAGTTGCAAACTGGCTATGGCGCGACTTCCGGAGCCGATGATGGCGCTATTGGAGACTGAGTAACCCACGATGCGTAGCAGTCCGTCTTCCGGACTATTGCACTGTATCGTGTGGTCGGCTGTGCTAGGTGTGTTGGCAAGGCCTTCTTCGCGCAGTTTCACCCCTAGCGGTAGCGTAATGTCCAGTTGGAATGCTGTGAAGTTGGTTTCTGTGCCGTGGAGCATGATGTCCATGTTCCAGGAGGTGCCTGCTTGTGTCTCAGTAATTTCTGCTGTCAGGAAATTGTCAGCATGAAGGGAGGCGCTACCGAGGACGCATTCTGACAGAATAGTTATGAGATATAAGATGTGCTTTTTCATAGGGCGAAGGGGTTAGAGGATGACTTTTTTACCATTGACGATGTACACACCGCGTTCCAGACCTTTCAGCGAAGCGGAGTTGCTGCGTATGAGTTTACCGGCAGAGTTGTAGATGCAGCCTGAAGGTTCGTAGATCAGACTCTCTTCTTTTGCAGAATGGATACCAGTGGGCTCTTTAAGATTGAAGCGTGCAGAGCAGGGGCTCAGGCGATTGTCTTCGCCACCCTTGTCGGTGAGTAAAGCGTTGCTGATGCTCACTACCTTTTCGCCTTCGGCTATGGTACTTTGCAGGAACAACTGCAACGTGAGGTCTGTAGCACCGGTGGGCAAGGCCTTGCCGTCGGGCGAATAGAGCAGGGCGCGATAGGTGGTTTCATCTATCTGTTGCATGAGCAGAGTGAAGCCGGCAAGTTCTTGTGGCAAGCAGATGTCGGACAGCTGCGCCTCGTCGGGCAGGGTGATGTCAAATTGCGTAGCTGTGTATTCTGCCGACTGGATAGAAAGGTGGAGCGGAACGTTTGCCACTTCGTCGGTGCTTGCCTCAAAACAGGAAATGCTCATTCTTCCTTCGGCATGAGGCAGCAGGAGCTGACGAGTGGATACGGCGCTCTGATTCATAGCGAGGCTTAGCACGTGCACAATATCATTGACGGTGATTTCCTGGTTGGTGTCGGCGTCGGCTTGCTCAAAGGAGAAGGACTCGTTCTCTGTACCTAAAATGTAGTTGACCACGCACACCACGTCGGCCACACTGATGTAGCCGTCAAGGTTTACGTCGCCCACAGTGATGGGCAGAGGCTTGTCGAGGTCGAAGGCTTTGATGTTGGAGTAGGCAAATTTGGCGCGGCGCTCTAACCATTGGCGGGTGTTGGCAGCAACGGTGGCGTAGTTGCTTCCGTCGCCCCAAATTTGTGCGTTGCGGATGAACGAGGGCTTGGCAAATTGGTAGTAGTCGTCTACGTATTCCAACATTTCATCGAGGTGGAGATTCATAAAGTCGCTCCATTCTTTGTAGTAAGCGCGCTCCACGAGTTCGCTGTTGAAGCGTAGGTGCTTGAAGATGCTCGTGCCGAAGGTAGAAAAGTAGTCTTGTTCGGGGAGGGAGGTGCAGTAGCTTGAGGTGGTTTCGTAGCCGAAGGCCCAATCGAAGTCCCATACTGGACCAAAGATGTAGCGACTGTGCAAGGCTTGCAGATCTTCTTTGTAAAGGAAACAACTCTTCGGGTGGCGCAGTTCAAAGTTAACCACCAACTCGTTGACGAGCAGGAAACGTGCCAGCATGTCCACGTCAATCAGTTCGTCGTAATCAGAATGGCCGCTGTAGGCAGCCTTAGCCAGTTTGTTGAAGTCGTCCTTTATTAGCTCGAAGTGTTCATTACTGTTGCTCATCTCGCTCAAGTCGGGGTCCTTTACATTAACGGGCAGACCATAGTAGGAACTTCTGAATTTGTAATCCTCGTCGTAGTAGCTGTCGAGTTCCAGAAGTACGGCGTTGCTCTCATCGTCCAGCTCTATGCTGTTGTTGGCCAGGCCCACGTGTTGCGTGAAGCAGTAGCTGCCTCTGTAGGATCCGTTCATGTATAAGTCTACGGGGATGATGCGGTTGGCTCCGGCTGTTTCTACCATCGCCGCTATTTTCATTGCCATAGCGTTGGCCATCATTGAACCCGTCTGCCTGTTGGCTAGCAAAACCCAACTCTTTCCCTTGGTAAGTCCAAAAGGTTTCACACTCGAGTCAAACTTCAGACGGTATGGATTCTTGCCATAAGCCGAACCTGTCCAACTTGTGTTTCCGCGGCCCTTTATCTTTACAGAGTCTTGCATGTCGGGGAAGATGCCGGCACCGTCAATGCTGAAACTGGCATTGAGGTAAGTTTCTTTATCAGCCGGTAGTCGACCGCCCTCTACGTTGATGTCGATGCGCGGCACACGGCCGGCGATGTCCGTAAGCCAGGTGACGCAGACGGGCACTTCTTTTCCGTAGGGCAACCAGTTCCAGCCGTAGATGGCCGGACTAATCAGTTCACCCTTTATTGTTTCCTGGCGCGTCACCTTCTCGATAGAAAATTCGGCTAGACAGAGATAGTTCTTGTAGCTGGCGCGCGTCATTTCAAGGCGTAGGAGTGTGAAAGGCTCATCGGTGGAGATGATGGGCGAAGTGTAGCTCACACCTCTGCCGCTACTAGGCATGCCGTCGGCTTCTGCGCTGAGGGTGCGAATCTCTACCCATGAGTGTCCGTTATCGTAGCTTGCCTGCAGAGAGAATTCCATCGGGTTGCGGTCGCTGACATCGGGGCGGGTGGTGTAGGAGAAGCGGAACTTGCTAAGCGCTTCGGGTAGGTTGATGTCTATGTAGGGATGCTCGTCGAGGGGGAGCTTTTCATATTGTCCAGAACCCCAAGTGGAGTGGAAGAAGGAACTCGGGTTGCCATCGAGCATGCTCTCTAATCCTTCTCCGGAATAGTTGGAAGGAGCATTTGTGGAGAGCATATCTGCTGTGAGTCTTACGGGGGCAGTCTCAATCACTTCGCTATCTGCACTCCACATCTCGTCCTGAATTTTGTGGTGCTTCAGTATGCGGTGGCCGGGCAGCGCCAAAGTATAAACTACAGGCTCGGCAAAGCGCAGACGCGAGATCTTGCTCTCTTGTTTTACACCCTTTACATAGGCAGCAGCTTCGTCGCTATCCAGTTTGAAAGAGGGCGTCAGACGTTTGCCGATGGCGCCTACTTCTGCCTTGACGCTATCGGTCGTAACAATGGCCTCTACGTCGGTGTAGACCTGGTCGTTGTATTTGTTGTTGAACTTGAAAGAGGTGAATGACGGCAGGCAGGTGGGCTTCCCGCCAAGGGAATCTACCTCCATCAAGGTGTATGATACAACTGAGTCGGTGAAGAGCGTGATGTGTAATTTACCGGCAGTCTCCACATAATTCTTGTAAACTTCTGCAGGAAATACATCCAAACCGCCACCGCTAAGGTAGACGTAGAGCGGTTCTTTCTTTTCAGCGTAAGCCTTGCTGCCGTAGTAGCAGAAGGCGAGGCAGAAAAATACGAGGGGTAAAAATTTTCTCATAGTCAGAGTGTAGATTGATTACAGGTTGATGGTGCAGTCCAATTGCAATTAAACATTTGGAGCAGAATGGGCTACGTGGCGAAGATACAGTTTTTGGACGAACCATCAAAGCACAAGGTAGGATTAACTGCGGAATGGCAGAAAAATCTTTTTCATAAGTCCATCCTCAAGTATTCTTTCAAGAAGAAAACGGGCTGCGAAACCACTTTTGTAATTATCTGAAAATCAATAGTGATTTTCGGGCATTTCTTAGTAAACTTCTAGGAAAAACTCGGAGTTTACTAGGAAAAACTAGAAGTTTACTAAGTTTTCCTAGAAAGCTACTAAGAAAAACAAGTATATCATGCTGAATTTCTCTACGAAGAAAAAATAGCTCATCGAAGACCTCTAAAATCTTTTATCAGCTGATAGCATCCTCCGAGAAAAACATAATGCCATTTATGAAATGACCGCCCACCCGCTACACATTATTTATATATATAATAGAGTGGCAAATTTTACAGTTATTAAGTCGTAGGCTTGTTCGGTGCTTGAAGAAATGCAGCTTAATAATCCTCATACTTCTCAGTATAGATAAAATAATATATAATAATTTTTTTTAATAAACGATTATTTCTATATTTGCAACGTGTAAAAGACACAAGATTTTATTTGCTCAAATTCTCACTCGAATTGCGACCTCGTATGAAAATATCTGAGCATCTCTACACTATGGGCGTTTGTCTATATGCGCAAACACTCATATGTGTAGAAGGTCGTCGCAAACCTGAGTGAGATATGAGGATGGTTTGCGCTTTCTTTATTTAAGTTGGTGCTACCTAAGAAGATTTTAGTATTAACTTAAATATCAATCCATTATGAGAAACAAAATTAAAAGCTTAGTTTGCTTGGTTGTGGTAGCCGTTTTTGGCTTGACCTCTTGTATGACTATTTGTAAGGGTACAAAAACAAAGGTTAATGTGAGTGCTCCAGGCGTAGAAACTCCCGTTACGTTGATGTGGGACTCTAAAGAGGTGCGTGATGTGTATCTGCCTTATACCATCAAGGTTAAAAGAAATTTCAAGCCGACAACCTTGACTGCAAAAGCAGAAGGATATAAAGACGCTACGATGGTCATCGATAAAAAATTTGATCCCGGCTATCTTTTGAATCTTATTACATGGCCGGGCTTGGTGATAGATGCCGTTACCGGTTCAATGATGAAACCTGAGAGCAAAGATTATACAATCTATTTTAAGAAACTGGTACAAGAGGAAAAGGTAAAAGAAACAAAACCAGTCAGAGAAGAAAGAGTGGTAAGAGAAGCTCCGGGAAAAACCGATATGGAGAAAACCATTATCCGCTGGTATTTTGATTCAGAACCACAAGGTGCCCGCATTTTCTGGAGAGTAGTTTCAAGCGTGCCCGACGAGGTTAAAAATACCAACGAACTTTGGTTGGGTAATACCCCGTTTGAAGAAACACGTTCCTTTAATATTATAGGATTGACCAAGGAAAATGCCCATAATGTTCAAATAGAAGTTAAGGTTAAACGTAATGGTTATATGGATATGACCAAGCGCTTCAATGTGGGGCAAGCTATCGATCAGCAAGAAATAAGCAGTTTCTTTGAAATGATAAAAAAATAATAGTATGAAGAGAATAGCATTAAGTTTAGTCATACTAGTTGTAGGAATGATTTCTTGCAACGAGGTAAAAGCTCAGGCTGCTCTTAAATTGATGAAGCAAAAGGTTTTTATGGAAGTGAAAACCCAGCCTGAAGGTGCAGAAGTGTACTACAATGGAGAGCTTGTTTGCTCAGAAACTCCGGGTGTGGTGGAAATATGGTATACCCCTAAGGTGATGCCCGGAAAGAAGAAAACCTGGGGTGAAAGAAAGAATCGCAGTGAGAAGTCTAATCCTATGCGTCTTACTTTTAAGAAAGAGGGATATAAGACTTGTGATAAAGTAATCTATCCTGAGATAGAACAATTGAGTCTGGCTAAATATGCTGTCAGCTATCCTTCTATAGTTCATCAAAAGATGGAGTCGCTATATGATGAATCAGATCCTACGGTACGTAAAGATAAATTATCTCAAAAAGTATCTAGAGATGCAGCCGGTAAAACAGACTTGGAGAAAACCGTCATTCGTTGGTATTTTGAGACAGAGCCACAAGGAGCACGTATCTTTTGGCGAGTCATCTCTAGTGTACCTGCTGAAGTGAAAAATACGAATGAACTATGGTTGGGAAATACACCATTTGAAGAAACTCGCTCTTTTAATATTCCGGGATTGTCTTATGAGAATTCTAGAAATGTTCAGATTGAAATCAAGGTTAAGCGTAACGGATATTTGGACCAAACTAAGCGATTCAATGTTCGCCAAGCTATCGACCAGCAAGAAATCAGTAGTTTCTTTGATATGATAAAAGCAGATGAATAAAAATTTAATGCTTAGAATCTGATAGATTTTAATTGAATTGTTTATATTTTATAAGTAAGGGGTGATTTATCCCTTACTTTTTTTGTAAGGTGTGCTGTGCTTTAAATAACTCCTGTTTACGATTTTTTGATACTATTATTTCTTATATTTTATTGCAAACTGCCACACATTATAATATATAAGGGTTAGATTTTTTTAGTATTTCTAACAGATCGCTCCATTTGACAATTAAAGAAATGTTTCCCGCTTCCCTATATTACCCTCTGTTTAATAAAAAGTAAAAAAATAGGCGTAAATATTTGTTAGTTAAGAATAAATGCGTAACTTTGCAACCCGAAAAGTAGTAGAGTTTGTTTAACTGCTTTATTTTTAATGGCTTTGCCAGGGTTAGCGATAACCTTCCGCCCTAAAGTTGCGACGGCGCTTGAGGCTACGGATTAGAGAGTAAATAACTTAATTTTTTTATAAAAATAAAACTGAAATGCCAGGATTATTAGGAAAGAAAATCGGAATGACTTCCGTTTTTGGTGCCGACGGCAAAAATGTGCCGTGCACTGTGATTGAAGTAGGTCCTTGCGTGGTAACTCAGATTAAGAATGTGGAAAAGGATGGCTATGCTGCTGTGCAGGTAGGCTTCCAAGACATCAAGGAGAAGAATGTATCTGCTCCTTTGATGGGCCATTTCAAGAAGGCTGGTGTTACTCCCAAGCGTCACTTGGCCGAGTTTGCAGGCTTTGAGCAAGAGTTGAATTTGGGTGATACTTTGACAGTAGAACTCTTCAACGATGCTGAGTATGTAGACGTGGTTGGTACTTCTAAAGGTAAAGGTTTTCAAGGTGTTGTAAAGCGTCACGGTTTCGGTGGTGTAGGTCAAACTACTCACGGTCAGGATGACCGCTTGCGTAAGCCCGGTTCTATCGGTGCTTGTTCTTACCCCGCAAAGGTTTTCAAAGGCCTCCGCATGGGTGGACAGATGGGTGGTAATCGTGTTACTACTCAGAACTTGAAAGTGTTAAAGGTAATACCTGAACACAATCTTTTGTTGATCAAAGGTTCTGTTCCCGGTTGTAAAGGTTCAATCGTAATTGTTGAGAAGTAATGGAAGTAAGTGTATTGAATATTAAAGGAGAAGATACCGGCAGAAAGGTAGTTCTCAATGACGCCGTATTCGGCATTGAACCCAACGATCACGCTATCTATCTCGACGTAAGACGTTATCTTGCTGCTCAGCGTCAAGGTACTGCTAAGTCTAAAGAAAGAAGCGAAATGAGTGGCTCAACTCGTAAGCTTGGACGTCAGAAGGGTGGCGGTGGAGCACGTCGCGGTGATATCAACTCTCCTCTGTTGGTGGGTGGTGCTCGCGTGTTTGGTCCTAAGCCTCGTAATTATTCTTTCAAATTAAACAAGAAGGTTACAGCTTTGGCTCGTCGTAGTGCTCTTGCTTACAAGTTGCAGGAGAATGCAATTGTAGTTGTTGAAGATTTTAGCTTTGAGGCTCCTAAGACTAAGAATTTTGTAGAAATTGTAAATAATCTCAAAATTTCTGACAAAAAAGTGCTTATGGTGATGCCCGAAGCAAATAAAAATGTATATTTGTCAGCTCGCAACTTGCAACGTGCTAAGGTTGCTATCGCTTCTGACATCAACACTTATGGTGTGTTGGATGCAGGAGTTATGGTTTTGACTGAGAGCTCTGTAGCTAAGATTGAAGCTGTATTAACTAAATAAAGAAGCGAAGTAGATATGGCATTTATTGTAAAACCTCTGGTTACAGAAAAAATGAACGCTACTACTGAAAAGCAGAATAAATTCGGCTTTGTAGTACGTCCTGAGGCTAACAAGCTTCAAATCAAGGCAGAAGTAGAAGCTTTGTATAATGTTACAGTTGTAGCTGTTAATACCATGGTTTATGCCGGAAAGAACAAGTCTCGCTATACTAAGGCTGGATTGCTTCGCGGTAGAACCAATGCTTTCAAGAAGGCTGTAGTAACCCTGAAAGAAGGCGATACTATTGATTTTTATAGTAATATTTAAATAAGAGATGGCAGTACGTAAATTTAAGCCCACAACACCGGGCCAAAGACACAAAATTATTGGTACGTTCGAAGAAATTACTGCATCCGTACCAGAAAAGTCTCTCGTAACTGGAAAGCGCTCTACTGGTGGCCGTAATAATGTTGGTAAAATGACCATGCGTTATTTAGGTGGTGGCCATAAGAGAAAATTCCGTTTTATTGACTTTAAAAGAGAGAAAGATGGTGTTCCCGCAGTGGTGAAGACAATTGAGTACGATCCTAACCGTTCGGCTCGTATCGCATTGTTGTTCTATGCTGATGGTGAAAAGCGATATATTATCGCCCCTAATGGATTGAAAGTTGGCGACCAATTGATGTCAGGTGCTGACGCAGCTCCTGAAGTAGGAAATACTCTTCCTTTGCAGAATATTCCTGTAGGTACGGTGATTCACAATATCGAACTCCGTCCTGGTCAAGGTGCATTATTGGTTCGTTCAGCAGGTAACTTTGCGCAGCTTACTTCTCGTGAAGGCAAGTATTGTGTAATCAAATTACCTTCAGGTGAAACTCGTCAAATTCTTAGTGCTTGTAAAGCAACTATTGGTAGTGTAGGTAATTCAGATCACGCACTTGAGTGTTCTGGTAAGGCTGGTCGTTCTCGTTGGTTGGGCCGTCGTCCTCACAACCGTGGTGTTGTTATGAACCCTGTAGATCACCCGATGGGTGGTGGTGAAGGACGCCAATCTGGTGGACACCCACGTTCACGTACAGGTCTGTATGCTAAGGGCTTGAAGACAAGAGCTCCTAAGAAGCAGTCTAATAAGTACATTATTGAAAGACGTAAAAAGTAATAAGCACTAAAACATTTAGGATTATATGAGTCGTTCATTAAAGAAAGGTCCGTATATCGCAGTTTCTTTGGAAAAGAAAATTCTCGCTATGAATGAAAGTGGCAAGAAGAATGTGGTTAAAACTTGGGCCAGAGCTTCGATGATATCTCCTGACTTTGTTGGGCATACAGTCGCAGTTCACAACGGAAATAAATTTATCCCTGTATATGTTACTGAAAATATGGTAGGCCACAAGCTTGGTGAATTCGCACCTACTCGTAAGTTTGGTGGTCATGCCGGTAATAAGAAAAAGTAAGCAGGGCTATTCAATCCAGAAATTATAAAGAAAAAATAAATGGGATCAAGAAAAAGATTAGCGGCTGAAAAAAGAAAAGAAGCCTTGAAGACCCAATATTTTGCAAAGTTGCGCAATGTGCCTTCTTCTCCGCGTAAAATGCGCTATGTAGTAGACATGGTTCGTGGAATGGAAGTAAACAGAGCTCTCGGAACTTTGAGATTCTCTAAGAAAGCAGCTTCTGCAGATGTTGAGAAATTGCTCCGTTCAGCTATTGCAAACTGGGAGCAGAAGAATGATCGTAAAGCCGAAGACGGTGAATTGTTCATAACCAAAATTTTTGTTGATGAGGGTGTGACTCTTAAACGTATGAGACCAGCTCCTCAGGGTAGAGGTTATAGAATTCGCAAGCGCTCAAATCACGTGACGCTGTTTGTAGGTACAAAAACTAATGATTAATTGAAAGAAGAATGGGACAAAAAGTAAATCCGATAAGTAACCGACTTGGAATTATCCGTGGTTGGGATTCTAACTGGTATGGAGGTTCTAACTTCGGCGATACCTTGCTCGAAGATAGCAAGATTCGTAAATATCTCGATGCACGTTTGGCAAAAGCTAGCGTTTCTCGCATTGTGATTGAACGTACCCCCAAACTTATTACAATTACAGTATGTACCTCACGTCCCGGTATCATTATCGGTAAAGGTGGCCAAGAGGTAGATAAACTGAAAGAAGAATTGAAGAAAATTACCGATAAGGATGTGCAAATAAACATCTTTGAGGTAAAGAAGCCTGATCTCGACGCAAATATTGTTGGTAAGAGCATCGCTCGCCAGGTAGAAGGTAAGATCGCGTATCGCCGTGCTATCAAGATGGCTATTGCTAACGCTATGCGTATGGGAGCTGAAGGTATAAAAATTCAGATTTCTGGTCGTTTGAATGGCGCAGAAATGGCACGTAAGGAAATGTTTAAAGAAGGACGTACACCGCTTCATACATTCCGTGCTGATATCGATTATTGCCAAACAGAAGCGCTTACAAAAGTTGGCTTGCTTGGTATTAAGGTATGGATTTGCCGTGGAGAAGTTTATGGTAAACGTGATTTAGCTCCTAACTTTACTCCTGAGAAGGAAACAGGTCGTGGTAATAGCTATAATAATGGTGGCCGTAAGTTCCGTGGTAAAAGAAACAACAACCGTTAATTGAAAGATTACTAGAGTATTATGTTACAACCAAAAAGAACAAAATACAGAAGACCGCAAAAAGGCCGTTGCAAAGGAAATGCACAACGTGGTAATCAGTTGGCATTTGGTAGCTTTGGTATAAAGAGCTTGGATACGCATTGGCTTACAGGTCGTCAGATTGAGGCTGCTCGTGTTGCTATGACACGTTATATGCAGCGTGAAGGTCAGAGCTGGATTCGTATTTTCCCAGACAAACCTGTAACTAAGAAGCCGGCAGACGTCCGCATGGGTAAGGGTAAGGGTGATCCCGTAGGATATGTGTTCCCTATCACTCCTGGCCGTATCATTTTTGAGATCGAAGGCGTTCCCTTTGAAGTGGCTAAAGAGGCACTCCGCCTTGCTGCTCAAAAACTTCCAGTGACAACTAAGTTTATTGTAAGACACGACTACGACAAAAACGCTTAATTATGAAAATTGCAGAAATTAGACAGATACCAGCTAATGAGTTAGCAGAGCGTATTCAGACCGAGGTTGCTAATTATAACCAAATGTTGTTGAATCACAGCATTTCCCCTCTGGAAAATCCTGCACAGATTAAGGCTGCTCGTCGTACGATTGCCAAGATGAAGACTGTGTTGCGTGAAGTTGAACTTAATAAATAAGACGTTTGGTTCAGATGGAAGCTAGAAATTTAAGAAAAACAAGACAGGGTGTTGTAATCAGCACTAAAATGGAAAAAACTATTGTAGTTGCTGCTAAGTTTAAAGAAAAGCACCCTATTTATGGTAAGTTTATCTCCAAGACAAAAAAATACCATGTTCATGATGAGAAGAACGATTGCAATCTCGGTGATACCGTATTGATTATGGAAACTCGTCCTTTGAGCAAAACAAAACGTTGGAGAGTAGTTGAAATTGTAGAAAGAGCTAAGTAATATGATACAAGCAGAATCAAGATTGACTGTAGCAGATAACAGCGGAGCGCGTGAAGCCCTTTGTATTCGTGTATTGGGTGGAACTCGTAGACGTTATGCTTCTGTCGGCGATGTAATTGTCGTTTCTGTTAAGAGCGTAATTCCGTCGAGTGATATTAAAAAAGGTGCCGTATCTAAGGCTTTGATTGTACGTACTAAAAAAGAAATTCGTCGTCCAGATGGCTCGTACATTCGTTTTGATGACAATGCCTGTGTGTTGCTCAATAATGCAGGCGAATTGAGAGGTAGTCGTATTTTCGGTCCTGTAGCACGTGAGTTGCGTATGGTGAACATGAAAGTTGTTTCTTTGGCACCTGAAGTACTTTAATCCGCTAATAGATAAAAGTAATGAGCAAATTACACATTAAAAAAGGTGACACTGTATTTGTAAATACTGGTAACGACAAGGGAAAAACAGGTAAGGTTGTTAAAGTTCTTGTTGAAAAACAGCGTGCAATCGTAGAAGGTGTCAATATGGTTTCTAAGAGTCAGAAGCCAAATGCAAAGAACCCTCAAGGAGGAATCGTTAAAATGGAGGCTCCTATTCATATCTCTAATTTGAATGTGGTAGATCCTAAAAGTGGTAAGCCTACTCGCATCGGACGTAGAAGAAATGAAGATGGCAAGTTGGTGCGTTATTCAAAATCATCAGGAGAGGAGATCAAATAATGAATACAGCAAAGCTTAAACTCGAATATGCCGAGCGCATTGCCCCGGCTTTGAAGAAACAATTCAATTATTCTTCTTCAATGCAGGTACCTGTACTTAAAAAGATTGTTATCAATCAAGGTTTAGGTATTGCTACTGCTGATAAGAAAATTATTGATGTTGCAATCAACGAATTAACAGCAATTACTGGTCAAAAGGCAGTAGCAACTGTTTCTCGTAAGGACGTTTCAAACTTTAAGTTGCGTAAAAAAATGCCTATCGGCGTGATGGTAACTTTACGTCGCGAGAAAATGTACGAATTCTTGGAAAAATTAGTTAAGGTTGCATTGCCTCGTATTCGCGACTTCAAAGGAATTGAAGGCAAGTTGGATGGCCATGGTAATTATACTTTGGGTATTCAAGAGCAAATCATTTTCCCTGAAATTAACATCGATTCTATCGATAGAATTCTTGGTATGAATATCACTTTCGTTACTTCGGCTGCTACAGACGAAGAGGGATATGCTCTTTTGAAAGAATTCGGTCTTCCCTTTAAGAACGCAAAAAACAATTAAGGTAATATGGCAAAAGAATCTATGAAGGCTCGTGAAGTGAAAAGAGCCAAATTGGTAGCCAAATATGCAGCAAAGCGTGCAGCTTTAAAGGAGATTGTAAATAAATCAAATGATCCCGTAGAGGCATATGAGGCAGCTCGTAAACTTCAAGAAATTCCTCGTAATGCAAATCCTATCCGTTTGCACAATCGTTGTAAATTGACTGGACGTCCTAAAGGATATATTCGCTTGTTCGGCCTTTCTCGTATCCAATTCCGTGAAATGGCTTCACAAGGTTTGATTCCCGGAGTTAAAAAAGCAAGTTGGTAAGCAAATTTTTTATTTAATATTGTCGGGGTGTCCCGATTAATTAATAATTATTTATATGACTGATCCTATAGCTGATTATTTGACGCGGTTGCGTAATGCTATCATGGCGAAACATCGCGTGGTAGAAGTGCCTGCTTCAAATTTGAAAAAGGAAATCACAAAGATCCTTTTCGAAAAAGGTTACATCCTCAACTACAAATTTGAGGAAAACGGACCTCAAGGTACCATCAAAATTGCTTTGAAGTACAATCCTCAAAGCAAAGTCAATGCTATCAAGAGCTTGACAAGAGTATCAACACCTGGTATGCGTAAGTATACAGGTTATCGTGAGATGCCGAGAGTTATTAATGGACTAGGTATTGCTATTATCTCTACGTCCAAAGGTGTAATGACTGACAAGGAAGCTGCTGAGTTGAAGATTGGTGGTGAAGTCCTTTGTTACGTATATTAATTAATAGGAGGTAAAAATGTCTAGAATTGGTAAATTGCCGATTAACATTCCTGCAGGTGTAACTGTTACCTTGAAGGATAATGTAGTGTCTGTTAAAGGACCGAAGGGTGAACTTAGCCAAGTTATCAATCCTTCTATTATTGTTTCGGTTGAAAACAACGTAATTACATTCTCTATCGACGAGAACAACGATACTGTTGAAAAGAAACAAAAACAAGCTTTTCACGGACTTTACAGAGCACTTGTAAACAATATGGTTGTAGGTGTTTCTGAGGGTTACAAGAAAGAAATGGAACTTGTTGGTGTAGGTTATCGTGTTTCAAACCAAGGAAATCTTATCGAATTTTCTTTAGGTTATACTCACAGTATCTTTATTCAACTACCTCAAGAAATTAAGGTAGAAACTAAGTCTGAAAGAAATAAGAATCCATATATTTGTTTGGAGTCTTGTGATAAACAACTCTTAGGACTAGTTTGTGCTAAAATTCGTTCTTTCCGCAAGCCTGAACCTTACAAAGGAAAGGGTATTCTCTATGTGGGCGAACAGATTCGTAGAAAGTCTGGTAAGTCTGCTGGTGCTAAGTAATTTTAAACTGATAAGATTATGACTACTAAAAAAGAACAAAGACGCATAAATATTAAGTACCGTGTACGTAATAAAGTATCGGGTACAGCAGCTCGTCCTCGTATGAGTGTTTTTCGTAGCAATAAGCAGATTTATGTACAAATTATAAACGACGAAACTGCACAAACATTGGTTGCTGCTTCTTCTCTTGGTATGGAAGCTATGCCTAAGAAGGAACAAGCTGCTAAAGTTGGTGAAGCTGTGGCAAAGAAAGCTTTGGAGTCAGGTATTACTTCTGTTGTATTTGACCGTAATGGCTATCTCTATCATGGCCGTGTGAAAGAAGTTGCAGATGGTGCTCGTAAGGGTGGACTAAAATTCTAAGATTATGGCAAACAGAGTAAATGTTAATAGCGAAGAATTAAAAGATAGACTGGTTGCTATCAATCGTGTGACCAAAGTTACAAAAGGTGGTCGTACTTTTACTTTTGCAGCAATTGTAGTAGTTGGTGATGGTAAAGGTGTCATTGGCTGTGGCCTTGGAAAAGCTGGAGAAGTAACAGCTGCTATTGCAAAAGGTGTAGAAGCTGCGAAGAAAAATTTAGTTAAAGTACCTGTAATCAAAGGAACTGTTCCTCATGAGCAAGCTGCTAAGTTTGGTGGTGCAGATGTATTGATTCTTCCAGCATCTGAAGGTACTGGAGTAGTAGCAGGTGGCGCTATGCGTGCTGTCCTCGAAAGTGCAGGTGTAAAAGACGTTTTAGCAAAATCTAAAGGTTCTTCAAATCCTCACAATTTGGTAAAAGCTACTATCAAGGCTTTGAGTGAAATGCGTGATGCTCGTACAGTTGCAATGCATCGTGGAGTGTCTATGGAAAAAGTGTTCAGAGGATAATACAAAGAATTATGGCAACTATCAAAATTAAGCAAACAAAGAGCAGGATTGGTGCTTCTATTGACCAGAAAAGAACTTTGAATGCACTTGGCCTTACCAAAATGGCAAAAGTTGTTGAAAAAGAGGATACTCCTGTTGTTCGTGGTATGATTCGTAAGGTTCACCATCTTGTAACTGTTGTAGAATAATAAAACGTAAGTAGATTATGAAATTACATACATTAAAACCTGCTGAGGGTTCTACCAAGACCCGTAAAAGAATAGGTCGTGGACCTGGTTCTGGAATGGGAGGCACTTCTACGCGTGGACATAAGGGTGCAAAACAGCGCTCTGGTTATAGCAAGAAGATCGGTTTTGAAGGTGGTCAGATGCCATTGCAACGCCGTGTGCCCAAGTTTGGTTTCAAAAATATCAATAGAGTAGAATATAAGGCTATCAATCTTTCTACTATTCAGGCTTTGTCTGAGGCTAAAGGATTGACTAAAGTCGGAATTGAAGAACTTGTTGCAGCAGGCTTCATCTCTTCTACTCAATTGGTTAAGATTCTTGGTAATGGAAACCTTACTGTTAAATTGGACGTAGAAGCACATGCTTTCTCTAAGTCAGCTGAAGCCGCTATTCAAGCAATAGGTGGAACAGCTACTAAACTTTAATAATATAATTTTGAATCGATGAAAAAAATAGTCGATACAATAAGGAATATTTGGAGAATTGAGGATTTGAGAACTCGAATCCTCATCACTCTCCTTTTTGTTGCAATTTATCGTTTTGGGTCATTCGTGGTCCTACCTGGTATTGATCCAGAGAGATTGCAGCAGTTACAGCAACAGACTAGCGATGGTCTCATGTCTTTGTTGAATATGTTCTCTGGTGGTGCTTTCTCAAACGCTTCAATATTCGCCTTGGGAATCATGCCGTACATTACAGCTTCGATTGTTATTCAGTTGTTGGCTGTTGCAGTTCCTTATTTTCAAAAGATGCAGAGAGAGGGTGAAAGTGGAAGAAGAAAAATTAACCAATATACTCGTTGGCTGACAATTGCAATTTTGCTTTTCCAGGCTCCGACGTATTTGATTAACCTAAAAGCACAAACTGCAGGTTCTGGTGCTTTCTTGGTTGGTGATGGTTTTTGGTTCATGTTCTCATCTACAATTATCCTTGCTGCTGGTAGTATGTTTGTTCTATGGCTTGGAGAGCGTATTACAGATAAGGGTATTGGAAATGGTGTTTCTTTAATTATTATGATTGGTATCATTGCTCGTATGCCGAGTGCTTTAGTAGAAGAATTTACTTCTGCTTTGAGTGGAGCTGAAGGTGGTGGTCTTATCAAATTTTTATTTGAAATTGTTGCTTTACTTGTCGTGATGGCTTTAGCTATTTTGTTAGTAAAAGCTGTCCGTAAGGTTCCTGTTCAATATGCAAAGCGTGTTGAAGGAAATCGTCAATTAGGTGGAGCACGCCAATACATTCCTTTGAAGTTATTTGCAGCGAACGTAATGCCTATCATTTTTGCACAAGCAATTATGTTTGTTCTCCTCACTTTGGCTCAAATGGCAGGTGAGGGTAGCAGTTGGGCTCTAAGCCAGTTCCTTGACAATACTAGTGTTTTGTACAATGTAGTTTTCGTATTTTTAATTGTTGCTTTTACTTATTTCTATACAGCTATTACACTTAACCCTGTACAAATGGCTGAAGATATGAAACGCAACAATGGATTCATCCCTGGCATCAAACCTGGTAAGAATACAGCCGATTATATTGATAATGTAATGTCTCATTTGGTTTTTCCTGGTGCATTCTTCATTGCTTTTATTGCAATCATGCCGGCATTTGCAGGTGCATTTGGTGTTAATCAGAGTTTTGCACAATTCTTCGGTGGAACGTCATTGTTGATTCTCGTTGGTGTTGTGTTGGATACATTGCAGCAAATCGAGAGCCATTTGTTGGTAAAACACTATGACGGATTGTTGAACTCCGGACATGTACGTCCCCGTTCAGGCAATGTTTCTGCTTATTAATACAATAATGTCTGATGATATATCTGAAGACAGATGATGAAATAGAGTTGTTAAGACAAGCCAATTTGTTGGTAAGTCGGACACTCGTAGAAATATCTAAAATTGTAACGCCAGGTGTTACAACACGTCAGTTAGATACTTTGGCTGAGCAATTTATAAGAGACCATGGTGCAATACCTACTTTCAAAGGATTTCCCAATCCTTATGGTGAAGCTTTTCCAGCGTCTATCTGCACTTCTGTTAATGAGGTAGTAGTGCATGGAATTCCGGATGATGTTCCATTAAAAGATGGGGATATAGTTTCTATTGATTGTGGAACTTTTCTGAATGGCTTTTGTGGAGATTCATGTTACACATTTTGTGTAGGCGAAGTCAAACCAGAAGTAAAACAATTACTGAAGGTTACTAAAGAATCTTTATATAAGGCAATAGACCAAGTGAGCGTAGGAAAGCGAATAGGTGACATCGGTTATACTGTTCAGTCTCATTGCGAAAGTTTTGGATATGGAGTGGTACGTGAGTTTGTCGGCCATGGAATTGGAAGAGAAATGCATGAAGATCCACAAGTTCCAAACTATGGGAACAAAGGAACTGGTAAACTCTTAAAGAATGGTATGTGTATTGCCATTGAGCCTATGATTACAATGGGAACAAGAGAATTACTTATGCTTCCTGATAAGTGGGGAGTCATAACAAAAGATGGTAAACCTGCTGCGCATTTTGAACATACCGTAGCTCTTCACAATGGAAAAGTAGATATTCTTTCGTCATTTGAAGAAATAGAAAAACAGATAGAAATTAATTAGTATGGCAAAACAAACAGCTATAGAACAAGACGGAGTCATCGTTGAAGCTTTGAGTAATGCAATGTTTCGCGTAGAATTAGAAAATGGCCATGAAATTACCGGTCATATTTCAGGTAAGATGCGAATGCATTATATAAAGATTCTCCCAGGAGATAAGGTAAAAGTGGAAATGAGTCCGTATGACCTAACAAAAGGCAGAATTGTTTTTAGATACAAATAATAAAACATAAAATATGAAAACAAGAGCATCTTTAAAAAAACGTACTGCAGACTGCAAAATCGTTCGTCGTAAGGGACGTTTGTATTTAATTAACAAGAAAAACCCCAAGTTCAAGACTCGCCAGGGTTAATAATGTTTAGATAAAATTAAATAAGCATATATGGCAATAAGAATTGTTGGTGTTGATTTACCTCAGAATAAGAGAGGTGAGATCGCTTTGACCTATATTTACGGAATAGGTCGTAGTAGCTCGGCTAAGATTTTGGATAAAGCCGGCATTGATAGAGATCTGAAAGTAAAAGATTGGACAGATGACCAAGCTGCAAAGATCCGTGAGATTATTGGCGCAGAGTACAAAGTAGAAGGTGATCTCCGTACTGAAATCCAATTGAACATTAAGCGCTTGATGGATATCGGTTGCTATCGTGGAGTTCGTCATCGTATTGGTCTTCCTGTTCGTGGTCAAAGCACTAAGAATAACGCGCGTACTCGCAAGGGTAGAAAGAAGACTGTCGCAAATAAGAAAAAAGCTACTAAATAATAAATAGGATATGGCAAAAAAAGCAGTCTCAACAAAGAAAAGAGTTGTGAAAGTAGATGCAATGGGTCAATTGCATGTGCATAGTTCTTTCAACAATATTATAGTTTCATTAGCCAACAGCGAAGGACAAGTTATTTCTTGGTCATCAGCTGGTAAAATGGGCTTCCGTGGTTCTAAGAAGAATACTCCTTATGCTGCACAGATGGCAGCTCAGGATTGTGCAAAAGTTGCATTTGATTTAGGACTCCGTAAGGTAAAGGCTTTTGTAAAAGGTCCCGGTAACGGCCGTGAATCTGCTATTCGTGCATGTCATGGTGCAGGTATTGAGGTTGTTGAAATTATCGACGTAACTCCATTGCCTCATAATGGCTGTCGCCCTCCGAAGAGAAGAAGAGTTTAATCTGATGTGTTCAACCATTGGATAATTAACACTTAAAACTATTAATTAAAATAAAGAAATATGGCTAGATATATTGGACCAAAGTCTCGTATTGCTCGTAAGTTCGGAGAGGCAATTTTTGGCGCAGATAAAGTATTGTCAAAGCGTAACTATCCTCCTGGACAACATGGCAACTCACGTCGTCGCAAAACTTCTGAATACGGCGTGATGTTGGCTGAAAAGCAAAAAGCAAAATACACTTATGGTGTACTTGAAAAGCAGTTCCGCAATATGTTTGATAAAGCAGCTTCTGCTAGTGGTATTACCGGTGAGTTGTTATTGCAAGCTTTGGAGTGCCGTCTTGATAATGTGGTTTATCGTTTAGGTATTGCTCCTACTCGTGCTGCTGCTCGTCAGTTGGTTAACCACAAGCACATTACAGTAGATGGCAAGGTTGTAAATATCGCTTCTTACAGTGTGAAGCCCGGTCAGATTGTAGCTGTACGTGAAAAATCAAAGTCTCTTGAAGTAATTGCAGAGGCTCTTGCTGGTTTCAATCACAGCAAGTATCCTTGGATTGAATGGGATGAGACTACAAAATCAGGTAAGTTCCTTCACAAGCCTGAGCGTGCAGATATTCCTGAGAACATCAAGGAGCAGTTGATCGTCGAGTTGTACTCTAAAAACTAATTAAAAAACTAATTTTCATGGCGATATTAGCATTTCAAAAACCTGATAAAGTAATAATGTTGGAAAACGACTCCAAGTACGGAAAATTTGAATTCCGTCCTTTGGAGCCGGGTTTCGGCACTACTGTCGGAAATGCCTTGCGTCGTATTCTCCTCTCTTCATTAGAAGGCTTTGCTATCAATACAGTAAAAATTTCTGGTGTTGAGCATGAGTTTGCAACCGTTCCTGGTGTTCGCGAGGATGTAACCAACATTATTCTGAACCTTAAGCAGGTTCGCTTCAAGCAAATTGTAGAAGAATTCGAGACAGAGAAAGTTAGTATGACTATTTCAAACTCAACAGAGTTTAAAGCTGGTGATATTAGTAAGTATCTGACTGGATTTGAAGTGTTAAATCCGGAGTTAGTAATTTGTCATTTAGATGCAAAGGCATCAATGCAAATAGAATTGTCTATCAACAAAGGTCGTGGCTGGGTTCCTGCTGACGAAAACCGCGATTTCTGTGTTGACATAAATACAATTCCTATTGATTCGATTTACACACCTATCCGTAATGTCAAGTACGTTGTAGAGCCTTTCCGCGTTGAGCAGAAGACTGACTACGATAAGCTCGTGCTTGAAATAACTACGGACGGTTCCATCCACCCGAAAGATGCTTTGAAAGAAGCTGCAAAAATTCTCATCTATCACTTCATGCTTTTCTCAGACGAGAAGATTACCATTGACGATTCTGCCAATGTAGAAAATGAAGAGTTTGATGAAGAAGTGTTGCACATGCGTCAACTTTTGAAGACTCGTCTTGTTGATATGAACCTTTCTGTTCGCGCCCTCAACTGTTTGAAGGCCGCTGATGTAGATACATTGGGCGATTTGGTTCAGTTTAACAAAAACGATCTCCTTAAATTCCGCAACTTCGGTAAGAAATCGCTCACGGAGCTTGATGATTTGCTCGAGGGTCTGAATCTGTCGTTTGGAACCGACATTTCTAAGTATAAATTAGACAAAGAATAATTAAAAAATGAGACATAATAAGAAATTCAACCATTTGAGTCGTACTGCTTCTCACAGATCGGCTATGCTTTCTAACATGGCTTGCTCTTTGATTAAGCACAAAAGAATCACTACGACTCTCGCTAAGGCTAAAGCCCTTAAAAAGTATGTAGAGCCATTGCTTACAAAGGCTAAGAATGATACAACTAACTCACGTCGTGTTGTATTTAGCTATTTGCAAGATAAGTATGCTGTTACTGAGTTGTTCAAGGAAATTTCTGCTAAGATTGCAGATCGTCCTGGTGGTTACACTCGTATTATCAAGACTGGTTTCCGTGCCAACGACGCAGCTCCTATGTGTTTCATCGAGTTGGTAGACTATGATGAAAACATGGCTAAGACACAGAAGAAAGCTACTCGTACTCGTCGCTCTAAGAAGAGTGCTGCAGCTAGCGAAGTAGTTGAAGCTACTGAAACTGTGGTTGAAGAAGCACCTAAGGCAGAGTAATTTTAAGGCTTTACCTATTAAGGTACTTAAATATAAAAGTCGGTACAATTCTCTTAGGATTGTACTGACTTTTTTAATATTCGTATTTAGATAAAGGCGCTTGCGCAGCACCACTCAAATCCTTAAACCTCTTTATGATTACACGCTGCTACTTAGAGATCACCAATGTTTGTAATCTCAACTGCATATTCTGTCCTAAGACCGACCGTCCGAAGAGAAGCCTTTCCTTCACAGAATTCCAAACATTAACCGACCGTCTTGTGGGGCGTGTGCGTTTCCTTTATTTTCACTTGATGGGCGAACCTTTTCTGCATCCACTCTTAACTGAGTTTATCCAAGTTGCTAAGAATAAAGGATTTGTTCCTGTCCTCACCACCAATGGAACGCGTTTGAAGAATTCGGAAAAAGTGTTAGATGCGTTGCCTTATAAGATTCAAATATCCTTACACTCTTTTGAGGGAAATGCTAGAACTATTCCAGAACAATACATATCTGAAGTAATGGATTTCTCTCAAAAAGCAGCCCAACTTGGGATTATTGTGGTGCTACGTCTGTGGAACGAAGGGGGATTTGAATATCATAATAATAGCATCATTCAGTTGTTGAGTAACTATCTGCCACAACCTTGGACTGTGCGCCATGATGGTTGGCGTTTGTCTGATAATATCTATCTGGAGATGGATAAAATGTTTGAATGGCCTGATGACGAGCACGAAGAATTTTCTGCAGAAGAGTATTTCTGTTATGCTCTTCGCAATCAAGTAGGTGTACTTGTTGACGGAAGTGTAGTACCGTGCTGTTTAGATCATGCCGGAACAATTATACTAGGCAATCTTTTTAATCAATCTCTAGAGGACATACTTACTTCTCCTCGTGCTCAAGCTCTCTATGAAGGCTTTTCACAGCATAAAGCCGTCGAACCTCTTTGTCGTAAATGTAGTTATGCGACTGTGACAAAACAATATAGGCATACTAAAAAGAATGGTTGAACAACGTCTAAGTTTCTATCCGAGACTTCGCTTGTCTATATATGAATATTGTGTAGGGGCTCTTTTTTTGAGAATGAAAAGACATAGGGTAAAACACAATCGAAATAAATCTTATTTTGATAGCTTTTCTTAGTAGACTACGAGGAAAAACTCGTAGTTTTCTAGAAATTCCTAGTAGCTTACTAGTTTTTTCTAGTAGCTTCCTAAGAAATAGGCCTCATTTGCAATCCGAAGAGACAATAAAGAAAGGGTATTTTGGGGCCTCTACTCTCTCCTTTCTGATAGTCTGAATATTTATGGGAATTTTTTGGGAATGTCTTTTAGTGTGCGACTTTTGCGTCATATTTTCAGGCGAATTTATATGTCTTAAAACATCTTTTTCTTCAAAAATAGAATCTTGTAATATGCAAAAAACGTAGATTTTCTTATTTCTTATTATTTTGTTTCGTTAAAAAAATGTATTTTTGCACCCGAAATAAAGGTATAAGAATGAAAATGAATACATGGATTAAGGGTCTATTGCTGGCAATAGGTCTCTTATTTTTGGTGCAAGATATTAAGGCTCAGCGAATTGCGCTTAAGTCGAATGCTGTGACTTGGGCTACACTTTCTCCAAACATTGGAGCAGAGTTTCGTATCACTCGTTTTTTTACAGTGAATGGCGAGTTGGCTTTTAATCCTTTCAGCTTTGGAAATTTTAAACCACACCATGTCACTTTTCAACCTGAAGTGAGATATTGGTTTAGCTCACGTCCGCATGCACGTTGGTTTGTTGGTGTTGCGGGTATGGCCAGTGTATATAATATGACAATGGGCGGAACTACTCATGATGGAACTGCCATTGGCGCAGGACCTACCGGTGGTTATTCTTTTGTGTTGAATAGCCGATGGAGTTTGGAAGCTACGTTGGGTTTGGGCTTGATAGGGGTAAATGAACGTAGATATAAAGACATATTACCGCTAGAGCGCAATAACAAGAAAATAATTTTTGCGCCCATTAAGGCCGGAGTAACAATTGTCTATTTACTTAAATAGGTTTAGTAATGGAAAAAGTTTTTACGAAGATATCTCTCGCATTTTTAGTTCGTGCGGCATTGCTTCTTACGCTCATGGTGGGTGTAGGGAGTTCTGCGTTTGCACAAACCAGTGTCGTTGTGCATGTTAAGTTGAACGCTTCTTCAAAACAGGAACCCGTTCCTTTTCCTGGGGTTGAGGCGGTGAATATAACTCATAAGGACGGACAGAAATATGTCTCCGACAATAATGGTGATATCAAGGGACAATTCTTTGGTGATGAAACTTTGAGACTTACCCACTACATGTGTAAGGAAGTTTTGGTGAAACTGAAGAATAGAAAAGAAATTACTGTTGTTCTTGAATATAACGATTTGTTCAAAGGAAAAGATTTGGACGAAGCTGTTAAAACTGAAAAGCTTGATGCGGGTGTGATTAAACCTACCATAGCAAAGGCCGAAGGTAATTGGATTCCCATCAGTATGAATGGTCTTAGCCCGAAAGGCGCCTACATGGACGTAGATAATCGTTGGGTGGTTCAGGCTGTAGCCAAGCGTTTGATTGGAAATGCAGAGTCTGGTTGGAAAGATTTTGAGAACCAACCCGGCAAGGTTCAAATGACCTATCTCTCTCCCTTGGTGGTAGATCGTACAGAGTATGATATTACTCAGAATCGTCTTCTTGACTTCGATATGTCTCAAGATTTGCTTTCTGGTGGCACACGTATTGTGGCCGAAGATTCCTTGCAGCAAAGTAAATGGATTGAAGTGCGAGATTCAAGTAATGTTGTAATCGAAAAAAAGAAGCGCGAGCACCGCTTGTGGAATATCGATGGTGGTTACAGCTATTATTATGCTGAGGATTTGAAGGACAACTATGTGTTTTATATTTTGACAGCTTATGAAGATTACCATCATGTGCTTCGCGTCGACACAGCCATCCGTGCAGTTGGTGTTTCTCGCCCTTGGCGTTGGTTGGAGTATAATTTTGCCTCACAAACCATCACTGATCCCAAACACTTGCCAAAGGAGCCAAATGATGAGCCGCAGAAGCAAGATGGTGAGATGAAGATTTTCTTTGAGAATGGTAAGAGTAATCTAAACTTGACCGACTCTCTGAATCAGATAGAGTTGGCCAAGATGAAGAAGGCCCTTGATATTATCTTTTCACAAAAGAACTCTCGTGTGATGGGTGTTACCTTTATAGGTGGTGCCTCTCCTGAAGGTGGCTATCAAAATAACGTCCGTTTGGCAGAAGCCCGTTTAACCTCTTTGAGAAATTACTTTAAGGGACAGCTTGGAGCGAAAGGTGCCGGCATTCGTTGGGGTATGAACGATAAGGCAGAAGTGGCAACTTGGGAACAAGTGGCAGATGCTATGGCTGAGGATGGTTTGACCGCAGAGGTGGAACAAATCAGAGATATATGTTCTCAAGTGTCAAGCATCGATGGCCAGTATCAGCGCATTCGTGGCTTGGCCTGCTACGATATGATAAAGGAAAAATATCTGCCCCGCTTCCGTACTACACGTTATCAGTTGCAATATGTAATCTATGGTAAGAAATCCATGGAAGATGTGCGCAAGGAATATAATGAAAGTGGTATTTCAGTATTGCCTGAATATTATGCATGGCAGCTTTACAAGAATGAACCGGATACGGTGAAGCAAATGGAGATGTTGAAGGAGTTGGTAGAACTCTACCCCAACAACTATTTCTTTGCTAATGATATGCAGTGTATGCTGATACAAAACAACAATCCGGATTGCGAATTGTTGAAGAAATATGTACAACGCCGTCGTTGGATTACCAACCAGGTGACCAAAGAAGGTGTATTGATGCCCGAGCAAGTTTTTAACAACCATGTTATTTCTTTGTTGCACCATTCTAAGTTTAGTGCCGCCGATAGTGTGTTGCAAGGAAGAGCCATGCCTCAGACCGAGAATAACAAACGCTTGAGAATCTTTGTGAAGGTATTGGCAGGCGACAAGCAAGCGCGCGATGATAACTTCGAGATGATTGCTAAGACCTCACCTCGCAATAGAGTAATCATGTTGCTGATGCGTGATGGTGCAAACGACAACAAGGAAGCCTTGCAGTTGTGTCAGGATTCATTGAATGCCAATGACCCTGTTGCTCTCTATCTTACTGCTGTATGCCATAGCAGATTGGAGGATACTGAAAAGGCAGAAGAGGTGTTGTATAAAGCCATCCGCATGCGCCCAGATTTGGAAAATGCAGCTCGCTATGACGGCGACCTCTCTCAGCTCCCCATGTTCAAAGAAGATTGGGAAACCTTGTTTATGACTCGTGAGGAAATCGAAGAGCGTGAACGTAGGGAAATGGCTCGCTTTATGAAAGAAATCGAGAACATCGACTTGAGCTTGACATTCGAAGGCTACAAAGCTAAAGTAAAAGCTGATAAAGAGGCCGAAGAGGCCAGAATAAAGGCTGAGAAAGAAGCCGCAGAAAAGGCCGCTGAAGAACTCCGACTGAAAGAGGAAGCGAAGGCTGCAAAGGAAGCTGAGAAAGCTGCCAAGAAAGCCGCTAAGCGAGCTAAGAAAAATAAGAATAAAGATGTTCTTCCTGCAGACTCTATTACACAAGCGATAGATTCTACTGCGCTGGCCGTTCCTGCAGATAGCTTGCTTTCAGTTGTGGAAAAAACAGTTCTGTCTGCAAAGGATAGTTTGGTTTCTGTAGTCGATACTTTAGCCGACAAGTCCGATGCTGTTTCTAAAAAAGCCAAGAAATCAAAGGCAACTAAAAAGAGCAAGAAGAAAAAGAGTAAAGTAGAGGATGGCGAAACACAACCATTGTCTTCTGAAACTCCAATCAATAAGGAAGAGACCGAAGCTACTCCTAAAAAAGCTGATGAAGCAGAAAGTACAGGAGATACTTCTGTTTCCGAAAATAAGACAGATGATGAAGACGCAAAAACTGCTGACGAGACTAATGATACACAAAAGAATGGGGAGGACGCTAAATGAGAATATTTAATATAACATATATAAAGTATTTGTTGCTATTTGCATCTCTCCTTTTTGTACCTGCTACTTATGCGCAAGACGCAGAGTTGGCAGTCGAGGATGAAGAACTTTATGCTGATTCTGTAGAGGTGAAGAGCGATTCAGTCCGTAGAGACCCCTCAGGACGTATCTATCCGTACCCAAATCAAAGTGCTTTTGCAAAAGATTCAACCAATCATTGGTTGTATTTGTTGCAACGCCCCCCAGTGACTAAGCATTATGAGAATAAAAAAGTAGGAGACCATGCGTTCTTAGAGTTTGGTTTAGGCTTCAATACCTATTTTACTCATAGCACCCCCATGAAGATGTACACTCCCGGTTCTATGGGAAGTATTACTGTCGGTGATTGGATTACACCGGAGCATGGTGTGCGTGTGGGACTTAACTTTGGAGAGTATAAGCTTTCTGAGATAGATGCTCGTGCCGCAGGCTTTTCTGTCGATTACATGATGAACTTCACAGCTTTGGGGTCTCGTAAATACGAAAAGCACCAGCCTTGGGAATTCTATGGTATTGCTGGTTTGGATTTTAACTTTACACAAACACAAAGTCAACTTGTCCCTGTAGAAGACCACGGTAGAAAATTTGCATTTGGTTTGCGCTTCGGTTTACGTGCACAATATCACTTGAATGATTATACATATGCTTACGTAGAACCTCGTTTAGGACTCTATGGAAACAATATGGTTCATTGGAACAATGACCGCGGTTTTTATCCTGTGGGTAGCGTGATGGCCGGTTTCGGTTATCGTATGCGTTCTGCAGATGTGCGTCGTCCTATGGGAGAGAACTATTTTGCAGCGCATGATGGCTCATTCCTTAATGATATGTTCTTGTCTCTCTCAGGTGGCCCCAGCTTGGGACTTGCCAAACGAGGCGGAGGATTCTCAAATAACTTAGGTGGTCGCATTGCATTGAGTGGTGGTAAATGGTTTACCTACAAACATGGTGCTCGTTTGACTGCACAGATTAGCAAGAGCCGAGATGAGGCCGCGCGTTTGTATAAAAAATATAAAGGTGTAAGTTTTGGTGCTGATTATTTGTTGAACTTACACAATGCTTTTGGTGGCTACAATCCCGACCGAAAGTTTTGGCTGAATGCTGTTACAGGACTTAGCCTTAATGCTACATCTGGTGATAACGGCCACCAAGTAACTCCCGGCTTCGGCGCCGGTGTGCAAGCCAATGTTCGTATCGCGCATGGTACAGATTTCTTCTTGGAACCGCGTATTGATATCTATGGAAAGGACTATGTTTCAGGAATAGGTGCAACTAACAATTTAGATGCAGTAGTTTCTTTGATGGCCGGTTTTACTATCCACCAGGGATTGAATACCTACGAACAGCGAGCTCGCAATAAAGAAAATTTCCACATGCGTAAGTGGTGGGACAAGTTGGAGTTTGAGGCCGGTATGGGTGCTTTGATGCCAATTTCTTCTTCTACCTTTGACAATATGTGGAAAAACTTTACCCCAAAGGCTTCATTTGGTGTGGGTAAATGGCTCACTGCTACATCCGGAGCTCGTTTGTGGGCAGAAGCAGGAAGAATCCGCTTGGACAACTTCCGCTCAGAGAAAAGCGAATTTATCGGCATAGGTTTGGACTATATGTGGAACGCTACCAATACATTCCATGGTTATGATCCCAATCGCCGTGCAGAGTTGATTACAACTTTAGGTGCTAACTATAATAAGTTGAGTGGACGTGGTGGATTCATCGGATTGAATGCATCGGTCAAAGGTCTTTTCCATATCGACGATATGTGGAGCATCTATGTAGAGCCTCAGATAAGAATGTACAAGGATAGTTATGTTGACGGAACTACTCCTGTCTTTGGCAACGACCTTATCGCTTCTCTTATGGCCGGTGTGCAGTTGAATACATTTGGTAGAACCGAGCAAACCTTCGACCGAGGCACATACGATGTTGATGCTAAGCACTCTTTTGTGTCTGGCGCTTTGGGTGTAACATCCAATGCCAATGAGTTGCCTTACCCTGACATGTATGGCTTTGCCGGACGTTTCAGCTTCGGCCACTGGTTCTCGCCCTTTGCTGCTTGGCGAGGTAACATTTCAGCATTGTATACTGACACAGACAACTATCGTCACTATGCGAAGTTTATGTTGGGTGCCGACCTCTTGGCCAATGTAACAGCTATGGCCTTTGGACATAACCCCGATCGTTTCTTCTCAACAAACGTTGTCGGCGGTTTCAATTTAGGCTATGACTATCGCCCTTCTACTCATAAGTTTATCCCCGATGTGCATGCAGGCTTGCAGTTCGCTTTCCGCTTGAATAAGGAGATTGAACTCTATGTTGAGCCGCAATTGGCTTATCAGTTCCGTCGCCCTGTTGAGTTTATGAGCAACCTTATGAAGTTCCAGCCTGCAGTTTACTTCGGTATGAACTACCTCTTTGGAGGCGAGAAGGGTTCTGCAACTTTCAACAAGGTGGAACGTCCTCAGCACAAGCAATATGTATCAGGCGCCATCGGTACCGGTTTCAACACTCAGAATTTCTCATTCGTAAGTGGTGCGAAGCGTCTGACCTTTGCTGCTGATGTAAACTATGGTCTTTGGTTCAATGGTATCTCCGGTATTCGTGTTGGTTTGTCTAACACCACCATCCGTTTGAACAACACCTCTAATAAGAACTTGACATCTTTGCATGCCGACTATATGGTGAACCTCTTGGCTTTGACCACAGGCGAGCGTACTGACGACAAGCGCTTCCAGATGGTAGCCTTCGCCGGTTTGGCAGGTAACACTTGCGGTGGAGCCGACTATTCTCGTACCTTTGGTGGCGGCATAGAGGCTGGTATGCAATTCGGTGTGAATCTCACTCCCGAGTTTGAGGTCTTCGCCGAGCCTTCTGTTCAAGTGATGACCAGCAGCATTATGGATAAAGGTTGGCGTCCTGCCGAGGCTGATGTAAAACTGTTAGTAGGTACCAAGTACAACTTCTCGTTCAGTCCTACTTCAATCATGCTCGATCGTGGCACTTACGATGCTGATGATTCTCACTCGTTCGTTTCTTTGGCGATGGGCGCAACCGCCAATGCCAATGAGCGTAAGCACCCCGATATGTATGGCTTCATGGCACGTTTCAGCTTCGGCCACTGGTTCAATCCTTTCGTCGGCTGGCGCGGAAATATTGCTGCTCTTCATAATAATAATGAGAAGAACTATGGCCACTATGCTAAGGCCATGATAGGTGCTGATGCGATAACCGACTTACATGCCCTCTGCTTCGGCTATAAGGCAGACCGTTTGTTCTCCACTCGCTTGTTCGGAGGTTTGAACTTCGGTGTAGACTATCGTCCCGGCCAAACCAAGATCAACCCCGACGTACATGCCGGTCTTCAGTTTGCGTTCCGCGTAACTCCCTCTATTGAGTTGTTCGCCGAGCCTATGTTGACCTATCAGTTCCGTCGCCCTGTAGAATACATGAGCCGCTACATGAAACTTCAGGCCGCAGCTCTCGCTGGTATCAACTACCGCTTCGGAGGTGATAAGGGCTCTGCAACCTTTACAAAGGTGGAACGTCCAGAGCACAAGCAATATGTATCAGGCGCCATCGGTACCGGTTTAAACACTCAGAACTTCTCCTTCGTAGAAGGTGCCAAGCGTCTGACCTTTGCTGCTGATGTAAACTATGGTCTTTGGTTCAATGGTATCTCCGGTATTCGTGTTGGTTTGTCTAACACCACCATCCGTTTGGATAATACCTCAAATAAGAACTTGACATCTTTGCATGCCGACTATATGGTGAACCTCTTGGCTTTGACCACAGGCGAGCGCACCGATAACAAGCGCTTCCAGATGGTAGCCTTCGCCGGTTTGGCGGGTAGTACCTGCGGCGGTGCCGACTATTCTCGCACCGTAGGCGTGGGAGCAGAGGCTGGTATGCAGTTTGGTGTCAACGTAGCTCCTCAGTTTGAGATTTTCGCAGAGCCTTCAGTTCAAGTGATGACCAGCACTATTATGGACAAGGGTTGGCGTCCTGCCGAGGCCGATGTGAAGTTCTTGGTAGGTACTAAGTACAACTTCTCGTACAGTCCTAAGTCTATCATGCTCGACCGTGGTACTTACGATGTAGACGACTCTCACTCGTTCGTCTCTTTGGCGATGGGCGCAACTGCCAATGCCAACGAGCGCAGGTATCCTGACATGTACGGCTTCATGGCACGCGTAAGCTTCGGCCATTGGTTCACTCCTTTTGTAGGCTGGCGCGGAAATGTAGCTGCACTCTATAATAATAATAATGAGAAGAACTATGGCGATTATGCTAAGGGTATGATTGGAGCCGATGTAATGACCGACTTGCACGCCCTGTGCTTCGGCTACAAGGCAGACCGTTTGTTCTCCACCCGCCTGTTCGGAGGTTTGAACTTCGGTGTAGACTATCGTCCCGGTAAAACCAAGATCAACCCCGACGTACATGCCGGTCTTCAGTTCGCTTTCCGCGTAACTCCCTCTATCGAGTTGTTCGCCGAGCCTATGTTGACCTATCAGTTCCGTCGTCCTGTAGAATACATGAGTCGCTATATGAAGGTTCAGGCTGCTGCCCTCGCCGGTATTAACTACCGCTTCGGAGGCGACAAGGGTTCTGCCAGCTTAACCAAGGCTGCTGCACCCGAGAAGAAGCAGTTTGTATCAGCTGCCATCGGTACAGGTTTCAACACACAGAACTTCTCCTTTGTTGACGGCGGCAAACGCTTCACCTTCACAGCCGATGTCAACTACGGTCGTTGGTTCAACGGAGTATCCGGTGTACGCGCCGGCTTGTCCAACTCTTTGATTCGTTTGGACAACACCTCCAACAAGAACCTCCTCTCATTGCACGTAGACTATTTGGTAAATCTCTTGGCTTTGACTACAGGCGAAAGCACCGATGCCAAGAAGTTCCAGATGGCAGCCTTTGCCGGTCTTTCAGCCAACACATGTAGCGGCAAGGACTACTCACGCACTTGGGGCGTAGGTGTTCAAGCCGGTGTTCAGCTCGGTGTGAAGGTAACTCCTCAGATCGAGGTGTTCGCCGAGCCCTCACTTCAGGTAATGTCCAGCTCCATAATGGCAAACGGCTGGCGTCCTGCCGAGGCCGATGCCAAGCTGATGATCGGAACAAAGTATAGTTTCTAATTATAAGACCTATTTAATATACGTTTAACCGAGTGGTTGGGATGAGCGGTAAACGGCTCAAACAACCACTCGGATTTGTTTTACAGAAAGTAACAAGCCGTGTTACCCTAAGTAACTTCCTATGTTACCCTGAGTAACTTCCCATGTTACCGTGAGTAACAAGCTGTGTTACAAAAAATATAAGTTAAGAAGGAAATGGTTTCAGTTGACGGATTGGCCGTAGAGTTTGGCGGCACCACACTTTTCAGTGACATCTCTTTTGTGATTAACGACAAGGACCGCATCGCCTTGATGGGTAAGAACGGAGCCGGTAAGTCTACCTTGCTGAAGATTCTCGCCGGCGTGCGTCAAGCCACTCGCGGACAGGTGTCAGCGCCAAAGGACACCGTGATAGCCTATCTCCCTCAGCACCTCATGACCGAGGATGGCCGCACCGTTTTCGAAGAGGCATCGCAGGCCTTTGCCCACCTGCACAACATGGAGGCAGAGATTGAGGAACTCAACAAGCAGCTTGCCGAGCGCACCGACTACGAGAGCGACGAGTATATGGCTCTCATCGAAGAGGTGGCCACCAAGAGCGAAAAGTTCTATGCCATCGACATGACCCACTTCGAGGAAGACGTAGAGAAGACACTCCTCGGTCTGGGCTTCGAGCGCAAAGACTTCAATCGCCAGACGAGCGAGTTCTCCGGCGGATGGCGCATGCGTATTGAATTGGCAAAAATGCTCTTGCGCAACCCCGACGTCCTCTTGCTCGACGAGCCCACCAACCACTTGGACATCGAGAGTATCGGATGGCTGGAAGATTTCCTCATCAGCAACGGCAAGGCCGTAGTAGTCATCAGCCACGACCGTAAGTTTGTAGACAACATCACCACGCGCACCATCGAAGTAACGATGGGTCGCATCTACGATTATAAGGTGAACTATTCCCAGTATCTCCAGTTGCGTGCCGAGCGTCGCGACCAGCAAATGAAACAATGGGAGGAGCAGCAGAAGATGATTCAGGAGACGAAAGACTTTATTGAGCGCTTCAAAGGCACTTACTCCAAGACGTTCCAGGTGCAGAGCCGCGTGAAGATGCTGGAGAAGCTGGAGCTCATAGAGGTGGATGAGGAAGACACCTCAGCCTTGCGCCTTAAGTTCCCGCCCTCACCACGTAGCGGACAGTATCCCGTCATGATGGACGGAGTGGGCAAGGCCTTTGGCGATAAGCAAATCTTCTCCAAAGTGAGCCTCACCATCGAACGCGGCGACAAGGTGGCCTTCGTAGGACGCAACGGCGAGGGTAAGTCTACGCTCGTCAAGTGCATCATGAACGAGCTACAGCACGAAGGCAATCTTCAGCTCGGTCACAATGTGCAGATAGGCTATTTTGCGCAGAACCAGGCCTCGCTGCTCGATGAAAACCTCACCGTCTTCCAGACCATCGACGATGTAGCAAAGGGCGACATCCGCAACAAGATACGCGACCTGCTCGGCGCCTTTATGTTCGGCGGCGAAGCTAGCACCAAGAAGGTGAAAGTGCTCTCCGGCGGCGAGCGCACCCGCTTGGCCTTGATGAAACTCTTGCTCGAGCCCGTCAATCTCCTCATCCTCGATGAGCCCACCAACCACCTCGACCTCAAAACTAAGGACATCCTCAAACAAGCCCTTCAGGACTTCGACGGCACACTCATCTGCGTGAGTCACGACCGCGACTTCCTCGACGGCCTGGCCACCAAGGTCTATGAGTTCGGTCATGGCCGTGTGCGCGAACACCTCTGCGGTGTCTACGAGTTCTTGGAAACAAAGAAGATGGAGAGCCTGCAAGAGTTGGAACGTAAGTCCTAACAAGGCGCCATTGTATATTTTTATATAGACATCCCAATGATCCCCTTTAGTAAAACCCGTCAGCAAGCCTCTAAAGCCCCGGTCAGCGCAGAGCGCAGAGCAGAGATAGAACGCTCTACGTCCTATCGTCTCATGCAAGCCACGGCCCGCGTGATGGACCGCTACTGGTTAGACCCCATCGTCGGCTTTCTCCTTCCCGGCTATGGCGACGTGGTAACGGCTCTCTTGATAGCCCCCTTCCTTTATGTGAGCGCCGTCAAGGTGCGCAGCCTTCCCCTAACGTTGGCCATGCTCTGCAACGTGTTGCTCGACGTGCTCGTAGGTCTTCTTCCCTTCTTCGTGGGCACTGTCCTGGACTGCGTCAGCAAGGCCTACACAAAGAACGCACGCCTCATAGAAGGCTTCATAGCGGGCGACAGAGAAACGGTGAAGCAGGTAAACCGCAAGGTCTTTATGCTGGGCCTGATGATAGTGGTCCTCTGCCTGCTGATAGTTGCCCTCGTGCTGCTCATCATTGAACTGGCCAAACTCGTAGGCGACGCATGGGCCTGGGTGTGCGGCTTGTTTTAGAAAGTAGAACCATTTTATGTTAGAAAAATATAGCAGAAAAATATAGGTTATTGTTTTTTTATATTAAATTTGCAACACTGCGAAAGCAGTAATACATACTAAGGAAGCGTTTAGCTCTATTCCGAATAGATGAATCTGGACAATTCGTTGACGATTGGAATATGGTTGAGACGCTCTCCTTTGGTTGAAAGTATCTATTGTATGGACAGCCAAAGGTGTGAGCTTCTTCTATCATCTTTCGTCAAGGCAGTCCAGAGCCCATCTATAAGTGATAGAACTGATAGGCTCACACTTTCTTTTTATGTATTTCAAAATCTGGAATATTAAAAATAAATTGCATCAGAGCCTATGCAAGAACTAAAAAAATTCATTATGAGAAAAGTTATTTTTTGGCAGGGTGGACAAAAAGTAGGATGGTTTTACTCTAAAAAACTCTTATTGGACAAAAAGTAGGATAAAATCCCTTGACTGAGCCGGCCTAGTCAAGGGATTTGG
Organism: Alloprevotella sp.; assembly: GCA_045636405.1. Classification (GTDB taxonomy): domain Bacteria; phylum Bacteroidota; class Bacteroidia; order Bacteroidales; family Bacteroidaceae; genus Alloprevotella. Next base: position 89,649 of record JAZTXL010000020.1, read on the forward strand.
CTTTTAATAATGTCTCAGAATGTACTCATCTAGCAACTTTTTTCGATTGCCCTTACTTATTCCCCGATGAACCCTTAATTTACCCTTTAAATCAGAGAACAAAGCTTCGATGCCATTGTTTGTGTT
>JAZTXL010000021.1:0-44240 GCA_045636405.1 Alloprevotella sp.
CGGTACAATAGGCGGATTGTTGATGTCTGTAATAGGCATCTTCATCTATCTGCCCGTTTTTACATTAAAAGCGCGTGAGCGATGAGCTGTGAGTTTTATGACAAAAGAACAGAAGTATTGAATTGGCTTCCCCAAAATGAGAGTAGAAATAACAAATGACTCCAAATGTCATGCTGAATTTAGTTCAGCATCTCACCGCGAGCCGTTTCTTGTCCTTCTCCGCGGACAGATCCTGAAACAAGTTATTCGCCTTCGCTCATCGAAAACATCTTATATTTTTTGAATGAGGTATGGTCAGGATTACCATCAACTCTGTAGTGTCGTCTTTTGTTATATAGAAGACCAGGTTTTTGGGCAGTGAGCGATGAGCAATGAGAGGGTAGGGGCGTCTGCGTGCAGCGTCCGAATGACATCAAACGTTGAGCGGATTTTCTGGGCCAACATGAAGTTTAACGTGAATTTGTCGAACTCACGTTATTTAGCACGTCAAATATGAGAATCCGGGTTGCCCCTTTTGTCTTGGAACAACCCGGATTGAATGTTTCTGATTAAATCTGTTTTTTAGTCGATTGATGGGGGCACTGCATCGTCTGCGCTACCCCATGCCTTGTTGGGCTTGTCGCCCATGACGAGAACGAGCTTGGCACCGTTCTTGATGTCGTCATGGCTGAACCAAGGCTTGTTCCACTCTTTTCCGTTCAGTGTGGCGGATTGGATGTACTTGTTCTCGGGAGAAGCATTTACGGCATCAATCTCGAAAATCTTTCCGTTGCTCAGGGTTATCTTGGCATTGGCGAAGAGGGGGCTGCCGATGTTGTATGAGGGAGAACCGGGGGTTACGGGATAGAATCCGAGGGAAGAGAACACGACGAACGAGGTCATGCCGCCGCCGTCTTCATCGCCGGGAATGCCCATGAGGTCGTTGCGGAACCATGTCTTCAGCATTTGACGGATACGCTTTTGGGTTTTCCAAGGCGCTCCGGCATAGTTATACAAATAGGGGATGTGCAGGGAGGGCTCGTTTGCCATTGAGAACTGACCCACGTTTCCGGTGTGGTCGGGAAGTTGGGAATAGAATCCGAACTTGCTGTTGCCCAAGGGTTCTGTGAAGGTTTGGTCGAGGTTCTTCACGAACTTTTCCTTGCCGCCCATGAGGGAAACGAGGTCTGCCACGTTGTGCGGAACGTCCCAACGATAGACCCAACCGTTGTTCTCGCCATAGAAGTCGCGCGCGCCCATGCCGCCAGAGAAGCGGTAGTCGAAGGGCTCTATCCAATTGCCGTCCTTGTCCTTGGGATGGAAGAAGGCGGTCTCGGGGCGGAATACGTTGCGATAGTTGCGGGCACAGTTGAGATAGTAGGCGGCTTCTTCTTTCTTGCCCAATGCGGAAGCCAAGAGATGGAGACACCATTGGTCGTATGCGGTTCCCAAGGTTACGGCGATGGGCTGACGCTTCTCCCATGGTGTTACGTTGGGATCGGTTTCCTCCTCGCCTTCCTGAAGGGCGGGGATGTAGCCGTGCTCGCGGTAGAATTGGTCAATCCATCCGGCGGGAGCGGATGACCAAGGCGCCAAGGTCTTTTCCTCGATGCCCTTGCGGCAGGCTTCGTATGCCTTTGCCACGTCTACCTTCAGCCCCTTAGCCAAGGCGTCGGCAACGGTTACCACGGCGTGGTTGGAGTTCATGCGGCGGCTGTCTCCGCTTACCTCGGGGAAGGTGGGCATCCACATGTTGCCCATCTGTTCTGCCATGCGCAGGTAAGAGTCGATGATGTCCTCCTCAATCTTTTGGTCAATGAGCAGACGCAGGGGATGGGCTGCGCGGTAGGTGTCCCAAATCCAATCGTCGGTGTAGAAGGGGGTGCCGTTGTCCTCGTGTACCTTGCCGTCGAAGGCGCTGAAGTAACGTCCGTCCTCGCTCATGCAGATGGGGCGCTCGAAGGTGCGGTAGTAGGAAGAGTAGAGTACGGTCTTCTCGTCTTCCGTTCCACCCTTCACGTCGATGCGTGCAAGCGTCTTGTTCCATACGTCACGACCTTTGGCTGCCAAAGCCGCCACGTTATAGTCGGTCTGTTCGCGATAGAGGTTGTTCTTGGCCTGTTCGGCGCTGATGAACGAAATGCCGTAGCGGAGGTTCACCTGCTTGGTGCCATCGGCAAAGCGCCAAACGGCGCAGGCGTTTCTGCCTTGGGCGTCCTTCTTGCCTTGCTCCACCTTGCCCTTTTCCAAGATGCCGGTCTGAACGGGAGCCTGTTCGGGTTCGATGTAGAGGTAAATCTTGGTGTTGTTGCCCAAGTCCTGATATCCGCTGATGCTCTTGGCGTCGGCGTGCATTTCGCCGATGCGGGTGTTCACCATGACGTAGACGGGCTTGTCGGTCTGACGGAACTCAATGTTGTAGATGGCCGACTGATGGGACAGGGCGTATTGGGCTGCCATGTTGTTGTCGTCCAACTCAATCTCGAAAGAATAGGGGGTAATCTTCTCGTTGTCGTAGGTGTAAGAACGCACGGGTCTGAGTTCCTCGCCCTGATAGGGAGTGAGGTTGAAGGCGGAACGTTCGCGGTGGTTTGTCACGATGATGGGCAGTCCGTTCACACGCTCCGATGTGTAGTCGCCCCTGTCGGGATACACGCGCAGCATGCTGTTGGGCAGTTGCACGGTGGGGAAGGTGGGCACGAGCAGGTGGCTGATGTTCCCAATGTAGGGGTTCACATAGTCCACATAGTCCTTCTCAACCTCTTGGTTGCAGGACGCTAACAGTGTGGCCAATGCCACAGATGTCAGGATGTGTTTGATTTTAATCATGCGTTTTTTACTTTAAATAATGATGAATATTTTGACAAAGATATGAAAACATCAAGATTTATGAATAAAGATGGAATGAGTTTTTGATGATGTAATGCATTATTTGCTGATTTACTGCCCTTTTTTATGCGAATTATTCGTATCTTTGTCAGTAAATACTTAGAATCAAAGAAAAAGATGAAACGTTTTTCCCTCGCATTTGTCTTGATGTCCGCTTTGACGGTGTGTGCACAGCAGAAAGCCAAGGTGTCTGACTTGGACCTGACCAAGATGAAACAGGAATATGGTGTGGCGCTTGTTGGCAAGACGGTTACGGCGGAAGTGCCTCGAATCAACGGCATGGCGTATAAAAATGTCATTGGTGCGCACGCCAAGAGCGTGTTGAAGATTCTTCTTGAAAAGGATGCCTTGCGGTTCAGAGCCGATGTGGGTGTGGCCGATTGCGGTACGAATCCCGAAGATGGAAGTTTGGCTGTATCTCCTTTAGTGGACGGAACCAAAATCCTTTGGAAACGGAACGGTGAAGAAAAACAGTTTGCAGGTTTGGTGGGGAAAAACGGAAAGATTGAGAGAGGATCGGTATGTTTTGTGGTGAAGGGAGACGGCAAGGAACTTTTCAACAGCGGCGTGGTCAGAGGTGGCGAAAGTCCGGTCCATGTGGATGTGGACCTGAAAGGTGTTTCGCTATTGGAAATGTATGCCCTGCCCACAGAAGATGGTGCGAGCGGAGACCATGCGTTGTGGATTTCACCCGAGATAGAATATACAGCCAAGGCTCCCCGGACCACCGATGCAGGAGCGATTGACCAAGGTCCCGAGATGACAGAAGAGACGGCAGACCACCTCATGCGTAAGATGAAGGAACTGCCCGTATTCAAGAGTGTGGCATCGGACAAGACACCGTTTGATTGGCTCCTCTCGCCCGAGAAGTCAGAGGCGGGAATCTACGTTTCGGCGGACGGGAAAAGTATTGTGGCGGCGAATGCCATGGTGTACCGCACGTTCCGCATCTTCCCCAACCTTGCCACAACGGACTATGTGAACCGCATGACGGGAGAGAGCTTGCTGCGTGCCGTGAGCGGAGAGGGAACAATCTGCATTGACGGACAGGAATATGCCATAGGCGGACTCAACGGTCAGCCCGAACGGGGATATATCAAGGAAGAGTGGTTGGACGGGCTAACCACCGTTCCGGAGTCGTTCTTGGTGGAGGATTTTGAAGTGAAGCCTATACAGGAGGAAATCAAATGGGCACGCCGCCGTTGGGCGCTGAAAAAGGAGTCGGCTACGGGACGCGAGTTGGTCTTCACGCTCCGTGGCAGCAAGGCGATGAGCGATGTGGTGGTGAAACTGTATTTCTCGGTGTACGACCGCATACCGGTCATCCGCAAACGCATGGAGGTTGTGAACCGCTCCGCCTTTCCCATCAACGTAACTTCGTTCAGACTTGAACGCTTGGCATTTGCCGAGCCTGAATCGCCCGTGGGCGGCAATCCCGACAAGTTCCTGCTGCCCAACATTCATGTGGAAAGCGACTTCCATGCCGGCGGAGGCTTTACTGAGAAAGAGACCGACGTGACGGAGAAGTGGGTGGTGGACCCTGCCTATACATCGCAGCGCAATTACCCCATGAAGACACCTTGCATCATGGAGGTGGCACCTCCGTTAGGTCCCGACCAACGCATTGGGGCGGGGGAGACGTTCCGCTCTTTCTGTGTCTACGAGATGCCCTTTGACTGTTATGACCGCGAACGGAAGGGACTCTTCACCCGCAGGTTCCAACTCGCCATTGCGCCTTGGACCTCGGAGAATCCCATCTTCCTGCACCTCACTTCCACCGACCCCGCCGTGGTGCGCCGGGCCGTGGACCAATGTGCCGAGTGCGGATATGAGATGATAATCCTCAGCTTCGGTTCGGGGCTGAACGCCGAAGACATTTCCGAAGCCAACATAGCCAAATACCGCGAGTTTGTTGACTATGCCCGTTCCAAGGGCATTGAGATGGGGTGCTATTCCCTCTTGGCGAGCCGTTGGATAAGTGATGAGGTAGATGTCATCAATCCCAAGACCGGCAAGCGTGGTGGTATGACGTTCGGCAGTTCGCCTTGCCTGTGCAGCGATTGGGGATACGACTATTTCCACAAGATAAAGACCTTCTTCGAGCAGACGGGCATGATGTGCTTTGAGCACGACGGCTCTTATCCCGGAGACCCTTGCGCCTCCACCAAGCACACGTATCATCGCGGGCTTGCAGACTCGCAGTGGAATCAGTTCTACAAGGTTGCCGAGCTGTATAAGTGGATGCGCGAGCAGGGCATCTACATGAATGTGCCCGACTACTATTTCCTAAACGGCACCTCCAAGGTGGGCATCGGTTACAGGGAGGTGAATTGGTCGCTTCCGCGAGACCGTCAGCTCATCCACACCCGTCAGCTCAACTACGACTGCACTTGGGAGCGCCTGCCCTCCTCGTTGTGGAGTTTTGTACCCTTGGTGCAGTATCACGGAGGCGGTGCGGCGGCCACGCTTGAACCTCTCTCCGAACACCTCTATGAATACAAGACGCTGATGTTCCAAAACTATGGTGCCGGCGTACAAGCCTGCTACCGCGGTCCGCGGCTCTATGACACGGAAGAGACCAAGGCGGCAGTGGTGGAAATCATCTCGTGGTACAAGCGGTATCGCGACATCCTCAACAGCGACATCATCCACCTGCGCAAGCCCGACGCCCGCGATTGGGACGGCATTATGCACGTCAATCCCACGCTGAAGCAGAAGGCGCTTGCCATGTTCTATAACCCCACTGACAAGGAAATGGTGCGCCACGTCACCCTGCCGCTCTACTATACCGGCTTGCAGGGCAAGGTGCGCATCAGGGAACAGGAGGGACGCTCCAAGAGTTACCGTTTGGATGCTGACCACAGCGTTCGTCTCACCGTCACCATCCCTGCGGGCGGTTACACATGGTATGTGGTGGAATGACAGTGCATATCCGCATCAGAACAAAAACATAACACAGAAAAATATATGCATTTTATGAAGAAAAGACATCTATTCCTTGCCGCGGCCACAGCGCTGCTTGCGGCATGCGAGCCTGCGGTAAAGGCTCCCGAAGCCGTTCTTCCCATTCCCGAACCGAAACAAGTGGAGTGGCAGAAGATGGAGACCTATGCCTTTGTGCATTTCGGACTGAACACCTTCAACGACCGCGAGTGGGGTTATGGCGACACCGACCCTTCCACGTTCAACCCCGCCAAGTTGGACTGCGAGCAGTGGGTGCAGACCTTTGTGGCGGCAGGCATGAAGGGCGTAATCTTTACCGCCAAGCATCATGACGGATTCTGCCTGTGGCCCACACAACTTACGGAATACTGCATCCGCAACTCGCCCTACAAGGACGGCAAGGGCGATGTGGTGGGCGAATTGGCGGCAGCCTGTAAGAAGTATGGCATCAAGTTCGCCGTTTACCTGAGTCCATGGGACCGCAACCACGCCGAATATGCCACGCCTGCCTATGTGGACTATTTCCACGCACAGCTGCACGAACTGATGACCAACTATGGCGAGGTCTTTGAGGTTTGGTTCGACGGAGCCAACGGTGGCGACGGGTGGTATGGCGGAGCCAAGGACAGCCGCACCATTGACCGCAAGCACTATTATAACTATCCCAAGATTTACGAGATGTTGGACGAATTGCAGCCACAGGCAATCATCTTCTCCGATGGCGGTCCCGGCTGCCGTTGGGTGGGCAACGAACGCGGTTTTGCCGGTGCCACCAATTGGTCGTTCCTCCGTGCCGGAGAGGTCTTCCCCGGATACAGCAAGCACTATATCCTCCAATACGGTCATGCCGATGGCAACCAATGGGTGCCTGCCGAATGTGACGTCAGCATTCGCCCGGGTTGGTTCTACCATCCCGAACAGGACGGACATGTGAAGACCGTGGAGCAACTCACCGATCTCTACTACCGTTCCGTGGGTCACAATGCCACCCTGCTGCTCAACTTTCCCGTGGACCGCAACGGACTTGTACATCCCATTGACAGTGCCAATGCCGTCAACTTCCGCAAGAACATCGATAAGCAGTTGGCGGACAACTTGTTGAAGAAGATTGTCCCCACCGTCAGCGACGAGCGTGGCGGACGATTCCGTGCCAAGGCAATCACCGACGGCAAGTACGACACCTATTGGGCTGCCCACGACAGCGTGCTGACCGCTACCATTGAGTTTGCCCTGCCTCAAGCCACAAAGGTGAACCGCATGATGTTGCAGGAGTACATCCCCTTGGGGCAACGTGTGAAGTCCTTCACCGTGGAATATGACAAGGACGGCGCTTGGCTGCCCGTCAAGCTGAACGAGGAAACCACCACCATCGGCTACAAGCGTCTGTTGCGCTTCGAGACCGTGGAGACCGCCAAGCTGCGCGTAAGCATCAATGACTCGCGTGCCTGCCCCACCATCAACAACATTGAGGCATACTATGCGGGAGAGACGGCAGACGTGACGTTCAGCAGCCGTGTGGAAGACCTCCGCAGCCATGCCTTCACTCTCATGGACGTAAGCGAGGAAGAGGCGTTGAAGGCAACGGACAAGGATGCTGCCACCACCTGTTTCATGGACGGCGACCGTGTTGTCCTCGACCTCGGTGGCGAGAAGACCATCCGCGCCCTGCATTATCTGCCCGACCAAGGCGAACCTGCGCAGGGACTGATTTCTCACTACGAGATTGCCGTGGGCACCGACCCTGCCGCCCTCACAACGGTGAAGGAAGGCGAGTTCAGCAACATCCGCAACAATCCCATCTTGCAGTCGGTCTACTTCTCTCCCGTCATTGCCCGCTACGTGTCGCTCCGTGCAGTGCGTATGGTTGAGGAGGGCGATAAGCGTATGGGCTTTGCTGCCCTTGCAGTAGAATGATTGATGCAAAATGCAAAATGCAATGAAACGAAACATAATTTTTAGCTTATTCCTTGCCGTCGCTATGGTGGTGTTTGGCAAGACGGACGCTGAGCGTCTGAAGTTGTGGTATGACAAGCCGGCGCAGCAGTGGGTGGAAGCCCTGCCGGTGGGTAACGGACGTTTGGGCGCCATGGTGTTTGGCAACCCGGGTGCTGAGCGTATCCAATTGAACGAAGAAACCGTGTGGACGGGTCATCCCAACAGCAATGCCCGCCCCGACGCGCTTGAGGCTATGCCCAAAATTAGGGAACTGATTTTCGCCGGCAAGTATCGCGAGGCGCAGGACATGACCGGTGCGCGGGTCATCAGCAACACCAACCAATGTATGAGCTATCAGCCCGTGGGCGACCTGAACCTGACCTTCCCCGGTCATGAGCGCTTTACGGATTACCGCCGCGAGCTGAACATTGCCGATGCCGTCACCACCACACAATATGACGTGGACGGTGTAACCTATAAGCGCGAGGTCTTTGCAAGTTTTGCCGACGATGTGGTGGTGGTTCGCCTCACCGCTTCCAAGAAGGGCGCGCTTGCTTTTACAGCTAACCTGTCCTCGCCCCTGAAGGCTCAGGTCGCTGCCGAGAACGGGGCGCTTGTGATGCGCGGCGCTTCGGACGGAAAGGACAACCTGCCCGGTGGCAAGCTAAAGTTCACCACTGTGCTCCGTGCCGAGACGGACGGTGGAGAGGTGGTGGCAGGCAACGACGGGCTGCGTGTGAGCGGAGCCTCTGCCGTTACGCTCTTTGTCTCCATTGGCACCAATTTTGTCAACTACAAGGACATCGGCGGCGATGCCGACAAGCGTGCCTTTGCCGCCCTCGATTCCGCCCAAGGCAGGAAATACGCCAAGCTTCTGAAGGCACATTCTGAGAAGTATCAGCACTACTTCAACCGTGTGAGTCTCGATTTGGGCACCACACCCGCCATGAATCTTACCACAGACAAGCGCGTGGAGCAGTTTGCCACCGGTGACGACCCACAGCTTGTGGAACTCTACTTCCAATTCGGACGCTATCTGCTCATCTCCTGTTCTCAGCCCGGGGGGCAGGCTGCCAATCTTCAGGGCATTTGGAACGAACACATAACGCCTCCTTGGGGCAGCAAGTACACCACCAACATCAATGCCGAGATGAACTATTGGCCCGCCGAGGTGACCCATTTGAGCGAACTGCACGAGCCCTTCATCCGCATGGCATGCGAGGTGGCGCAGACCGGTGGCGAGACCGCCCGTGCGATGTATGGCGCCCGCGGTTGGTGCCTGCACCACAACACCGACATTTGGCGTGCCACCGCTCCTGTGGACGGACCTTGGGGCATGTGGCCTACGGGTGGCGCATGGTTCTGCCAACACCTGTGGTGGCACTATCTCTATACCGGCGATGCCGGCTATCTCTCCCGTGTCTATCCCGTTTTGAAGGGCGCTGCCGAGTTCTTCCTCGACATCATGGTGCCCGAACCCAAGCACGGATGGCTTGTGGTGCCCGTGGGCACAAGTCCCGAGAACGCCTATCAAGGACTGTATGTGGCTGACGGCATTACCATGGACAACCAAATGGTTTATGAACTCTTCACCAACGTGATGCAGGCTGCCGATGTGCTCGCCCTTGACAAGGACTTTGTCCGCGAGGTGGCTGAAGCACGCTCCAAGATGGCGCCCATGCAGATTGGACGCCACGGACAGCTACAGGAATGGAAGGAGGATTGGGATCGCACGGACGACCATCACCGCCACGTCTCTCATCTGTGGGGGCTTTTCCCCGGTAGTCTTGTTTCACCCTTCACCACGCCTGAGATTTTCGAGGGTGTGCGCAACTCCTTGAACTATCGTGGCGACCCTGCCACGGGATGGAGCATGGGTTGGAAGGTGTGCCTGTGGGCGCGACTGCTCGACGGCGACCGTGCCTATAAACTTATCACCGAACAGCTCAGACCCTCGCGCAATGGCAGTGGCGGCACCTACCCCAACCTCTTCGACGCGCATCCGCCTTTCCAAATTGACGGCAACTTTGGTTGCACGGCGGGCATTGCCGAGATGCTGATGCAGAGCCACGACGGTGCGGTGCACCTGCTGCCCGCCCTGCCCAAACGGTGGGACGACGGAGAGGTGGACGGACTCTGTGCCCGCGGAGGATTCGTCATTGAGAAGATGAGTTGGGAGGATGGAGAACTTGAGGAAATACGCATTCGAAGCACCCTTGGCGGCAACCTCCGTCTGCGCACCGAAACGCCGCTTGCGGGCTTGACCGTGGCGGTGGGACGCAATCCGAACCCCTTCTTTGCCGTGGCGGATGTGCCCAAGCCTGTGGTGTCCAAGGATGCCAAGTTGCAGGTGAAAGCCGCCCCCAAGACCTATCTCTATGACATTGAGACTGTGGCGGGAAGAACCTATACCTTCCGTTGCGAGGAGCAAAGCCAAGCCCCAAGAGTGGCGGGCTTCTTCGACTTCTACGGCTTCGAAGGCACAGAGTATGACGATGGCGGCGTGAAGTACTATATTGTGAAACCCCGCAAGGCAGCCAAGGGCAACCCGTGGGTGTGGCGCGCGCGTTTTTGGGGTCATGAGCCACAGACGGACAGGGCGATGCTTGAACGCGGATTCCACGTCTGTTATTGCGAGGTGGGTGACCTCTTTGGCTCGGAAAAAGCCATCAGCCGATGGGACCGCTTCTATACGTTTGCGCGTCGTCAGGGACTTGCCAAGAAGGCTTGTCTCGAGGGCATGAGCCGTGGCGGACTGATTGTCTACAATTGGACTGTGCGCAACACAGACAAGGTGGCGGCCATCTATGCCGACGCACCCGTGATGGACTTGAAGTCGTGGCCCTTGAAATGCGACGGTTACGGAAGCCGCAACGTGCAGTATATGATGAAGGCTTACGGTTTCACCACAGAGGAGGATATCCGCCGTTGGACGATGAACCCCATTGACCATGCCCGCGCGATGGCGAAGAGCCGCATACCCATCCTCCACATTGTGGGCGACAAGGATACGGGTGTGCCCGTGGCTGAGAACACCGCCATTTTTGAACAGCGCTTGAAGCAGTATGGCGGCACCATGGAAGTTATCCACAAACCCGAATGTGGCCACCATCCGCACAGCCTTCCCGACCCCACTCCCATTGTAGAGTTTTATTTAAAGGCGGTGAGCCGGTGAGAAAAGACCCTCCCCCCTGCCCCTCCCTCTATGGAGGGGAGTAGTAACCATGACCGCGGCTCAAAAGTCGCAACTCACAACTCACAGTGATGAGGGGTTGCCGTTCCGCGTCTTTACAGACGCCATTAGTCGCTTCGTTCTGATTTCCGCGGGTTTGAAAACCCGCGGCTATTCGCCCTTCGGGCTTCGCGTCTTTGCAGACGCTTTTGAGCCGGTGAGTGGTGAGAGGACTCATAACTCACTACTCACTGCTCGCAACTCACAGCGTGCCGTCTGAAAAGACGGGAATATAAATAGCCGGGGGCTTTTAAGCCTCCGGTTTTTAAGTGCGTACAATCTAAATCCGTCTGAAAGAAGGGAACCGGTAGTGTGGGGGCGTTCTGCGTTTTGCAGACGCCTTTGAGCTATGAGTGATGAGCAATGAGCGATGAGAGAACTCACAACTCACTACTCGCAACTCAAAGCTCACCGCTCCTCTTATCTCGACCACAGGTAATTGGTCTTTGTGTCAAACTCGCGCCCCTGTTTCAGGTCTTCCACAAAGCGGTCTATGCGCTGCAATTGGCGCGGGATGTTAATCTTTTGCGGGCACTTGCTCAGGCACTCGCAGCAGTTGATGCAGTGGTTGGCCTGCCTGAGACGTTCCACGGCGCGGTCGTAGCCCACAAGGAAGGCGCGCTTCTTCTTTCCAAAGTCGGGTTCGGACGGGTCAAGGGGAATGCTGTCCGTGTTCACCATGCGGTTGAAGTGCGAGAGCACCCCGGGAATGTCCACCCCATAGGGACAGGGCATGCAATACTTGCAGTCGTTGCAGGGGATTAGGGGGTAGCGCACAAACTTCTGCGCCGTGCCCTCAAGGAAATCCATGTCTTCCTGAGACAGGGGTTCAAGGGGCGAGAACGTCTCTATGTTCTCCACCAAATGTTCCATCACGGGCATGCCGCTGAGCACGCTGAACACGTGTGGATGTGTGCCTGCGAAACGGAACGCCCACGAGGCGATGCTCTTGTCGGGACGGCGAGCCTTCAGCTCTTCGGCAATGTGCGCGTGCACGTTGGCCAAACGTCCGCCAAGCAGCGGTTCCATGATGACGGAGGGGATGTTGCGCTTGGCCAACTCGTTGTAGAGATATTCCGCGTTCACGTTGCGGCTGTGCTCCTCCTGCGCGTGGCGCCAATCCACATAGTTGAGTTGAATCTGCGCGAAGTCCCATGTGTAGCGGCCCTCGTCGTGGAACTTCAGCAGGAGGTCGAAGATTTTCACGTCGCCGTGGAACGAGAAACCAAGGTTTCGTATGCGTCCGCGCTTGCGCTCCTCTATGAGGTGGTCAAGCATGCCGTTGTTCAGGAACCTGCCCTCAAGCTCCTCCATGCCGCCCATGCCTATGCCGTGGAGCAACATGAAGTCTATGTAATCCACCATCAACTCTTTGAACGAGTTTTCGTACATCTGCATGGTAGCCTCGCGCGTCCATTGTTCGCGGCTCAGGTTGCTTATCTTGGCGGCAATGAACCACTTGTCTCGCGGGTGGCGGTTGAGGGCGATGCCCGTTACACGCTCACACTCGCCGTTGCAGTATGCCGGTGCTGTGTCGAAGTAGTTCACTCCGTGCGCAATGGCGTGGTCCACCAAGCGGTTCACTCCCTCTTGGTCAATCTTTCCGTTCTTGTCCGTAACGGCAAACCACCGCAGACAGCCATAGCCAAGGAGGCTCACCTTGTCACCCGTTGTGGGTATCGTGCGGAGAGTCATTGAGCCATGAGTTTTGAGTGGTGAGTTGTGAGTAGGCTCTTCACTCCCCTCCTTAGAGGGAGGGGCAGGGGGGAGGGTCTTCTCCTTCGTTTGTCCGCATCCCATCAGCGCGGCTGCGCCAAGGGCGGTGGATGCCGCACACAGGAAATGGCGGCGGCTCATTGTGCAGCCCCCCTCTATATCTCCCCCTCTGTGGGGAGACTTGTTGTCATGTTCTTCCTTCATCTTTTCCTTCGCTTTTGGGCAAAGATACGGAAAAAAACATTCGCAAAGTGCAAAACGCAAAGTTTTTTTGGAGGTGTGGGTAAAAAACACTATATTTGCATAGTTTTCATGTTAACCTCCCGGTATCCGAGACGGAAGAGGAGGCGACGATTTAAAGATTTATAAGAAGAACAGGGAACCCTTTTTTAAAGGCTCCCTGTTTTTTTCATGCTCACTTCTCACTGCTCATGGCTCGCAACCATCAGCCTGCCAATCCGCCTTCATCGTCGTCATCCTCACCGCCGGTGTCAGGATTGCTTGGAGTGGGGTCGGGAGTGGGATTCTCAGGCTCTTCCTCTTCCACATTTCCGCCATCAGCCGCGCCCGTCTGCTTCACCACATTTCCGTTGCGGTCTATGCAAGTGATGGAGATGGCGGTGCGTGCGAGTTCGTCCTTCAACTCGGTAGAGGGGATGAACACCACCCTGCGGCTCGTAATCATATTGCCGCTGACTTCGTTGACATCGCTGACGCTTTGACTGCGCACACCGAAGCGGCACGAGCCAAGCCCCGGTATTGCCACACTGTGGCCTTCCGTTGCCCACGCGGCAATGGTTTCGGCAATGGCGGCATAGGCCGCGCTGATGGTTCCCTTGCTAATGCCGCTGCGCAGCGCCGCCTCTTGGATGGTTTTGGCTTCGCTCAGTCGGGAGTACAGTTCGGGTTGGAGCACGTATGCCCACTTCTCTTTGCCTTTTTCAAAGGAAATGTTCCTTTCAATTGCTTTAAGTTTCAACATAGTTGTAAAAGTTTAAAAAATGAATATTATTTTTCAAAGTCCCCTCTTCAGGGGGCTCTATTTATAAATAGTCGCGAGGGAGGAAAAAATCCCTCCCGAGGGAATATTTTTTTCATTTTTGCAATTTGGCTGTCGCCGAAATGCAGCGTCGTTCGGCATAGCATTCAAGCGGGGCTTGATGCTCTGCTCTCACTCCTTTTGCATTTTGCACTTTGCAAATATGGAAACAGAGAGTGGGGTGGAGCGATGGGGAAAAGGCAAAGAATAAAATAAATATATAGATATACAAATATTTATATATTATATTAAAATATATATTATACATTATTATATATATTATAGGCTGCTCTCAGCCTTCCACTCCTTGCACTGCCCCTTCTTCCCTTTGCAAATTGCAAAATGCAAAGGAGTGAGAACAGAACACTAAGCTTGCTTATGTGTTATGCCGAACGACGCAGCATTTCGGGGTAGCCAAAATGCAAAAGGGAAAGACCCTCCCCCGGCCCCTCCCTCTATGGAGGGGAGTAGTAACCAAGACCACGGCTCAAATCTCACTACTCGCAAATTCACCACTCATCCCTCATCGCTTTTTGGCACACATTCAGACATATTGGCTTTTAATCTGCCAATATGGCCGATTTTGGTTTACAATTGCCTTCGTGGCACTATTTTAGTAATAGAGGCATACAGGAAGAGGTTACACACCTCAACCACTCCGACAGCAGTCGGGGGGCAATATGCGCGAACGCGCTGAGCTTAACAATAATTCCATAAAAAAAAACCTATGGAATTTTTAATTTTCAAAAACGCCATGTCAAGAGAGGCGTTACAATTGACCAAGGAGCTGTTCTTAAGCTCCATCCAATCCCATTCCACTCGCACACTGCTTAACCGCTTTCGCAGCGGAGACGAGCAAAGCAAGAAGTATCTGCCTGCCGTAAGTTGGCAGTGCGCCGGCTTCAAGAACGGTGTCCGCAAGGATGCCGACGCCATCCCCAACGGTTTGTTTGCCCTTGACATTGACCACATCAAGGCCATGAATTTGCCCGGCATCCAAACCCCTCTACAACTCTTCGAATCATTCAAGGCGAGGATTGATGAACTTGACATCGTCTGTGTGCATCAGACCCCAAGCGCCGATGGACTGAGGGTGGTGGCGTTGTGCCAACCCCAATTCGCCACCATCGCCGACAACCAAGCTTGGTTGGCAGGCGAGATTGGATGTGGCTACGATGCCGTGTGCAAGGATTGGGCAAGACTGTTTTTCCTGAGTGTGGAAGAAGACTTCTTCTACATCGATTGGGAAACCCTCTTTGACGAAGAGGACAATAATAACCAAAGCCAAAAAACTGAAAACATCTATGGCTAAGAAAATTGCTAAGGCTGTGCTGCTGAACGAGGTTTCAGCAGCCGCCACGATGAGCAACGAGCAACGAGCGGTGAGTGATGAGCCGGCTCACAACTCAAAGCTCACGGCTCACAACTCAATGCCCGAACAGTACGAGGGTTTGGAGTGGAACGACATCATAGACCGCCTGCTTGAACGGATGAAAGTCTACGGCGAGCCACGGAAGGGTAGCCGAAACAACACCTTGTACAAGCTTGCAGCGGAGATGATGTACCTGCTCGATTTCAACGCGGGCCATCTGCTTGCCCTGCTGCCCAAGTGGGGACTCAACGAGGAGGAACGCCGCGCCACCATCTGTTCGGCCTTGAAGAACCAAGGCACGGAGGTGCCGCCCATGGTTCAGTCTGTTATCCAAGAGCTCAAGAAAGGCGAGGAAGCAACCATAGAGGAGCTGAACCCCATGCCCGAAATCCTGCCTAAGGGGATGGCGCTCATCATGAGCTACTTCGGCGTCTATGGTGTCTGTGCGATATTTGCATTCCTTACCATCGCCGGCACGCTACTCACCTTCTGCCGCGCCAAGTATCGCGACGGCGAGCTTCAGAAACCCCTCTTCTTTATGGCGCTGAAGGGCAAGTTTGCCTCGGGAAAGAGCTTCATCAACAAGTTGTTCGAGGCGCTTGGCGCACCCCTCATCAAATCTGACGAACAGACGGCCCACGAGGAGCAACAGTACAACTATGAGGAGAAGCACACCAAGAGCCGCAAGGAGGCGCAGGGTCGCAGGGAGTTTTCCTATCGCACACTGCCCGCCAAAGTCAGCAACACGGAACTTGTCAAACGTGCCTCACAGAATCATGGACAAAACCTCTGTCTCGTCTGTGACGACGTAGCCACGCTGATTAGACAGAAGGGACAGCGTTGGAACATGGACGTGGACGCCCTGCTGAAAGGTTTCGACGGCAATGGAAGATGGGGGCAGGCATATGTGTCACCATCAAGCTTCAGCGGCAACATTGAACTGCAACTGAATGTGCTCTATGCCGGCACAGAGAGTGGCATACAGAAGATGATTCCACCCGCAGAGGTGGAGAACGGACTTGCGTCGAGGTGCCTCTTCGTTGACATGCCGGACACGAGCGGTATGCCGCTGCAAAGACGTAACACGAATGACAAGCGCCTTGCACAGATAAGGGAGATAGGTGAGCAGCTCTTTGAGATGGGCAGTTATCCTGCATGCACCGAGCCATTTGAAGTCAAATTGCCAAGGACAAATGCCGCACTCGACAAGTGGGACGAAGAAAGGATTGAGGATTATCGCCAAAGCGGCAACGAAGCCATAGACGCACTGCGCAAGCGTTCGGCGCTCATCGGGTTCCGTGCGGCAATGATAGCCCGTTGTCTCGAGGGAAAAGAATCGCAGGCGGTGGTGGACTTCGCCCTTTGGGTTGCCAATCATGCCTACCTCTCTCAGATGGCATACTGCGGCTCGGAACTGCAAAAATCTCACGAGGAAAACTGCCGTCTTGAGCGCAAGTGCGCGCGTAACATTAAGAAGAGCAGGAACACCCGCATCCTTGACTCTCTGCCCGAGAACTTCACAAAGAAGGACTTGCAGCAGGCGCGTCTGAAGTTGGGTTACGATACGACAAAAGAGTGCAGCTACATTCTGACACGGTGGGTGGCCGAAGGTCGCTGCCGCAAAGATGGAAACGTCTTCTACAAGCTTTGACTTGGACGAAAAAAAGGCATCTCCTTTCGGGGGTGCCTTTTTTAAATTTGTCTATCGTCTATCGTCTATCGTCTATCGTCTATCGTCTATCGTCTATCGTCTATCGTCTATCGTCTATCGTCTATCGTCTATCGTCTATCGTCTATCGTCCGTTGTCTGTTGTCTGTTGTCTATTGTCCATTGTCGCAACCGGTACACTTCTGCCTGAATCTCCTGCACGGTGCCGAGGATGATGTAATATTCGTACTCCACCACGCTGTTGCGCGTCATCCGCTGCTGCCGCAGCGGGGCGATGTAGGAAGTGGGGTCAGAGAGTGCTTCACCGTCTCGATTGGGCAGGTAGCGCCCTGCCAAGAAGGCGGTGGCGCTTGGGCTGTACACACCCATTCCCCAACCGTTGTCGTCCACGAAGGCCATCCATTTTTCGGGCACGGAGGGGTAGTGCCCCCAAAAGTGCTTTGGCTCGGTAAAGCGCAGTTCCTCCACCTCCACACTGTCCGCCCGTCCGCCCGTGAAGGGCGCATCGCCCTGATAGTAATAGAGGTGGTTGAGGGCTGAAATGGGGTAGACGGCAGGTATCTCCTGACTGTTCTCCGAGGCGTCGCCGTAGACGGTGTCAGTGCGGTGGCACGTCAGGCGGCAGCGCACGTGCAGCGTGTTTCCTTGTAGAGTGGTCCACTGTTCCATCTCCGCCTCGGCGGGGCAGTTGTCCATGTCCCACAGCATGGGCACACACTTGACGTAGGTGGTGCGGCGTGTTTGGCGAGCCTCCAATATCTGCGCACGGTTGCGAGCGGCATCGCCCACCTGAATGGGGTTCCATGCCCACGGGCTCCAAAAGGGGCTTTGTCCCTCGGCACGGCGGTCTACGGTGTTGCCGGCATAGTAGCTCTGCTGAATGTAGCGCCCCTCGTCTCGTATGTTCACAAGGTTGCGATACGCGCCACGTTTGCTAATGTAGGCTATGGCTCCGCCGCGCGTGAGGTCCTGCACAACCTCAATCTGACGGTTCTTTATCTCGAGAAACTTCTTCTCCTTCGGCTTGGCGGCAAGGCAAAGCGGCAGGAGCAACAGGAGGAAGGGGAGGCTTTTCATTGTTTGTATAATGTGTTTAATGGTTGGCTTAGAAGAAGATAGAGACGTCACATCGTGGCGTCTCTACTATCATTTTTTTTGCATTTTGCATTTTGCAATGCAACTTTATTCATTGCTCAGTGCCCACTCTTAGAACTCTGCATTCTTTGGTGTGCGGGGGAAGGGGATGACGTCGCGGATGTTTGCCATACCGGTGATGAAGAGGATAAGGCGCTCGAATCCGAGACCAAAACCACCGTGGGGGCAAGAGCCGAAGCGACGGGTATCGAGATACCACCACATGTCCTTCATGGGGATGCCGCGGGTCTCAATCTCGTTGACAAGCTTGTCATAGTTTTCCTCGCGCACGCTTCCGCCAATGATTTCGCCAATCTGCGGGAACAGCACGTCGGTGCCCTGTACGGTCTCTTCCATCTCCTCTCCGTTGAAGACGGGCTTCTCTTCGTCAATCTTCATATAGAAAGCCTTAATCTTCTTGGGATAGTGGGTCATGATGACGGGCTTTTGGAAGTATTCCTCCACAAGGTAGCGCTCGTGCTCTGACGCAAGGTCGTCGCCCCAATTGCAGGTGAACTCAAACTGCTTCTTGCCCTCGGCAATAGCCTTCTGAAGGATTTCGATGCCCTCGGTGTAAGACAGGCGCACGAAGGTTTCCTTCAACACACCCTCAAGGCGCTCAATGAGTCCCTTGTCAATCATCTTGTTGAGGAACTCGAGGTCGTCCTTGCAGTGGTCCAACGCCCAACGCACGCAATACTTGATGAAGTCTTCCTCCAAGTCCATGAGGTCGTTCAGGTCGATGAAGCAGGCTTCGGGCTCTACCATCCAAAACTCCGCAAGGTGGCGGGGTGTATTACTGTTCTCGGCACGGAAGGTGGGACCGAAGGTGTAGATGGCTCCAAGGGCTGTGGCGCCAAGCTCGCCCTCGAGCTGACCGCTCACGGTGAGGCTTGCCTGCTTGCCGAAGAAGTCGTCCGAGTAGATGATGCTTCCGCTTTCGTCCTTCTTCAGGTCATAGAGGTTCTTGGTGGTCACTTGGAACATCTGTCCCGCACCCTCGCAGTCGCTCGCGGTGATGAGGGGGGTGTGGAAATAGAAGTAGCCGTGCTCGTGGAAATAGGTATGGATAGCCATCGCCATGTTGTGGCGGATGCGCATTACGGCACCGAAGGTGTTGGTGCGCAGACGCATGTGGGCATGTTGGCGCATATACTCGAAGGTCTGTCCCTTCTTCTGCATGGGATAGTCGGCGCCGCAGGTGCCCAACACTTCAATCTGAGTGGCTTGAATCTCGCTTGCCTGTCCGGCAGCGGGACTCTCCACCAACTTGCCCGTTACGGCAAGGCAGGCGCCGGTGGTAATCTGCTTGAGCATGTCGGCGTCAAAATTTGCTTCGTCGCCCACAATCTGTATGTTCTTGATGGTGGAGCCGTCATTGAGGGCAATGAAGAAGATGCCCTTGCTGCCACGCTTGCTGCGCACCCATCCGTTGACAAGGATGTCCGCACCGAAATCGGTGCGAAGGAGCGCATCTGTTACTTTTGTACGTTTCATTTTCTGTGTCCTAAAAAAATGTGTGTCTATTCAAATGCGCCCATGCGGAGCATGTTCACTTCGGCTTCGGTGAGGAAACGCCAATCGCCACGCTTCACGTTCTTCTTGGTGAGTCCGGCAAAGAGCACACGGTCGAGCTTCACCACGCGGTAGCCGAGGTGTTCGAAGATGCGGCGCACGATGCGGTTGCGTCCGCTGTGAATTTCAATGCCCACCTGCTTCTTGTCTGTGGGTGAGGCATATTCCACCGCGTCTGCGTGGATTTCGCCGTCGTCAAGCTCAATGCCCTCAGCGATGCGCTGAATGTCAGAGGCGGCTACGTTCTTGTCAAGGAACACGTGGTAGACCTTCTTCTTGAGGAAGTGGGGGTGTGTGAGCTTGCTTGCCAAGTCACCGTCGTTGGTGAAGAGCAGCACGCCGGTGGTGTTGCGGTCCAAGCGTCCAACGGGATAGACATGCTCGCGGCACGCGCCCTTGATGAGGTCCATCACGGTCTTGCGCTTCTGTGGGTCGTCAGTGGTGGTCACGTAATCCTTGGGCTTGTTGAGCAGGATGTAGACCTTCTTTTCGGGCATGACGGGTTGGTTGTGGAATACCACGTTGTCCGAACGCAGTACCTTGGTTCCCAATTCGGTAACCACCTTTCCGTTCACGCTCACCACACCTGCTGCAATGAAGTCGTCGGCTTCGCGACGGCTGCACACGCCTGCGTTGGCAAGGAAGCGGTTCAGACGGATGGGCTCGTTCGGGTCGATGTGAGTTTCCTTGTACTCAATCTGCTTCTTCATGCTGTACTTGGCATTGGGATTGTAGTCTGCCGTACGTGGGCGACGTGGTCCCTTGCCCTGCATGGGTTTGCGTGGTGCGGCTCCTTCTTTGCGGAAGGAACGGGTGTTGTCTCCTCCGAAAGGACGGGCTGAATAGCCTCCCTCGCGACGAGGTGCCGAACCTTCGCGGCGGACGGGTGCGTTGGTTCTTACTGCGGGTGTGCGTCCGTAGTCGTTGCTGCTGCCGGCGGCAATGCGAGGACGGCGGGGACGCTGTTCTCCGCTTACGTTAGAACTGCTGTAGACAGAAGCACGGGTGGTGATGCGGGGACGCATGGGACGACCGGCTCCGCTTGTACGCTTACTGTCTTGGGGTGAGGGTCGATAGCCATCCCGGCTACCGCCTTCGGGGTTGGAGAATTTGGCTCTCCACAATTCGTCTTCAGTGCTCATGAGTTTAGTTTTGAAATACTTTTTTGATTAAGTTGTTTTAAAATATTTAAAGTGGGGCGGAAGTGGTGTGTGTAATGTTTTTTCTATATCCGTTCCGCCCCAAAGAGCATTCGTTATTTATGGTTTGGTGTTTAACACGAAAATCAGATGCCAATGTAGTTATAGGGGGTGATGGCTCGCAACTCTGCCTTTACAGCCTCGCTAACGTCCAATCCCTCGATGAAGTCCTTGATGGTGGGCTCGTCAATGGGCTTTCCTGTGCGGGTCAGTGCCTTCAGTGCCTCATAGGGGCTTGGGTATGCCTCGCGGCGCAGGATGGTTTGAATGGCCTCTGCCACCACGGCCCAACAGTTGTCAAGGTCGCGGCGCAGTGCCTCTTCGTTGAGCAAGAGTTTGCCGAGTCCTTTCAGCGTGCTTTGGATGCTGATGACCATGTGTCCCATGGGCACGCCTACGTTACGCAGCACGGTGCTGTCCGTGAGGTCGCGTTGCAGACGGCTGATGGGGAGCTTCTGACTCAGGTGTGAGAGTACGGCATTGGCAACGCCCAAATTACCTTCCGAGTTCTCGAAGTCGATGGGGTTTACCTTGTGGGGCATAGCGCTTGAACCCACTTCGCCTGCCTTCACCTTCTGACGGAAATATTCCATAGAGACGTACTGCCAAAAGTCGCGGTCAAGGTCAATCAGAATGGTGTTGATGCGCTTCATGGCGTCGAACATGGCGCCAAGACAGTCGTAGTTGCTGATTTGGGTGGTGTATTCCTCGCGCTCGAGTCCCAACTTCTCTGCCACGAACTTGTTGCCGAACGCACGCCAATCATAAGCGGGATAAGCCACGTTGTGGGCGTTGAAGTTACCTGTTGCTCCACCGAATTTGGCGGTGATGGGACATGCCTTAAGCATCTCCAACTGACGGCGCAGGCGGTAGACGAAAACCTGTACTTCCTTGCCGAGGCGTGTGGGGCTTGCGGGCTGACCGTGGGTCTTTGCTAACATAGGCACCTGTGCCCATTCCTTGGCATATTGGTCCAATTGGCTGATGAGCTCTTCAATCTGAGGATAATACACCTCGTTCAGTGCGTCCTTGATGCTCAGGGGCACACTTGTGTTGTTGATATCTTGGCTTGTGAGTCCGAAATGGATGAACTCTTTGTATGCGTCGAGTCCGCCAATGGCATCGAACTGTTCCTTGATGAAATATTCAACTGCCTTGACGTCGTGGTTGGTTACCTTCTCAATGTCCTTGACACGCTGTGCGTCATCTGTGGTGAAATCCTTGTAGATTTGGCGCAGGCGACCGAACAGCTCTGTGGGGAACGATGCCAATTGGGGCAAGGGCAACTCGCACAGGGTGATGAAATATTCGATCTCAACACGTACACGGTAGCGGATGAGTGCATACTCGGAAAAATATTCTACCAAAGGCTCTGTCTTGCCTCTGTAACGACCATCAACCGGTGATATCGCAGTCAACAAATTCAAATCCATGAATCTAATGTATTAAAGCGTTTAAAAATCAGGCTACAAAGATACATCTTTTTTATGAGAGTAGAAACTGTTTACGGTTTTTCTTTTTCATAAAATTGAAAAAAGCCGTGGCACAATGGCAACGACTTCATCAACTAACTCTAAAAAACACATTTATGAAAAAAATGTGTGGGTGTTGACGGATTTGAACCGCCGACCCTCTGCTTGTAAGGCAGATGCTCTGAACCGGCTGAGCTAAACACCCGTGTCCGTTTCGGAAAAAGCGATGCAAAAGTACTGCTTTTCCGTGAAACAGACAAATTTATGCTTGCATTTTTTGATTTTTTATGCAAAAAGAGCCATCCAAGTGGACGGAGGGAAGGGATTTACTTGCCGTAACGCTTGCTTTGCTCCTCAATCAGTGCGCTGTCATCGAAATAGTTTATCTTCATGGCACGGCGTACCTCGTCCATTGTGGCGGCAGCGGTTTCGCGGGCAACTTCGCAACCCTTCTTCAGAATGTCATAAACGGCAGGGATGTCCTTCTCGTACTCCGCTCTGCGCTGACGGATGGGTTCAAGTGTGTCGTGCAGTACGCTCATGAGCAGCTTTTTGCACTTCATGTCGCCAAGTCCGCCGCGGGTGTAGTGTTCCTTCATCTCTGCAAGGCTGTTGTAGTCGGGGCAGTAGGCTTTCACTTGCTCATCAGTGCTGAAGGCATCGAGGTAAGTGAAGACGGTGTTGCCCTCCAAGTGTCCGGGGTCGCTTACCTGCAAGTGTGTGGGGTCGGTGTACATGGTCTTAACTTTTCGGCACACCTCGTCAGCTGAGTCGCTAAGGTAGATGCAGTTTCCGAGGCTCTTGCTCATCTTGGCTTTGCCGTCAGTTCCGGGCAGGCGAAGGCAGGCGCTGTTTTCGGGCAGCAGGATGTTGGGCTCCACAAGTGTGTCACCATAAATGTAATTGAAACGGCGCACAATCTCTCGGCACTGCTCCAACATGGGTTCTTGGTCTTCTCCTACAGGAACGGTTGTAGCCTTGAATGCTGCGATGTCGGCAGCCTGAGAGATGGGGTAGGTGAAGAAGCCTACGGGAATGCTTGCCTCGAAGTTTCGCATTTGGATTTCGGTCTTCACCGTAGGGTTGCGTTGCAGACGGCTCACCGACACAAGGTCCATGAAATAGAACGAAAGTTCGCATAGCTCGGGGATTTGGCTTTGGATGAAGAGGGTGGACTTCTGTGGGTCGAGTCCGCAGGCAAGATAGTCTAATGCCACTTCAATCACGTTCTGACGTACTTTCTCAGGGTTCTCAATGTTGTCTGTTAGGGCTTGCGCATCGGCTTCGAATACGAAAATCTTGTCGAATTGGCCTGAGTTCTGTAATTCTACTCTTCGGCGGAGCGAACCCACATAGTGGCCAATATGGAGACGGCCTGTGGGGCGGTCGCCGGTGAGAATGATTTTTTCCTTGGGTGTCATTTTCTTATATGTGTTTAATTGTTATCGTTAATATATAGGGGTTATGCCTTGAACATTCTTTCAATGTCAGCATATTGCAGTATCGTGACAATGAGTTTGCCGTCAGGCGTATGGTTGGGGTTGGGGCAAGCAAACAGTTGATTTATGAGATTGTCCATCTCTGCATTGGTGAGCGCCTGTCCTACGACAATGGCTGCACTCCGCGCAATAGTCAGCGCAAGCCGGTGTTGGATGTCAGCTTCCATGCAGGTGCTTTTGTCCTTTATGCTTTCTATGATGTTGGTCAACAGTACAGTGGGCTGTATATCCTCTAAACCTGCGGGCATCCCATTGACGGCGAAACTTCCTCCGCCCAAGGGAGACAGTTCAAAACCAAGCGCTTTCAATTCGTCTGTGGCTTCTTCAAGCAGAAGTGCGTCTGCTATGGAAAATTGTACCACTTCGGGAAACAGAAGTCCTTGTGTGGACACGGGCTGCCCATCCATTTGGCTGCGGTACTTGTCGTACAATATCCTGATGTGGGCTCTCTGTTGGTTCACTATCATCATTCCCGACCTTACCGGTGTGAGAATATATTGTCCTTGCAATTGTATGTGCTCGGAACTCATTTCTATTGTTTCTTCCTCTTGCGAGGCATAGAGCGTTTCGGGTTCCTCTTCTGTGATTTCCGTAACCTCGTATCCTTCAAGTCCTGAACCGGTCATAACATCGGGATACAATGCTTCCCATCGGTTGGCAGATTTTGACGGTGAAGGAGCTGAGTTCTTCGTAAAGGGATTGAAGTTACTGTTGATTTCCAATTTAGGTGGGGCAATGTTACCATGCTCTTGGAAAATAGGTATCTCAGGACAGCCTTCAGTGTCGAACTCAAGTACGGGGACTGCGCTGAAGCGTCCGAGCACTTCGCGTATGGCTGCAACGATGATTTGCCAAATGGCTTGCTCGTTTTCAAATTTGACTTCGGTCTTGGTCGGGTGTATATTGACATCAATGTTTGCAGGGTCTACTTCGAAATAAAGGAAGTACGGAATCTGCTCACCTGTCGGTATCAGTTGGTCATAAGCTTCCATTATTGCCTTGGCAAAATAAGGATGTCGCATGAAACGGCCGTTGACAAAGAGATATTGGTGGCAACCCTTTTTCTTTGACGAGTCAGGTTTACCCACAAAACCCTTTAAATGTATGAGTGTGGTATCCACATCAATATCAAGCAACTGCTCGTTTAGCTTCCGCCCGAATATGTTGGAAATACGCATCCGAAGCGGGGCTGAAGGCAATTGTGTTACCAAGGAACCGTTGTGATGTAGTGTAAATGCTACGGATGGATTAACTAACGCAATACGTTCAAACTCTTGTATGATGTTGTTGAGTTCTGTTTGGTTAGATTTGAGGAATTTTCTACGTGCGGGCACATTAAAGAATAGGTTCCTTACCTCAAAGTTCGCTCCAACAGGGCATGCGCATGGCTCTTGCGAAACAAGCCTTGACCCCTCGATTTCTACTTGGGTGCCAAGCTCGTTTTCAATGGTGCGTGTTGTCAGTTTGACGTGTGCCACTGCTGCAATTGATGGCAGCGCTTCACCACGGAACCCCATTGTTTTCAGAGCAAACAAATCATCAGCTTTCTTTATTTTGGATGTGGCGTGGCGCTCAAACGCAAGACGGGCATCCGTGTCACTCATACCTTTTCCGTCATCTACAACCTGAATGAGCGTTCGGCCGGCATCCTCTAACACCACGTTGATGTTTGAAGCGCCTGCGTCGATGGCATTCTCTATCAATTCTTTAATGACTGATGCGGGGCGTTGGATTACTTCGCCTGCCGCAATTTGGTTTGCCACAGCGTCCGGAAGGAGGTGAATGATGTCCATTATCAGGAATCCTGTTGGTTAAAAATGAATGTTTCCGGTCAATAGGTATCGCCATACCATGACGAGTAGGAAAATAATGATAAGCGCAACGGGCCACGCAAGTTTGTATGACCTTTCTTTGTGCTTTTTGGCGTTTGGAGTATAATTGATGAATGTCCCGTTGAATTTAGTTGGGTCATATTTCTCTTCGGTTTGTTCCCCTTGTTCGCGCTTTACCTGATGTACTAATTTTTCGAGTTTCTCTTTACGTTCATCAGTATAGATGCTAACGCGGCGGAAACCTCGAGGTTTTCTTGTGTTGAACAATCCCATAACTTACTCCTTTTTTATTTGTTTCTTGTTTATATCTGTTAATTTTTGTTTTGGCGCCCTGCGCTGCACGCTTTGTTTGAGCTGTGATTCAGCTTTCTTTGAACGCCAATTGAAAATGTCGTCTTTGTCTTTTGGACGTACATAGTCAAACCAAACAAAATTTTCCAAATATAGTTCCTTAGGTGGAATCAATGGTACAGGAGTCAGTTTGCCTGTGGATGCAGGAGCCCAAATCTTATCTATTTTCCCTTCTTTCATGAAAAGCTTCAAGTCAGTGCTTTCCAAATGATTCATACCAATCATCAGGCTGTCTTCATCAGTGGGGTAGTAATTGAGCATCACATTCCCGATTACACGGGTCATGTCCATCTGCCCTTCCTTGAAATAGAACCGTATCTCTTTTCCTGCCACTTGATTGTAGTGAATGCTGTCCATCCTTTCCACTGAGATGGCTTGTCTGAGTACCAACACACTGTCCATGGTGCTGTCATTCATATAGGCTTGGATTTCTTCACCGACTAATTGCTGTCCCATTTGCCATAAGATGGGGTCGCGATACATAGTCATGCAGGAGTCTTTAGAATTGTACACCAATGAATCGCAAACAGCTTGTACATCAGAACGGTATGCTCTTACGTGGTGATAGCCATGTATTGTACGGTAAAGACTATCTGTGTCTTTATGATAGGTAAAGACCTTAAATGTGTCAGCATGGGCATATAGTGTGTCTCTTTGAGAATAATCTATGACAACAGCACTGTCTGCCGCTTCCATATATCCTTGGTCGTCATTGTAATAGCAGTAACCTCCCTTGAACATGTTTTTGTTCACTACGTCAGAGTACTCTATATTACCAAATGCTTTTCCTTCGTTTGTCATACCGTCCCAAACGACGCTATCGCCAACCATTCGTTTGCCATTGTTTGTTAGAATACTTCTGTTCAGCAAATAGGAGAGCTCTTGTTGTGTGTAGTAATAACCTAATTCGGTATAGATATGGCTATCTCCGTTGTCAATATTTGAAGGTCCCTTAACGTGGGCAATGGCTGTTTTCGTATTATAATATAATGTGTCAGATATGATGGTACTTTTGGGCTCTTCTGGTGGTCCGGGGCTTACTAGCCTTACGTTGTAATTGAAGACTGCGTTGCGTGTAGCTGGGCTATATTCGCCCCAATCACTTGATAGCTCATTTCCTTGGTCGACCAAGCGTCCTCCTTCAAAAAAGTATCCAAGGTTATAAAGTCGGTCGTAGTCGAGACTGTCGGTATATAGTGTGGTCTCAACATGGCGTAGTACGACATTATGCCGAACTCTTGCCAATTGGTCCATTCCATTGTAATAAAGGATTTCACCATCAAGAGTCAATGTGTCCCCTTGAACCATTTTCACGTTCCCGTATGCATCAAACGAGTTTGATGCCTCGTAATACAAGGCACTGTCACAATACATATATATACCCTCGTGTTCAAATTGCACATTCCCGACAAGGAACTGTGCGGTTTTGCTCACGCGGTCGTCAAAGAACATACTGTCAACATGTAACAGATGAACTCTGCTCTTGACTGTGTCGTTGGTCTCTTTCTGTTTGTTTTTTTGTGGATTAACTGACCATGCTATGCAAAGACCGAAGTAGACACATATACATATTCCTATGATTCTACGTCTCATCACTTTATCCATCCTGGATATTGGAACTCACAGCCGCGCCAATCTTCGTTGATGCGTACATAAGTCTTGGCCTGTTTTTCTTTAATCCATTTCTGGATTACCTCTTCGCTTCTCTTTTCTTCCACAACTTTACGTAACACTTGAAAATCCTCTGCCATATTTGCCCTGTGTTGAGGAATTCTGTTGCGAAGCTTTGCAACAGCACACACTTGTGCTCCTTTAGAGTTCAACATTGTAAATGCCTTGGAGATTTCTCCGGGTTGTAAAGCTTCTACAACTCTTGCCAATTCGGGAGAGACTTTTGAAAGTTGTCCCATTTCAAACCGTGTGGTTTGTTCTCCGTCTTCTAACATGTTGGATAGGATTCCGTGGTTGTTACGTGTGTCCTTGTCTTCTGAAATTACTGCAGCAGCATCTTCAAAAGTAAATTTTGCTTGTTTAATGTCATCCGTAATTGAGTCAAGACGTGCTATGGCTTCGTCAATCTCAGCTTGTTGTACCTGCGGGCGTTTTAAGATGTGGCGGCATTTAATTTTGTCACCTCTTTTGTCTATTAATTGTATAATGTGGTAACCAAATTCAGATTGTACAATTTTGCTGACTTTTTTAGGGTCAGTTAGGCTAAAAGCCATATTGGCAAAAGCTGGGTCAAGTTCAGCTCTACCGTAATAGGGCATTTCTCCACCTTGGCGAGCGGAAGCTGGATCTTCTGAGTACAGACGTGCAAGAGTAGAGAAAGAAGTCCCACTGTTTACTCGTTCTGTGTAAGTGCGTAATTCTTCTTTGATGCGGTCTGTTTCCTCTGCCGGGATTCGAGGTTGGAGTACAACAATCTGCACCTCTACTTGTGTTGGTATCAAGGGCAAACTGTCTTCTGGTAAGTCTTTGAAATGACGGCGGACTTCAGCAGGTGTAACTTTGACATCTTTAGTTAATTGCTCCCGCATACGTCTTGCGGTAAGTTCATTCCTGTATTGTTCGAATGTCTCTTCCCTAATTTGGGTAAGACTCATTCGCATGTATTCTTCCAGTTTCTCTTTTGAGCCTGCCGTAAGAATTTTTTGGTTGATATCTTGTTCCACATACTGGTTGATCTCTGCATCAGAAACTTCTATGCTGTCTATTGCTGCCTGATGAAGGAACAATTTCTGAATGGCCAACTGTTCGGGAATCATGCAGTATGGATTGCCGTCCATTTGGTTGCCGTACTCTACTCTGATTTTTTCAACATCTGAGCGAAGAATGGCTTCATCACCAACAACCCAAACCACTTCATCAATAATGTTGGTTTGAGCCCATGATGGGCAATGGGTGATGCATCCGAACAACAAACTAAGAAAAAATCGGTTGAATGTCTTCATTATTTATATATATGTTGTATATATCTGTCTTAATCAATGTTTGTTCACCGTCTTAAGGACATCTTTGTCCACTTCGACTTTGTATTTTTTGCGGAGTCTTTCCACAAAGAGGTTTTCACAATGGCGTTGGTAATCTGTTACCACTTGTGCACTTACATCTTGCCAATTCTTTGGGCCTTTTTTGAGTTTTTCCCCCACAATCCCAACATAAGGGAAGCCGTCTATAGGCTTTGGTTTTAATTTTTTGACTTTTAAGCCTAAAATGTCTACATTGCGATTTTCACCTTGTTTAAAAAGCCCCTTTTCCATACGGACTGTAATGCTGTCTTTGTTGAACTTGTCACGAATTGTAGAAACCCATTGTTCGGGCTTAATTTTTTTTAATACTTTTTTTACTGCTTTTATGTCTTTTTCTTGCTGGCAGTAGTAAATCATTCCGTTGAATCGTGGTTTGTCCCATGCATACGCCTTCTTGTTTTTTTTGAAGAAGGATTCCATTCCTAACGAGTCTTTCCCTGCAGGCTCCCACACTTCGCGGTTACAGATCTCGTAAAGTAACAGCCCATCGTGATATTCTTGTACAAGATATTTTAAATCCTTGTCCTCTGCACATAGACGTTCTGTCTCTTCATCCAAAATTTGTTCAACGCTTTTGTTTGATGCACCTTTTGATGCGATGGAGTCAATTGCTTGTGCGGCTAATTGGCTTTTAATTCCTTTGCTTTCTAAGAAACGTGCGATTCCAGGCTTTAGCTCTTCGAATGGTTCCAAAACCTTTCTGTCCATCATCTTAACAATGTGATAGCCGACGGTTGACAGAAACGGTTCAGATATTTCGCTCTTATTTAAAGAATATGCCACGTCCTCAAACTCTTTCAAAGTTTGATTAGGACCAATCCAAGAAAGAACTCCTCCTTTTGGTGCGGACTGTGGGTCTTGGCTTATTTCCTTTGCCAACTCAGCAAAGTCTGCTCCGTTTTCTATGGCTTGGAATATAGAGTCAATCCGCTCTTTTGCTTTTATTTGTTCTTCTTTGCTCGCATTTTGTTTAACCCTCAAAAAAATATGTGCAGGCAGGATGACATCCTTTCCTTGCAAGTTGGCTTTCATCCGGTCGTAATATTTCCGGCACTCTTCTTCCATTCGGGTTTGTGGTACTAACAGAGGCTGAATTTGTTGGTCACGGTATGCACGGAACTCCTTGCGGAAGCTGCTCAATGTGTCTAATTTTGCATCTAATGCGGCTTCTACCTTCAGCTTGTAGTTAATGAACAAGTCAACATATTCTTCTACAGTTTTTTTGTCAAGAACTCCTTCAGAATTATTTTTGTTGTAGTTGTATTCAAACTCGCTGAGGGTAATCGGTTTGTTGTTGATTCTCATCAAAACAGGATCTGTCTGCGACATCGCTGAGCAGACAAATCCTGTAAACCATAAGAAGAGCAAAAATTTCTTCATGTTAAGAATATTGCATTTACTGAGGACGGCTGTAGTTGGGCGCCTCGCTTGTGATAGTCACATCGTGTGGGTGACTTTCCTGAACGCCAGCATTGGTGATGCGTACAAACTTGGCGTTATGCAAATTCTCAATTGTGGCAGCTCCACAATAGCCCATACCACTACGCAAACCTCCAATGAGCTGATAGATGACTTCCTGTACAGTGCCCTTGTAAGGTACGCGTCCGGCAATGCCTTCGGGAACCAGCTTTTTCACATCGCTTACGTTGCCCTGGAAATAACGGTCTTTAGAACCGCATTCCATAGCTTCGAGCGAACCCATTCCACGATAACTCTTGAATTTACGGCCGTTGTAGATTATGGTATCGCCGGGGCTTTCTTCTGTTCCTGCGACCAATGAACCGATCATGACACTGTAACCTCCTGCTGCAAGAGCTTTTACTACGTCTCCAGAATAACGCAATCCGCCATCGGCAATAAGAGGAATGCCTGTTCCTTCCAAAGCGTGTGCCACATCGTAGATAGCGCTGAGCTGGGGTACGCCAACGCCTGCGACAACACGGGTGGTGCAGATACTTCCAGGGCCAATGCCAACTTTCACTCCATCAGCTCCTGCCTCTACAAGCATGCGTGCAGCTTCACCGGTAGCGATGTTTCCCACAACAATATCCACGTTGGGGAATGCCTTCTTGGCTTCTTTTAATTTTTCAATAACGCTTTTTGAATGTCCGTGTGCAGTGTCGATTATTATTGCATCTACGCCAGCTTCCACCAATGCTTTCATGCGGTCCAGTGTGTCGACGGTTACTCCTACACCGGCAGCCACGCGCAAACGTCCCTTTTCATCTTTGCAAGCCATTGGTTTGTCTTTAGCCTTTGTGATGTCTTTGTAAGTGATCAGGCCGATAAGCTTGTAGTTGTCGTCCACAACAGGTAGTTTCTCTATTTTGTTTTCTTGCAGAATCTTTGCCGCTGCAACCAAATCGGTCTGTACATGTGTGGTAACCAGACCTTCGCTGGTCATCACTTCGTCTATAGGACGGTTGATATTCTGTTCGAAACGCAGATCTCTGTTGGTGACAATTCCAACCAAGTGGTTTTCATCATCAACAACGGGTATACCTCCAATGTGATATTCGCTCATGAGGGCCAGAGCGTCTTGGACTTTGCTTCCACGCTTGATGGTTACGGGATCGTAAATCATACCGTTTTCTGCACGTTTTACAATTGCAACCTGGCGGGCCTGTTCTTCAATACTCATATTCTTGTGGATAACACCGATTCCTCCTTCACGCGCAATGGCGATGGCCATATTGGCTTCTGTCACCGTGTCCATTGCAGCGGTAACAAATGGAATCTTGAGTTCGATGTTACGAGAGAATCTTGTTGTCAACTCTACCGTACGGGGTAAAACTTCTGAATAAGCGGGAACAAGCAGGACGTCATCATATGTCAGTCCGTCCATGATAATTTTATCTTCAATAAAAGATGCCATAATACCAAAATTTTTTATTAGGTGCAAAGATACAAAAAAAACTTGGTATTATGGCAATTGCTGAGCCAAATTTTATTAATTCGCCAGTTCCGACAGGAACTTCACGCGTACAAGCCGGATTTCCTCTTCTGTATAGTCCTCTCCAAGTATGTCATAGGCTTCGTCCAAACTGTCTGTTTCAGATTCTTCGTGGAAGTAATCGTATATATCCCACATACGGTCTTCATCCATCACTTCGGTAATGTAATAATCGATGTTCAGTTTTGTGCCACTATAGACGATTGCCTCGATTTCATCCAATAGCTCATCCATGTCTTTGCCCAGAGATTTGGCAATGTCTGAGAAAGACATTTGGCGGTCAATTCCTTGGATGATGCTCACTTTGCTTTTGCTCTTATTGGCAACGGTTCGAACCCGTAGGTCGGCCATTGGTTCTATTTCGTTTTCTTTGCAGTAGTCAGCGATGAGCTTGCAGAAGTCTGCGCCGTAGCGTTTAGCCTTTCCTTGTCCCACACCAGTGATGTTTTGCAAGTCTTCGATGTCTGTGGGATAAATGGATGCCATTTCTTCCAAAGAGTTGTCTTGGAAAATGACATAGGGTGGTACGTCAAGTTTGCGCGATGTTTGTTTTCTTAAATCACGCAGCATGTTTAGAAGAGTTTCGTCAATGGCACCGGAACTTCCAGTGGGTATAGCTTCATCATAATCACCATATTCGTTGTCTTCGGTAATCATGAAGGTGCGTGGTTTCTTTAAGAACTCCCGGCCTTGTGCGGTAACTTTCAGCAAACCATAGTTTTCCACTTCCTTTTCAATGTATCCCATAATCATGCCTTGGCGGATGACGGCATTCCAGAAATGTCTTTCTTTTCCTTCGCCACAGCCGAAACAATCAAGTTCTCCATGTCGGTGTGCAATGACTTCGTCTGTCTCTCGGCCCACCAGCATGTCGACGATATAATCTACTTTGAACTTTTCCTTGACAGCCACAATGACTTGTAGCGCTTTTGCCAGTTCTTCGGTAGCCTCCTTGCGAGTCTTGGGTTGTCTGCAATTGTCACAATTTCCGCAATTGTCCTTGGGGTATTCTTCTCCAAAATAATGCAACAAGACCCTTCTTCGGCAAACAGAAGATTCTACATACGCCTGGGTCTCCTGTAAAAGTTGTCGGCCAATGTCCTGCTCAGCCACGGGTTTGCCTTCCATGAATTTCTCCAGTTTCTGCAAATCTTTGGGTGAGTAATAGGTCAGGCATACACCTTCTCCGCCATCACGTCCTGCGCGTCCGGTCTCCTGATAATAACCTTCAAGGCTTTTGGGAATATCATAGTGTATGACAAATCTCACGTCAGGTTTGTCAATGCCCATGCCGAATGCAATTGTGGCAACGATTACGTCAATGCGCTCCATGATGAAGTCATCCTGTGTCTGGCTTCGTGTCTGTGAATCCATTCCAGCATGATAGGGGCGGGCGTTGATGTTGTTGGCGCGTAACACTTCTGCCAAACCTTCAACTTTTTTTCGGCTAAGGCAATATACGATGCCGCTCTTTCCTGGATTTTGAAGGATAAACCGCGTAATGTCACTTTCCACATTTTTGGTTTTCGGGCGTACTTCATAATAGAGGTTCGCTCTGTTGAAGGAACTCTTGAAGTCTTTAGCGTTCTGCATTCCAAGGTTCTTCTTTATGTCGCCTCTTACCTTGTCTGTAGCTGTTGCTGTAAGTGCTATTACCGGGGCATGGCCTATCTGTTCAATTATAGGACGTATACGGCGGTATTCTGGGCGGAAGTCATGGCCCCATTCCGAGATACAATGCGCTTCGTCCACTGCATAGAACGAGATTTTCACTTTGCTTAGGAAATCCACATTATCTTCCTTTGTCAAAGACTCTGGCGCCACGTACAAAAGTTTTGTGCGTCCGGACAGAATATCTTTTTTCACCCGATCTATTTCACTTTTGTTCAATGATGAGTTGATGAAATGTGCGATGCCGTCATCCTCGCTTACTTGGCGGATGGCATCCACTTGGTTTTTCATCAATGCGATCAGGGGCGAAATAACGATAGATGTGCCCTCCATCAATAGTGCAGGCAATTGATAACAAAGACTTTTACCTCCTCCTGTAGGCATAAGTACAAACGTATCATGACCAGAAAGCACATTTTTTATAATCGCTTCCTGGTCACCTTTAAAGGAATCAAATCCAAAATAACGCTTCAGCAGTTCAGTCAAATTGATATCTTTCATTGGCGACCTAATGTGGTAAGGTACTTACAAAGATATGATTTTTTTCTGAACAAACGAAGTTTTTCGGCTTTTTTTATACCGTGAAATGTAAAAAGTCTAACTTAGGCATGCAGTATCATGGACTTTTCCAGTTGCTGTGCTGCATACTCTCGGTTGATTTCCAACTTTTTTGTGTCTGAAGACGGAATGTCAAATTGTGCATCCATCATCACACTTTCCATAATGCTGCGCAAGCCGCGGGCACCCAACTTGTATTCTACAGCCTTGTCTACCATATAGTCCAGTGCTTCATCTGTGAAAGTGAGTTCTACACCGTCCATTTCGAAAAGTTTGATTTGCTGCCGTACAAGTGAGTTCTTCGGTTCCACCAGAATGTTACGCAATGTGTCTCGGTCAAGCGGTTTCAGGTATGTGAGCACGGGCAGTCGGCCAATGATTTCGGGGATAAGACCAAACGATTTCAGATCTTGTGGCAACACATACTTCATCAAGTCGTTGTTGTCAATCTTCATCTGGTTCTTCACATTGTTGTAACCCACTGTGTGTGTGTTCAATCGTTGTGCTATCTTGTTCTCAATGCCGTCAAAAGCTCCGCCGCAAATGAACAAGATGTTGCGAGTGTCCACTTTTACATAATCCTGATCGGGATGTTTTCTGCCGCCTTTGGGTGGAACGTTTACAATGCTACCCTCCAATAGTTTGAGCAGACCTTGCTGAACACCTTCTCCGCTCACGTCACGGGTGATACTGGGATTGGAACTTTTTCTTGCAATCTTGTCAATCTCGTCAATGAAGACAATGCCTCTTTGTGTGGCTTCCACATCGTAGTCGGCCACTTGTAATAGTCGGCTCAATATGCTTTCCACATCCTCACCAACATATCCGGCTTCGGTGAAAACAGTGGCATCCACAATGGTGAAAGGCACTTTCAGTTGGCGCGCGATGGTACGGGCCAACAATGTTTTTCCCGTTCCGGTAGAGCCCACCATGATGATGTTGCTCTTTTCAATCTCCACTTCGTTGTTGTCATCGGGTTGTCCCAGACGCTTGTAGTGGTTGTATACCGCCACGGCCAGACATCGTTTTGCCGTGTCCTGACCGATGACGTACTGGTCCAGATAGGATTTTATCTCCTGTGGTTTAGGAATGTCCTTAAGTTCTTCTGCATTC
Organism: Alloprevotella sp.; assembly: GCA_045636405.1. Taxonomy (GTDB): domain Bacteria; phylum Bacteroidota; class Bacteroidia; order Bacteroidales; family Bacteroidaceae; genus Alloprevotella. Next base: position 35,164 of record JAZTXL010000021.1, read on the forward strand.
GCTCTGTGCTGTCTGCCTTTGAGCTGTTCCCTGAAGATTTCGTTAGCTTGTTTTGAGCATTGCTCACAAATCATGCCGTGTAAGCCGGTCAACAGTATGCCGCATTCCGACTCCGCCCTTCCGCAGAATGAACAGCGGCTTTCTTGCTTCTTTGCCATGTTCTATCCTTTAACAGATTAACGTCGGGAAAGCACTTGGTCCACCATGCCATATTCTTTGGCCTCCTGTGCAGTCATCCAATAGTCTCGGTCGCTGTCGGCCCACACCTTGTCAAAATCAGTGTGTGAGTGGTCTGCGATGATGGTGTACAGCTCTTTCTTCAATTTTTGGATCTCGCGTGCAGTGATTTCTATATCGCTTGCCTGTCCTTGAGCTCCTCCCATGGGCTGGTGAATCATTACACGGCTGTGAGTCAGCGCGCTTCTCTTTCCTTCTGCTCCAGCAACCAACAGTACAGCTGCCATGCTGGCGGCCATGCCAGTACAGATGGTGGCTACGTCTGAGGTTACAAATTGCATGGTGTCATAAATACCCAAACCGGCATATACGCTTCCGCCAGGACTGTTCAGATAAATGCTGATGTCTTTTCCTGGATCCACGCTGTCCAGATACAGCAACTGTGCCTGCAGCGTGTTAGCGGTATACGCATCAATCTCGGTTCCCAAAAAGATAATTCGGTCCATCATCAGTCGGCTGAAAACGTCCATCTGCGTTACGTTCAGCTGTCGTTCTTCCAGAATGTAGGGGTTAAGATACTGGTTCTGTGCACTCACCACATCATCCAGCACCATGCTGTTCATGCCAAGGTGGCGTGTGGCATATTTTCTGAAGTCGTTGTTCATAAGCCTGAATATTAGTTTTTTTATGTTTGTTCCTTTAGGGATACTGTTTACATCTTCCCTTCCACGGACTCGGGGACGACCCGAAATGAGCCGTCCCCGTCCATTCTTTTATCAGTTTACTCTCCCTATATATTATATATAAGGTGTAATTGTCAAAACAGCGTTGTCTTATTCTGCAGTCTCTTCTTCTTGGGCGAACATCTTATTGAACTCGTCCAGAGAAATGGTCTTACGATTCAGAGTAGCCACTTCCATTACCTTTTGAGCAATCTTGCTTTCAACAGTGCGGGCAACCATGTTCTCTACCTGCTGCTTGTTCTTCAACATTTCCTTGGCATAGTTGAGCAGAATGTCCTCGGGAATGTTCATCATGCCATACTGGGCAAATTGCAGACGGGTTACAACCTTTGCGCTTTCCAGGATGTCGTCCTGCTCTACCTTGATTTCCAACTGCTCGCTCAACTGCTCCTTGATGAGATGCCATGTAAGCTCTTCCAGGCTGGGCGCGAAGTTCTTCTCAATGTATTCGTCATCCTTGTCCTCGTTGTTGATCTTCATGATGCGCTTGAGAGTGGCTTCGGGGAACTCCAACTTGCCGATACGCTCGGTCAGATATGCACGCAAATCCAAAGTCAATTTGTACTCGCTGTCAATGGCAAACTGGTTTTCCATCTGCTTCTTGATGAAAGCACGGAACTCTTCTTCGCTGCTTACAACACCTTCGCCAAGAATCTTGTCGAACAGTTCCTGATTGATGGCGCTTGCCTCGTAACGAGTGATTTCAGTAATTTGGAAGCTGAAGTCAGACTTCATTTCAGCAGCCTCCTCTTTGCTGATCTTCAGCAGAGAGCTCAGTTCAACGTCGTTGTTCTCGTATGCCTTGGCGGGGTTGAACACCAATACGTCATTTACCTTGGCACCGTTGAACTTGGCCTTCTCTTCCTCGTTCTTCATGTAGTTGGGCAGCATTACTGCACCTTCCACCTGAATACCGCCTTCCAGTACGTTGCCTTCAGCATCCAACTGGCCCAGGATACCCTTTACCATGTCGCCTTCCTTGCACTCGTCAACCTTATTGTACTGGCCTCCGCGCTGTGCATAGTTCTCCACCTGCTTGTTCACCATCTCGTCGCTAACCTCAATCTGGTAGTAGTCCAGAGAGTCCTTGTCGCTGATCTTTGCGTCAAACTCGGGAGCCAGAGCTACGTCGAAAACAAAAGTGAAGTCTTCCTTGTTTACGAAATCAACGGGTTCCTGCTTCTCCTCATTGGGGAGGGGTTCGCCCAGAATGTTGATTTTCTGTTCACGGATGTATTTATATACTTCCTCACCCAGGATCTTGTTCACTTGTTCAGCCAGAATCTCTGTGCCGAAACGCTTCTTCAGGAGCGATGTGGGAACCATGCCGGGACGGAATCCGGGCAAGCTTGCTTTCTTACGGAAATCTTTCAGGGCGGCAGCTACCTTGCTTTCGTAGTCTGCCTTTTCAATTTGGATAGTCAGCAAGGCATTTACCTTGTCTACCTTTTCAAATGAAACGTTCATTTCTTAAAATCTACTTTATAATGGTTTGTTGTTTTTGCTAATAATCTGCTAAAGAGCGCACAAAGGTACAAAATTCCCCCGAAATAATCAAACTTACACGGTGGAAATCGCAAAATCCTTATCCTTGCAGCACTGAACGCTCCTCATCCATTTTCTGGAAATCTTTCATGCGAAGCACAAAACTATGGGTCAGGTACTTGTCCAGCACCACTGGATTTACGGACAATTCCTGTGGTGTGCCGTGGAACAGAATCTGGCCTTCAAAGAGCAGGTATGCACGGTCTGTAATACACAATGTCTCTTCCACATTGTGGTCAGTAATGAGCACGCCGATGTTGCGTTGCTTCAGCTTCCATACAATATATTGGATGTCCTCCACCGCAATGGGGTCCACTCCGGCAAACGGTTCGTCCAGCATGATGAACTTGGGGTCGATGGCCAGGCAACGTGCAATTTCTGTTCGGCGGCGTTCGCCTCCGGAAAGTTGGTCACCCAGATTCTTCCTTACTTTCTGAAGTCGGAACTCGGCAATCAGGCTTTCCAGCTTTTCCCGTTGGTAGTCGCGGGGTTTGCCGGTCATCTCCAGCACGCTGGCAATGTTGTCCTCAACCGTCATTTTGCGGAACACGCTGGCTTCCTGAGCCAAATAGCCGATGCCGTGCCGTGCGCGCTTGTACACGGGATAGTCTGTAATTTCCTTGTCGCCCAGGAAAATGCGTCCGGCATTGGGCACCACCAGACCGGTGGTCATATAGAAAGATGTGGTCTTTCCGGCACCGTTCGGGCCTAATAGTCCGACAATTTCGCCCTGGTGCACGTTGAATGACACATTGTTCACCACAGTGCGTTTTCCGTACACCTTTACCAATCCTTCGCTTTTCAATTCCAACCCGTTTTCTACGGGGCTGTTTGTCTGTTCTTGTATTGTATTGTCAGCCATGCAATATACATTTTGGGCACAAAAGTACGAAAAAAGAGAAAAACAGCACCGCTTTGTTACAATTTTTAGGATAAAAAGCGTAAATTTGCCCATAATAAACCTCTACTACATGTTATTACAACAGTTTTTTGCCGCTTTTGGCCGATATTTGCAGCTCATGGGAAAGGTGTTCAGCATTCCGGAAAGGTGGCGTATGTTTTTCAGACAGTACATCAAAGAAATGGCGCAGCTCGGAGTTGATTCCATCGGAATTGTCCTGCTCATCAGCTTTTTCATTGGTGCGGTTATTTGTATCCAGATCAAGCTGAATATCCAGAGCGCCTGGATGCCAGCCTTTGTGACGGGTTATACCACCCGCGAGATTATGCTTCTGGAATTCTCCAGCAGTATCATGTGTCTTATCCTCAGTGGCAAGGTGGGCAGTAACATCGCATCCGAGATTGGAACCATGCGCGTGACGCAACAGATAGACGCACTTGAAATCATGGGTGTCAATTCTGCTTCGTTCCTCATCCTGCCCAAGGTCTTGGGTCTGGTAACGATGATTCCGTTTTTGGTCGTCTTCAGTATTGCCTTCGGTCTCATTGGTGCTTATGCCACTACATACATGGGCGTTATCACAGTGGAAGACCTCACGTCAGGACTGCTTTACGACTTTAACCAGTGGTATGTCTGGATGTCAATCATTAAGAGCCTCTGTTTTGCGTTCATCATCTCCAGCGTTTCGTCCTTCTACGGCTATACGGTAGAGGGCGGTTCCTTCGATGTGGGCAAGGCCAGTACCAATGCAGTGGTGCGCAGCAGTATGCTCATCCTGTTTGCAGACATTTTCCTCACCCAACTCTTAAGCTGATTTCCCTATGATTGAAATAAAACATTTGTACAAGTCATTTGAGGACAAGGATGTGCTCATTGATATAAATGCCGTTTTCGAAGACGGAAAGACCAATCTTATCATCGGCCAGAGCGGAAGTGGAAAGACAGTGCTGATGAAGAATATCGTGGGCTTGTTTGTCCCCACCAGCGGACAGATATTGTATGATGGCCGCGACTTCATTGGAATGACCAAGCGCGAGCAGGTGCTTATCCGCCGCGAGATGGGCATGATTTTCCAGAGTGCGGCTCTCTTCGACTCCATGTCCGTGTTGGAGAATGTCATGTTCCCGTTGGAAATGTTTTCCGATGATTGCCAGGCCGACCGTATACGCCGTGCCAAGTTCTGCTTGGAACGTGTGAACCTTAAGGGTGCGGAGAACAAACTTCCCGGCGAAATCAGTGGCGGTATGCAGAAGCGTGTGGCCATTGCCCGTGCCATAGCCCTCAATCCCAAGTATCTTTTTTGCGATGAGCCAAACAGTGGTCTGGACCCCAAGACCAGTCTTGTCATAGACGAACTGATCCATGACATTACGCAGGAGTATAAGATGACAACCATCATCAACACCCATGACATGAACTCCGTGATGGGTATCGGTGAAAACATCCTTTATATTTATAAGGGACAAAAGGAATGGCAGGGCAGCAAGGACCAGATTATGACCAGCACAAACGAACGTCTCAATTCGTTTATCTTTGCCAGCGACCTCTTCCGAAAGGTCAAGGAAGCCAACCAATAATACATATTATATATATGCACTAACAGAAAAGAGATGCCAGCGCGGCATCTCTTTTCTGTTTATGCGATATGTTTGAGCAAATCTCTCAGACGGGAGTGCAACGGCTTGTTAAGTGCCCATTGCCAGTCTGACCATGTGCGCAAAACAAAGGTGTTGTAGTCATAGAAGAAAGCGACACCAGGGAGAATCAGCAAAATGGCGAGAATGGCAGATGCCAGGGGAAGTGTGTTTGTCGCCACAATAATCCACATCAGAACGAGTAGCGGCCAAAGGATGAGGTTCACCCCGAAACGGGCGGTGTTATAGAAAGCCTTGTCCTTGACCTTGCTTACGATGAGGAGTGACAGCAGCCAAGAAGGAAGCGTGGTGATGGCACAGAAAAGATAATAGGGCAGCAGACAGAGTAATGCCAGGCTTCCGGCAACGGCGGCCGCCAACGGGCGCTTGTGCTTGGTGGACGATGAACGTATATTGTGCTTTAGCCGCTTCTTCTTGAAGGCGGAGGCATTGGCATACAGCGTGGCGGTGTCTTCCTCCGGTGTGTTGGCTTTCATTTCCTGCACCTTCTTGATGGCGGCACGGTTGTGCATGAGTTGCTTGGCCGGGTTCAGGGAGTATGATTGTGCGGCAGAGAGCTTGGCCAGCTCCCACTGTGCCTCATAGTTTTCTGTGTCGGGGACGTATGTGATAAGCTCGCTCATACGCGTGGCCAGTTCTTCGCGTAGCATGGACTGAATCTGCACCGGAGTGGCCTCGCCTTCATGCTGTTTGACAAACTCGGTTACGTTGATGGGCCTGCCGAACGTGGCAACCGCAGTGGGGCGGTAGCGGAAATAGTGGCTGTACTCCAGTCCCATGGGAACGATATATACAGGCCTTTTATGCCCGAATTTCTTGTTGGCTTCAAATGCAATGTGGAAGATTCCCTTGCTCAGTGGCAGCAACGAGTGCTTGGGGCGGTGTTTTGCCTCGGGAAAGAGCGCCAGCGGATAGTGGTGGTTGAGCACCTTCACGCATTTGCGGATAATCTCTTCGTTCTGCTTTACAGAGGCAAAGCCGTCGCGGATACGGAAAATTGGCAACATCTTCAGAAAGGTGAAGGTCTTCTGCAACAAAGGCCTGCGGAAGATGTCCGCACGGGTCATGAATACGGTGGCGCGGTTCATGGCACGCAGTATCACCAGTGCGTCCAACAATGCGCAGGTGTGGTTACAGCCGATGATGACGGCGCCGTCTTTGGGAATATTTTCTTTACCCTTGACCGCAAGTCTGCGAAGCGACATGTTTATGACTGGATTGACCAGACAGCAACGCAGGAATGTGTAGAAAAGATTTTTATGGTAAACTTGCACGGCTCAAAATAATCGTTTATTCTCCTCGCTTATGGCTTCGGTATCTGAAGATGATGGCTGCGGTGAGTCCGGAGATGATGTGCCAGATGCCCCACCAGGCGGTGATGAAAAGCATTCCGCCGTTTTGCAGTTCGGGAGGGAAAATATTGGGGTTGAACAATAGGATAAGTCCGAGTCCGGAATTCTGTATGCCCAATTCAATGGTGATGGCACGGCGGTCGGGCCGTGGCAGTCCGGACAGCTCGCCCAGGAAATAGCCGGCGGCAAGAGCAGCACCGTTATGGGCGAACACGATGAGCAGAATCCATTTGATGTATCTCATGAACAGGTCAAGGTTCTGGCGGAATGCCAATATCACCATCAGCAGGAACACCAGAATGGAAAGGAATTGCAGAGGCTTGTTCAGTGCCTTGGCCAGTCGGGGCTGGTAGCGTGTGGTCAATATACCCAACACCAGGGGCACGCCGAGCAGGAAGAACACAGTGATAAAGATGTCCCATACGGGAATGCTGAGCGTCTGCAACGCGTCCACCGCATGGCGATTGAGGTAACCCACATAAAGGCTGCCCCAGATGGCAAAGTTGGCCGGAGTGGTCACAATGGCAGCCATAGTCGTTACGGCCGACATGGATACGGACAACTCCCTGTTGCCCTTGGATATGGACGTGATGAAGTTCGATATGTTTCCCCCTGGGCAAGATGCCACCAGTATCATGCCCATGGCAACCATCGGCGTGATGAACTTATGGAAAAGGATAATCAGCAGGAAGGTCAGTGCCGGAAGAATGACCCACTGGCCAAAAACACCGATGAAGATGGATTTTGGGTGGCGGAACACCTTGATGAAGGTGCCGGGCTTTATGCCAAGGGCAACACCATACATGACAACGGCCAGGGCGATGTTCAGCAGTTCCATTCCGGCCCTGTTAAAGTTGATCTTTACGGGATCAAGATTCAGAAGTTCTTCGTACATAATGATAATTTAACCGCAATATCCTGAAATATTTCGTCTTATTCATATGATCTAATATGCAAAAGTAATAAGTTTTTTTGAAGAAAAAGAATTTTTTGCCGGAATGCTTCGCGTAATTTTGAATAATTATGCAGATAAAACGGAGAATGGCAGAATAGGTGTAACTTAAATCCAGTTTTCCTAAACTTATTGCTAAGGGCGCACGCCCCATTGTGAACAAGGTTAAACAAGTTCGGCTCTGCGCTTGCTCAATCGCAAGTTATAGCATTCCATCGCAAGTCTTTGCCAGTACCGCGACGGTACCATATACAGTGGTACTGGAGTACCATCGCTTTGGTACTGCAGTGTATTAGGCTTGACACTGCAGTTTCGTCGGCATGGTATTGTAGCGGTGAAAAAGACAGTTTAGGTTTTAGGAATTAGCACGCTGATGACGCAGATACGACAGATGACCGCTGAGTATTCTTGACAAAAGAATTTAATTGGCTTCCCCAAAATGAGAGTATAAATAACAAATACCTCCAAATGTCATGCTGAAACTTGCGGTTAAGCGAGAGCAGAGCCAAGCTTGCTTGGGCTATGCCGAGCGTGAGCAAATTGAACAAAGTTAAACAAGTTCATGATGACTATCTACTCTGGGTTTTCGTCATTTGTTATGAAGTACAAATGAAACAAAAGGGGGAAATATGTTCCCTGTAACTGCGAATATGTTATTCACAGTTTATGAGTATAAGGGTCTGCGACCCGATAGCATGGAAGGGGATTACAAATCCCCACCTCAATACCATTGGATGGCATATCCGATGGAACGTAGCAATATGATTAGGCATAATAACAAAAGAATCAAAAAGAACAAAAATCAACTCGACATAATTTCTACAACCTCTCATATGTGTCTTTTGTCGCGGATGTGGCTTTTTTTCATCTTCCTCTGCATTTATAAAAAAACACCTGTAAAAGAAAAAAATTTCTTTCCAATCGTTCTATTTTAACTAATTTTTATTAACTTTGTAATTGGACTCTCGGTTTCTTGTCCATAATTCCACCAGAAGACGTGCTCTTTCACGGAAATGGCAAGGTTGCCCACGCCGGGCAGAGTGAGGTAAAACTCATGATGCGGGTTTGGGTGGGAAAGAGAGACTGGACATAGAAGGCGTTTACTCAACGCTTCATCGCTACGTTCCAAACTTCGAACACTTGGATCTCCTGTAGATGATGATGCAATGGTAGATGTCCTCGGGGTGTGTTTATAAGCATCACCTATCTTTAACGGTATTTCCACACTTGTGGGGCATGCTGTTATATATACGAAGGTGTATTATATTCATATCGGCGTGGGCTCTGGGTACTCAAAAATAGGCTAAAATCAGTTGTTTGAGATTTAGAGATTTGTTCGTGTAAACAACTGAAAATAAGGCAAGAATCGGCAAAAATAGAATCTTAAACTATCTTAACGAGAGAGCGATTAGTTTAGGATATAGGGGAACATTCTCGGGAATAGTTTTTATCTCTTGAAAAATCTAACGAATGAGGGAAAATAATGATGGCGACACTGGTGTTCAATGACTTATGAGGACTTATGATGAAAGCCTCGCCGAAGCAAAAGTGCAAGGAAATGAAAGGTAATGAGGGCGAACGGTTTTCAAATCATTACCCGATAACGAGGTAAGTTTATAGGTCGTTGGAGTCTATTTCTACTCTCTGCCATATTCTGCATAACAATGTACAACTCGCTGATAACTAATTTTGTAACCAAAAAGAATTGGATTATGCGAAGTACATTTAAGGTGCTGTTCTATGTGAACGGAA
>JAZTXL010000022.1:0-27162 GCA_045636405.1 Alloprevotella sp.
GTAGTCAAACCTACGAGACGGCGACGCTACATGTCCCCTTGGGATGTCAATCTGTTTATAAGGCTACTTCGCCCTGGAGTGAATTTTCCTATAGCTTGGAACATTATTTCACGGACATCAACGACGTACGTACGGACAAGATGGGGGGCGACGTGTTCTACGATTTGAACGGGCGCGTTGTAATGAATCCCACGAGGGGCGTTTATATCGTGAACGGCAAGAAGGTGCTCGGCGCAAGCAAAAAGTAACGCACTGGCGGTTTTATCCCCCGCTCGGTGATATGAAAGAAGAGAGGGTGTGTTTGAACATAAGCGTTCGGCACACGCTCTCTTTCTCGTTTTCTTTCGTTCTTATCCCGCCTCACCAATAAGTTTTTTTAGAAAAGTTGTTCTTTGTGGCTATGGGTATTGCCTTTTTAAAAAGTACGCCTCCCCTCGCAAAAAAAAGGTGTTTTTTTACTCTGTGTGCAAGGATTTTGCACACCCAAGGCTTGTTTTTGGCGGAAATAGCAAAGAGTCATCGTATAATATATATAGAGGGAGAACCAACAAAAGAGTAAGGATGACTCATGAGAAAAACAAGAAACGCAGGGATGCGCTAAAGAAAAAAGGGGGCATCTGTTGACATTTAGCCAAAGCAAACAATGATAGCACTTCTGCCCACCGCGCGCTGGGCCCCAGTTGTAAAATTCAGAGGGTTATATATTGAGCATTGCGTGGAAATTTATATATTTACACATCAGATTTTATTGATGATAGACTTAAAAGGATGAGTTATGATAAGCAAGACGTTCAATCGATATATATGGCTGCTTGATGTCCTCTTGCAGGAAAAGCAGATGACTTTTGACGAAATCAGCCAACGCTGGCAAGCGAGCAATCTGGGAGACAACAAACCTTTGCCTTTGCGTACTTTTCATCAGCATCGTAGTGCCGTAGAGGAGCTATTCGGTGTAGAAATCAAATGCAACACATCCAAAGGGTACAAGTACTACATCGCGAATCCTGAAGTGTTGAGGAATGATCGGACCAGGAAGTGGTTATTGAACTCTTTCAATCTTTCGAATATGATCATTGCGGGGCACAACATGAAAGAGAGAATCTTGTTTGAAGACATTCCGCGCGGTACGGAGTATCTACAAACTATAATAGATGCGATGCAACAATCGAAAGAGCTGGCAATAGACTATCAGCCCTTTTATGGCCGGAGAACTTCCTACACCCTCCAGCCCTATGCCATGAAAGCCTATCATAAGAGATGGTATCTGCTTGGCTTTATAAAGGAATTAGAGGCCATCCGCAGCATCGCCCTGGACCGTTTGCTGGAAATGACCATTAGGGAACAATCCTTCTCATTGCCCGAAAATTTTAATGCCGCGAAATATTATGAGAATACGGTGGGAATCTTTGTAAGCGAAGACCTCTCTCCGGTAAAAGTAAAACTCAAGGCATACGGAAAGCAGATAGAATACTTGCGTTCTTTGCCCTTGCATAAATCTCAGTGCGAGGTATCTTCAAAATATGGCGAGTTTAGTGTGTTTGAATACAAACTTTGCTTGACTCCAGAGCTCTCCAGCCAAATATTGGCGATGGGAGAAAACGTAGAAGTGCTGGAGCCAATAGCGTTGAGAGAAGAGATTATGGGTAGATTAAATGATTGTCTAAATAGATATAGGTAGATATGATGAAATTTGTTTTTAATGAAAAAAGTTCTAAGTGGAAAAAAATAAAGAATGTTAGAGATTGGGTAAGGAGTTTTGAGTCGAGTAGTAAAGATGAAAAAGGACATAGTGCATTAAGTTTGGCTGAATTCTGCTCTAAACCATACATAGAAGAAGAATTCAACGCATTGCTACAACCGATTTTCCAGTCGGAAAGAATCATTTTACATACCGCACAGCCTGAAAAATCATCCCAATTCGATAATTATGGCAAGCAAAGGCTTCATGATTTAGCTATCTATGGACAAACAGATTCAGGAAAATCTATTTTTGTAGGTGTTGAAGCCAAAGTAGACGAAACCTATAATTCTAATTTGTCCCAAATATATGACAAAGCGAAGAAGGAACAGTTAAATGGATTAAGTACAATGATTCCTCAAAGAATAGAGGAGTTGATTGAAAAATATTTTCCAAGTCTATCCACTCGCTCTTCTGTTCGGTATCAAATATTATATGCAATTGCTGGAACCCTTTGCGAACAATGTAATTACAACATCCTTTTATTCCTAACATTCAAGACCAGCAAATACAAGAAAACTGCTGCACAAAGGAATAAAAAGGATTTGATGGATGTTCTTAATTCAATAAAACACGAGGTGTTATCCGAAGGATATTATAAATGTACATTCGGTGATAAGATTTTGTATATAATAGACCAAACCGTTGATACAGAAACTCGCTTTTTTCTTGGGGAGGAATTACAATAATGAAGCGCATTCAGCAAGGAGGAAAAGAAAGAGAAACGGCCATTGAAAGGCTTACGCAAGTCAATCTGCGACTGGTGGCCGCTATAGCCAAGCAGTATGCGAACCATAATCTGTCTATGGATGAACTGATAAAGGCAGGGTGTGAGGGCTTGGTGGTGGCCGCCGAGAAATTTGATGAAAGTCGCGGTTTTAAATTCATTCCCTATGCTATTTGGTGGATAAGAAAGAGCATTGAAGAGGAAATAGAAAAAACAAAAAAACAGGAATGATGGACATCAAAGTACATAGAGGGCTGGAACAAATAGGCGGTTGCATTACAGAAATCAGTACGGCCACCTCGCGGGTATTTATCGATTTTGGGCAAAACCTACCTGGGCATGGCGAACTGACGACACCAGAGCAAGACCACTTGATGGTGGAACACATCTTTGCAAACAATGCAAAAACACATGAAGCCGTGTTCTATACTCATGCCCATGAAGACCATGTAGGACTGTTCGAATACATACCTACCCACGTTCCACAATACATGAGTGATGGCACAAAGCAACTTTTGCTTATAAAATATAGCACCCTAAAAGAAGGCGTAGAGCTCTACCTTGAACGATTACTGAATGATGCCAATTCTACAAAGGAACAAATAGAGAAAGTGGGCGTTAGAAAATCAAAAGCAGAAAATAAGCTGAAAATCATTGCAAAGATGAACACATGGGGTAGGACCCCGCCTCGCAAGAAGCCATGTTCCATCACCATCGGAGATATCACAATCACCCCCTTCTTTAATTCTCATTCCATTTATGACTCGCACATGTTTCTTATCGAGGCCGACGGGAAACGAATTTGGCATACAGGCGACTATAGAGCACATGGCTATATGAGCAAAGGGCTGATGCCCACATTAAGGAAGTATGCTACAAACATTGATACCCTGATCACGGAGGGCACAATGCTCAGCAGAAATGATGGATGCATCCACGAGAGCAAGGTGGCGGAAAAGATGGCTCATGTGATGAAAGCATTCAAGTATGTCTTTGTGTTGGCTTCGGCTACAGACATCGAAAGATTGGTTTCTATAAAAAACGCCACCTCAGAAGCCAAGAAAACAATGTATGTATGCTCAAACTTCATGGCATCGACCATGAAGTTTTTCACAGAGCGCGAATCGGAACAATCGCATGGATTGTTCGATTTCTCCCCCCGTATGCTACAACCCGAGGGAGAGGAGAGACTCAAAAAGAAAGGTTTCGTACTTGTTGCTGGGACATCGCAAATAGCACGCGTGGAAAAACTCCTCAAAGAGTTGCCCGTAGAAGAGACACTCCTGATTTACTCATCCTGGGAGGGCTATTATACAATTCCCGAACAAATAGCCGCAAATCCTGGATATAAGAAATTTCGTAAACTATTCTGTAATGTCGTTGATATACACACCTCTGGGCATGCCGATAAGACCACGATACGAAAGGTGATAGACATGGTGAAGCCAAGGGAAACCATTTTTATTCATAAAGAAAAAGGAGCCGAATTGGCATCGACTCCATCGTCCATGGCAAGGGCCCACCAGCCATAGAACAAGATTCCAGCCGGAGCCATATTGATGGGTTGACACCTTAATGAGCCGTCGGAGTGCGGTTTTTATATAAAAATGCTATGATTTGATAGATTTCTGTTTACAAAAATCTTCTTTTGTATAGATTTTGCTATCTTTGCGTCTGAAAATCGTAAAATAATATAACACAAAGAGGACAGACTTATGAAAACTTCAGAAGTTATTGCAGATTTGAAGCGCCGCTTCCCCGGTGAGCCGGAGTATTATCAGGCGGTGCAAGAGGTGTTGGAAAGCATAGAGGATGTTTATAACGAGCATCCGGAATTTGAAAATAGCAATTTGGTGGAGCGTCTTTGTATTCCGGAACGCATCTTTACTTTCCGCGTGACATGGACCGACGACAAGGGCAAGGTGCACACCAATATGGGCTATCGCGTACAGCACAACAATGCGATAGGTCCTTACAAGGGAGGCATCCGTTTTCATGCTTCCGTTAAGCCCGGTATCTTGAAGTTCCTGGCTTTCGAGCAGACCTTTAAGAACTCCCTGACTACATTGCCCATGGGCGGTGCGAAGGGAGGTTCGGACTTCTCGCCCAGAGGAAAGTCGAATGCCGAGGTGATGCGCTTTTGCCAGGCCTTTGTGACAGAGCTTTGGCGCCACATAGGTCCCAATACGGATGTCCCCGCCGGCGATATTGGAGTAGGCGGCCGTGAGGTAGGCTATATGTACGGAATGTATAAGAAGTTGGCCCGAGAAAATACCGGTACTTTTACTGGAAAGGGCATTGACTTTGGCGGTTCGTTGGTGCGACCTGAAGCCACGGGCTATGGTAATGTTTATTTCTTGATGGAGATGCTCAAGACGCGCGGTATAGACATCAAGGGGAAAACGGTGTGTGTGAGTGGATCGGGCAATGTGGCACAATATACCGCCGAGAAGTTGCTCCAGCTGGGCGCCAAAGTGGTGACGATGAGCGATTCGGACGGATACATCTACGATCCGGATGGCATCACCCGTGAGAAGCTCGACTATATCATGGAGTTGAAGAATCTCTATAGAGGACGCATCAGAGAATATGCCGAGGAGTATGGCGTGAAGTATGTGGCCGGCGGCCGTCCGTGGGCGGAGAAATGTGACATTGCTTGTCCTTGTGCCACACAGAACGAACTGGACGGCGAAGATGCAAAAGCATTGTTGGCTGGTGGTTGTATCGCCGTGAGCGAAGGTGCGAATATGCCCTCAACCCCCGAGGCCGTAGATGCCTTCTTGTCAGCACGCATTCTTTATGCTCCCGGAAAGGCCTCAAATGCCGGAGGCGTATCGGTGAGTGGCTTGGAGATGACGCAAAATGCCGAACATTTGGCATGGAGTGCCGAGGAGGTAGATGCCCGCTTGCATCAGATCATGGAAAGCATCCACGAGCAATGTTGCAAATATGGCCGACAAGAAGATGGCTTTGTGAATTATGTGAAAGGAGCCAACATTGCCGGTTTTATGAAAGTGGCACGAGCCATGATGGCCCAAGGCGTCCTGTAAAGCCGTTTTTATCATAAATAGTGTAAAAAAAAGGAGACAGGCAGGGCGCGAAGCTTTTGCCTGTCGCTTTGTTTTTCTATATTTGCATAAAGGAAACAGACACAAAAAAGAAGCATCGGTATGGAAAAGAACGATCAAGTCCAAATAGAGAAGTTAGAAGTGGGCAAGGCGCTTCTGGAGATATGGCGCAACCCCTTTGTTCGTCCCACGATAGAAGAGGCAAGAAGCTACGCTACGTTCATTAAGGAACAATGTGGGGAGGAGATTCCTCATGATGCTTTCGGGCGTAATAAATTGCTTCATGTACTTAAGACCGTGTCTTTGGCGTCGGCCGAGATTGGCTTGCGTGGCAAGGTGATGGCGGCTTATCTCCTTTGGCAACTCTGTGGCGATGCTTTGAAAGAGATACATGACACCTTCGGGGCGGATATGGCCCAGTTGGTACAATGCTTTATGAGGGTGGAGGCTTTGGATGTGAAACCCGAAGCCATGCAGACGGACAACTTCAGAAACCTCCTGGTGAGTCAGGCAGGAGATATGCGTGTGGTGCTCTTGCTCATTGCCGATTGTGTTCATACCATGAGGTCGATAAAAGGAGCATCCAACGAGGAAGAGCAGAAAAAGAAATCCGTTGAAGCCGCTTATATCTATGCCCCCCTTGCGCACAAACTCGGATTGTACCGACTAAAAAGCGAGCTGGAGGACCTCTCTTTGAAATATATGGAGCACGATGCTTATTATATGATAAAGGAGGAGCTGAACGCCACGAAAAAAAGTAGAGACGCTTACATTGAGCGCTTCTTGGCTCCTATCAAAGAAATGCTCGACAAAGAAGGACTACAATACCACATGAAGGGCCGCACCAAGAGCATTCATTCTATCTGGCAAAAGATGAAGAAGCAACAATGTGGATTTAAGGGTGTGTACGACCTTTTTGCCATTCGTATCATCCTGGATTCGCCTCTCGAAAAGGAGAAAGAGCAATGCTGGAAAGTGTTCTCGCTCATCACCAACCAATACGAGTCGAACTTGAAACGCTTGCGCGACTGGCTGACCGTGCCAAAGAGCAATGGGTATGAGAGCCTTCACGTGACCGTAAAAGGGCCAGAGGAGAAGTGGGTGGAAGTACAAATCCGCACGGAGCGCATGGACGAGGTGGCCGAAAAAGGCTTGGCCGCCCACTGGCGCTATAAGGGCGTGAAGAGTAGCGGCGGTACGGTGGAGTCGTGGTTGTCAGACATCCGTAGCGCTTTGGAAAATGGCGATGAAGGACTCTTGACAAATAGCTTGGCGGCCGATTCGCAAGAACGAGAAGTATATGTCTTCTCTCCTAAAGGAGACCTCTACCGATTGCCGCCGGGAGCTACCATCCTGGATTTTGCCTATCATATACACACCGGCGTGGGAAATCGGTGCGTAGGAGGGCGTATTAACGGACGCAATGTGCCCATCCGCCATAAGCTCGAGAGTGGCGAAACGGTGGAAATCTTGACCGCGAGCCAACAAACCCCCAAGGCCGAATGGCTAAACATCGTGGTGTCTTCCCATGCGAAAGCAAAAATCAGAGCCGCCGTAAAAGAAACCCAGGCCGGCGAGAATGTCATGGCGCGTGAGTTGCTGGAGCGAAAACTCAAGAATAGAAAAATAGACTGGGAGGAATCTATCATCAACCAGCTGGTAAAGAAAGCCGGCTTCAAAGAGTCGATGGAATTCTATCGCGCCATTTCGGAAGAGCGCTTGGACATGAACCATCTGATTGAGATGTATGTGGAGCTGGGGCGTAGGGAAAACAACCAGTTGGACCGTGCCAGTGTTAGAAGTGCCGAGGAGTTTAATTTTGAGAAAGAGGTGGAGCGCCGCTCCCAAATAGAGGGCGATGTCTTGGTGATAGACCGCAATCTCAAGGGCTTGGACTTCCAAATGGCTCGTTGTTGCAACCCGGTTTATGGCGACGATGTGTTTGGCTTTGTGACGGTGAGCGGAGGCATAAAAATCCACCGAACCAATTGTCCCAATGCCGCGGCTTTGAGAGAGCGATTCGGCTACAGAGTGGTGGCCGCACGCTGGGCCGGAAAGGGCGGCGGAAAATATCCTATCACGCTCAACGTGGTGGGTAATGACGATTTGGGCATTGTCAATAATATCACGTCCATCATCTCAAAAGAAGAGCGTATTATGCTTCGTAGTATCAGCATTGATAGCAACGACGGACTCTTCTCCGGCATCTTGACGGTCCTGGTGGACGATACGCAAGTGCTCAATGTGCTCATGAAAAAACTAAGAACCGTGAAGGGCGTCAAAGCCGTTTCGCGATTCTGATTGTCAATAAGATAGCAATATGAGGTGCCCCCTCTTTCGGATAATCCTTTTGTTGGCTTTGTGCTTTGTGCCGTATAGCATGAAGGCGCAAAGCCTTTCTGCTGATTCGTTGGTGGCACGTGTCTATACTTATACCCAGCGTGAGGGCCTGGAGCTGGGGGAATACTCTGCCGACTTATATATGCGCTATCTGCTTCAGACCAAGACAAATGGCTGGGGGTGGGTGATGCGCTATCTGCCCGATCTTTCTAAGGTGGAAAAGGGAGAGCATCTCTATTTCGGAGAGCGCCATGTGTCGTATAGCCATCGTAGCAATGGCATGATGGACTGGAA
This sequence comes from Alloprevotella sp., assembly GCA_045636405.1. Classification (GTDB taxonomy): domain Bacteria; phylum Bacteroidota; class Bacteroidia; order Bacteroidales; family Bacteroidaceae; genus Alloprevotella. The sequence goes on from JAZTXL010000022.1 coordinate 8,168, forward strand.
GAACCTGGCGTTTTGGGGTACGACGCCCCGAAAGAATGAGCTTAACTATGAGGAGATTAGTAGGTTCAGATTCTCTATCTATTCTTCGCAATTGTTGTCGGACAGAGTGCTCTCGCCTCTGAATGAGCGCAACAAGCATTATTATAAGTATTACACCGACCCCTCTCTCAAGGCCGATAGCGCCGGCCAGGTGCGCATCAAGGTGGTGCCCCGTTTTCATAACACGCAATTGGTGGAGGGCACGATGGATGTCGATAGCCTCACAGGTGCGGTGCGGAAGTTTACTTTCAACTACCACTACAATCTGACACAATATGCCCTTACGGCTTACATGGGGCGTGAGGGAGTGGCCTCCTTGTTGCCCGAGCGTGTGAGTGTGGAGTATAGCATTACCATTTTGGGCAACAAGATGCAATGGCTGCTCGAAGGCTCTATGCGCTATTCCTTTGAGGAGAATGTTGCCCCACCTCCTTTGGTGGCCATCAAGAGCAGGGATATGACTCCTTACTATCAGATGCGCCTTGACACTACGAAGATGCGGCGCGACCGGGCCTATTTCGACTCCATCCGCCCATACCCTCTTACGGAGAAGGAGATGGCCATTTGCCGTGAGGCCTTAAAGAAGGACTCCGCCAAGCTGAATGAGCGCTGGGTGGACACCAAGTCTTTTCTCTCGGAGCAGATGGAAGACATCCTCTTCGACCGCCATCAAGTGGCGTTGGGCAAGAGCGGAAAAATCAAGCTACCCGCCATCGTGACCCCCTCAATGGTGCAATGGAGCAAAAGCAAGGGCTTGATGCTACAGACACGCGTCGGGGTAGAATTTAAATTCCCAAAAGGGGGCGGTATAGATTTTGGTGGGCGAGTGGGCTATAACTTTAAGCAAGAAAGAGTCTACTGGAAAGTGCCCCTCAATATTCTGTTCTCCCCAAGAGTGGATGCCAGGTTTGGAATAGAGATAGGAAACAACAACGACATGTATAGTAGCGAACAGGCCGACGCCGTGCGCAAAAAGATGGAGCATGTCACCCACTACGATTCGCTCATCCGTGTGTTCGACAACTACGAGTTCTATTATTACCGCGACCATTATCTGCGTGGCCAGTTCTCCGTGTCCCCCGTGGCCGGATTGAGCCTTTCTCTGGGTGCAAAATATCATCGGCGCACCCTGGTGGAATGGAACGACATGGCGGCCGACTTAGGGATGCAGCGCGAAATCAGTAGCCTCTCTCCCCACTTCCATCTGGAGTGGACTCCCGCCGTGCGCTATTACTGGAAGGACAATCGGCGCGTTTTGCTGGATTCGGATTTCCCTACCTTCATGCTCGACTATGAGCGGGGCCTGAAAGTGGGGGAGTGTGATAGCGACTATGAGCGTTGGGAGATGGACATCAGGTACAAGCGCGACCTCTATGCCCTGCGTTCGCTCTATCTGCGCCTGGGCGCCGGATTCTATACCTCGCGCGGCGGCTCTTACTTCTTAGACTATGAGTACTTCCACGACAATAATATGCCCAGCGGATGGGAAGACGAAATGTCGGGCCAGTTTCAGGTGCTCGACTCCCGTTGGTACAATGAGTCGAAGTACTATGTGCGTTGTAGTGCGGCTTTTGAGAGCCCCATGCTCCTCTTCTCGCGCATTAGATTCCTCTCGCGGGCCATACAGAAGGAGCGCCTCTATTGCAACTTGCTCAGCGTACAATCCCTGGTGCCATACGGCGAGTTGGGGTATGGCTTGTCTACCCATGTGATGGATGTGGGAGCATTTCTGGGTATGGCCAAGAATCAAGTGAATTTCGGATTCAAGTTTTCCTTGCGCCTATTCGACGAATGGTGATGGTGCGGGGGGAGAGGTCTGTCCCTCCTTTGAAAAAGAAAGCCTCAAGGGATAATCCCCCCTTCGGCATGTGTTCTTCTTAGACGGCAATTAGGAAAAACTAAACGGCTAAGAGTTTTTCCTCGTAAGCTACGAAGAAAAGCTAAAAACCTCCTTTTGACTTTTCTGCTACTTACAAACGGCTACGCCCCCCCCTTATCTGGCGGTGATGTGGAAACAAGCCTGCTTGTGCTCGTACTTGATGTAGCAAGTGCCCATTTGGCGCTGGTCTTCCAACACCTCGGCCAGGATGGATTTGAGGATGACTCCGTTGGACATTTCTTGCTTGGGCAGGTCGGGGTCTTGCACACGGACAAACTGGTTGTAGGTGATGTCGAACGTAGTGCCATATTGGTGGCAACTATTTTGCGAGGCGTTCACATTGACGCGGCGGAGCTTCTTGATGTCCTCCCCGGTGCGCAACACGGAGGTAACCACCAGCTTGTGGAAGGGATAGCCTTTCGACGCCAGCGAGTCGATGAAGGCACGCGAAATCTCGGTGAGCAGGGTGGCGGCACGCGGCACCAGGTAGGGGATAGAGTGGGAGAGCTGACGCACTTCGTAGAAGGGATTGTCGCCAATGTACACCAGCTCTTCTTTGCGCTTGGCGGCTTCGGCACGATTGGACGTATGCGGAATGCCCAAGCGAGAGGCGGTGGCCAGTTGCACATCGTTCAAGTCGGGGAAAGAGGTTTTGAAACTCCTCACACTGGTCACTCTCCGCTTGATGGGTTCACCTTTCTCGTTAGTCAGAACAAGCTCCTTGCGAGGGCGCAAAAGGAGAGAGTCTACATAGGCCGCGTGGCGCTCCACGGGGTGGCTCAAGTTGTATTCGCGGGTGCAGAATTTCGACTCGTCTATCTCCTCCTCCCAACAAAGGGCTACGATGCCAGCTATGAGCAAGATGGGCAACAGAACAATGGAAGAGAGAAGGGCTATCACTTTGATGCGTTGTTTGGGCTGAGTGGGGAGTTTTAGTTTCATGAATGAGGAGATGCTTGTGGGGGTAATGCAGGCTATAAGTGCCATATGTTTTTATGGTGTACAAAAGTAATAAAAAAAACGGAGTGAAATCTTTCGCCCACTCTGAAAAAAGCAGGAAAGTATACCTTTTCTTCTCCACTCTTTCCGTATCTTTGCCTACCCAATTCTTCAAACTATAGATGTAAGAGAAAAAGAAACGGATGATAGAAAAGCATTTTGTACTGGAGGAAGCCGACCCTCAGATATTTTTTGGCGCCGCCAATGCCAACCTGCGCATGTTGCGTGCCCTTTGTCCGAAGCTCCGCATCGTTGGTCGCGACAACGTAATCAAGGTGATGGGCGGCGAAGAAGATATGGCCGATTTTGAAGACCACTTCCGTAAGCTCGAAAGCCATTGTGCGAAGTTCAATAGCCTTACGGAAGAAGACCTGCTGGACATTGTGAAGCGCCGCGCTCAGCAGAAAGAAGCCGCCGGCGATGTCATTGTTTATAGCACCGGCGGAAAGCCCATCGCACCGCGCTCGGAGAACCAGCGCCGCCTGGTGGAGGCTTATGCCACGCACGACATGCTTTTTGCCGTAGGTCCCGCCGGCTCCGGAAAAACCTATACGGCCATCGCCCTGGCCGTGCGCGCCCTCAAGAACAAGGAGATAAAGAAAATCATCCTCTCGCGCCCAGCCGTAGAAGCCGGCGAGAAACTCGGCTTCCTGCCCGGCGACATGAAAGAGAAAATCGACCCCTATCTCCAGCCGCTCTACGATGCCCTGGAGGAGATGATTCCCCCAGCCAAATTGCAAGAGTACATGTCCACCAACGTCATACAAATTGCCCCCCTTGCCTTCATGCGAGGCCGCACCTTGAACGATGCCGTGGTCATTCTTGACGAGGCTCAGAACACCACCTCCGCCCAAATCAAGATGTTCCTCACACGCATGGGATGGAACACGAAGATGATCGTGACCGGCGACCGCACACAGATAGACTTGCCGCCCACCGCCAAGAGCGGCCTGATAGAGTCCATGCGCATCTTGCAGGGCATTCCCGGCATCGCCTTCATCGAGATGGACAAGAAGGACATCGTGCGCCACAAACTTGTGACAAAGGTGGTGGAGGCCTACGAGCGAGAAGCCGAGCGACGCAAAGCCGAAGTCGACAAGAAAAAAGCAGAACAAGCCTAGCCACATTATATATTATAGAGGTGCGGCGTAAAAGATTCTGAATCTGCTGGCAGAGTTCTTAAAAAATTGTAACTTTGCTACGGCTAGCAAATCCAAAACTAGTAGATATAAATTTATAGCTATATAAGATTATGAGTGCATTGACAGCAACCAACTTCAACTTCCCCGGACAAACCGGAGTGTATCACGGAAAGGTGCGTGATGTTTATTTCGTAGAAGACAAACTCGTGATGGTGGCCTCCGACCGCATCTCGGCGTTCGACGTAGTGCTCCCCAAGGGCATTCCCTTTAAGGGACAGATGCTGAACCAAATCGCGGCCAAGTTCCTCGATGCCACACAAGACATTTGCCCTAACTGGAAACTGGCTACTCCCGACCCGATGGTGACCGTAGGCGTGAAGTGCGAAGGCTTCCCCGTGGAAATGATTGTGCGCGGCTATCTTTGCGGCTCAGCATGGCGCGCCTACAAGAGCGGTGTGCGCGAAATCTGTGGCGTACGCTTGCCCGAAGGAATGAGAGAAAACGAGAAGTTCCCCACACCCATCATCACTCCCACTACGAAGGCCGAGATTGGCGAACACGATGCCGACATCTCCAAAGAAGAAATCCTGGCACAAGGCCTGGCTACTCCCGAGGAATATGCTTTGTTGGAGAAATACACATTGGCCCTCTTCCAAAGAGGAACCGAGATTGCCGCAGAGCGTGGCTTGATTCTCGTTGACACCAAATATGAGTTCGGAAAATACAACGGCGAAATCTATTTGATGGACGAGATTCACACCCCCGACTCTAGTCGCTACTTCTATTCCGAAGGCTACGAAGAACGCTTCGAGGCCGGCGAGCCCCAGAAGCAACTCTCTAAGGAGTTTGTGCGCGAGTGGTTGATGGAAAATGGCTTCCAAGGCAAAGAAGGACAACAAGTGCCCGAAATGACAGACGAGATTGTAGAAGGAATCTCTGCTCGCTACATCGAGCTCTATGAGCACATCACCGGCGAGACCTTCTGTAAAGAAGCCGACGAGCAACTTGCGGCACGCATCGAAAAGAACGTGACAGCGTATTTGACTAAGTAGTAAATACGGAATAAGAAAATAGGGACGCTGATGGCTTCTGAAACATACATAACAGGCCACAGCGTCCTTTTCTTGTGTCTATAAAATAGGTCGGACCAAAGGGATGATTTCCTCGGAGGCTCGCAGGAAAAACTGGATAAGACCTAGGAAAAATTCTGCAAGACCTAGTTTTTCCTAGGTCTTATCTAAGAAAAGGGGGAGCACTCCCCTTTGTATAAAGCTCTTTCAGATTTCTCTCTTGGCAATGGCTTGTGCCGCCACGAAGCCCGTGGTCCAAGCCGCCTGAAAGTTGAAACCGCCGGTGATGGCGTCGATGTCGAGCACTTCGCCGGCAAAGTAAAGGCCGGGGCATACTTTGCTCTCCAAGGTGTTGAGGTGGATGCTCTCAAGGCTCACGCCGCCGCAGGTGACAAACTCTTCGCGGAAGCTTCCCTTGCCGTTTATCTCATAGGCATCAGCCGTCAGCACGTTGGCAAGGCGGTTGAGGCCTTTCTTCCCAAGTTCGCCCCAAGGCTTTTCGGCGTCGAGCCCGGCGCATTGTAGCAGATAGGTCCATAGGCGACCTTGCAAACCATAGGGACGTAGGCTCCCCAATTGCTTGCGAGGATTCTCCGTGGCAAGGTCGCCAAGCATCTCGGCGGCCTCTTCGTTATTGCTCTCGCCGCTCCAGTTGATGAGCAACGGAGCGCAGTAGGCTTGCTCGGAAAGCAGGCGGGCGGCATAGGAAGAGAGTTTCAAAACGGCCGGACCACTTACGCCCCAATGCGTGATGAGCAATGGTCCGTCGGCATGCAATTTGCTCCCAGGTATGCTCACCATGGCGTTTTCCACCACAATGCCCATCAGTGCTTTCAGAGCCGGACAATCTATGTTAAAGGTATAGAGCGAGGGACAGGGCTTCTCCATCTTGTGACCCAAGGCGGCGAGCCAGTCGTGGCCTTCGGCCTTGGGCGCTCCGCCGCTTGTGACGGCTACCACATCAAACGTGTCTGCCCCCAACTTAGGGTCGGAGAATTCTACGCTCAGCAGCTCCTCCTCCGTGCGACGCACGGCATTCACGGCATGGCCCGTCTTGACTTTCACGCCGGCGGCCGAGGCTTCTCTTCGTAGGCAAAGGATGACGGCTTCGGAGTCTTGCGCTTGAGGAAATACGCAGCAATCCTCTTGCGTGGTCAAAGGCACTCCGTGACGCTCAAACCACTCGTAGGCATCCTCATGGCTAAAGGTGCGCAAGAGGCGCTTCATGAGTCTGTGGCCGCGAGGATAAATGTATTTCAAATCGCCCGCCTCGGCAAAGGAATTGGTCAAGTTGCACCTGCCCCCGCCAGAGATTTTAACCTTGGCCAGCACCCGATTGGCGCGCTCAAAGATGGTGACATCTGCTTGGGGACACGATTGTTTGAGGTGGATGGAGAGGAAGAAACCTGCGGCTCCGCCGCCAATGATTGCGACTTTCATAAGAGGGATTACTTTGGTATATAGCTTTGAGAGTGGGGCTATGTGAAAAGGAGGGGATGTGTGGGCAAATAAAAAAATAAAAGTGGGACTCCCGAAGAAGCACTCCCACTTTTGTCCGTATTCTTTCTCCGCTTACATCTCGGCATCTTTCAGACGCTCGGCATTTTCAGCAACGATGAGGTGATCGATACAATCTTGTATGTTGCCATCCATAAATGCGGCCAAGTTGTAAATGGTGTAGTTGATGCGATGGTCTGTGATGCGGCCCTGCGGATAATTGTAAGTGCGGATTTTAGCAGAGCGGTCGCCGGTAGAGACGAGTGTCTTGCGACGGTTGGCAATATCGTCCGTGTACTTTTGGTGCTCGCGGTCATAGATAAAAGTACGTAAGCGAGCCAGTGCACGCTCCTTGTTTTTAGGTTGGTCGCGAGTCTCGGTACACTCAATCAGGATTTCTTCCTCTTCGCCGGTGTTAGGGTTTTTCCAAGGGTAGCGCAGACGCACACCACTCTCTACCTTGTTTACGTTCTGACCTCCGGCACCACTGGAACGGAAGGTGTCCCACTTGATGAGGCCCTCGTGAATTTCTACATCGAAGGCTTCGGCCTCGGGAAGAACCGCAACGGTGGCGGCAGAGGTGTGTACGCGGCCCTGAGTCTCTGTGGCAGGTACGCGTTGAACACGGTGAACACCGCTCTCGTATTTCAACACACCGTAGACATCGGCACCGGTCACGGAGCAGATGATTTCCTTGAAACCACCGGCTGCTCCCTCGTTGGCACTACTCACCTCAAGATGCCAGCCTTTAGTCTCGCAGTACTTTGTGTACATGCGGAAGAGGTCGCCGGCGAAGATGGCGGCTTCGTCGCCACCCGTTCCGCCACGGATTTCTAGAATGGCATTCTTAGAATCCTCGGGGTCTTTGGGGACGAGCATCAGCTTGATTTCTTCTTCCAATTCGGGGATGCGTTTCTCACAAGAAGCAGCTTCCTCACGAGCCATTTCTTTCATCTCGGCATCGTCTTCGTTGTGGAGGATGAACATCGCTTCTTCCAAGTTGCCCAGCAAGTTCTCGTATTCTTGTCGTGCATTCATTAAGTCCTCCAGGTCTTTGTATTCCTTGGTGAGCTTCACGTAGCGCTGCTGGTCGCAAATAACGTTGGGGTCTGTAATCAACGTACCTACTTCTTCAAAGCGAGGACGAAGGGCGTTGAGCTTTTCTAATAGAGTATTATTTTCTGCCATCTTAAAAAATTACTTACAAAGTTTCTTTGTCCAACCATATGATTGGGTGACAATATTATATGTAATAAGCAGCCAACCAAAGGCACCGAGGCCTCGAGAAATAGCTGAATGTGATTGCCAATTATTGCTGAGCTCAGTCCATGCTTCGTATATCATGTAGCCAAGCACGAGGATGCTAAGCGAACAGCAAAGGAAGTAGATTACTTTTTTCATATATCCTGTGGTTGAAAATTCAATAGCTGATAATGCGTAATGGTCTCTTGCTTGTTTTCCTTATTTGAAGTTTCTGGAAACGAAGGGAAGGCATAGGCGTAAGGCGTTGTGCCAGTATTCCCAATTGTGGTCGCCATTGCGTACGCGGAATTGTACCGGGATACGAAGATGGCGCATCTTCATGTGTAGGAGCTCGGATTGCTCAAGCAAGAAATCATCGTCTCCACAATCTATAAACCATGCGACAGAGCGTAGAGCCTGTAGCTCGTCTTGCGTCATGGTCTCCAATAACTTGACGGCGGCTAATTTGTCTACGGCTTCAGTGAGCAGAGAAAATTTGTCGGTTGCACGTTTCTCTGGAGTACGCAAATGTTTGTTTGAACCAAGCCAAGCACTCATGGCATAGCAGGCGCAAAACATGTCGGGATAGCGCAATGCATAATTCACACTACCTCCGCCGCCCATTGAAAGTCCGGCAATAGCTCTTTGATTGCGACCCCCTCCAGCTCTGTATTTATCTTCAATGGTGGGCAGCAATTCTTTGAAGAAGAAGTCTTCATAGTTCCACCCTTCCATATTGAAGTATCCATTCCAAGTGTTGCGAATGTCAGGACCTCCTGCGCAAGGCATAATTACTACCATCTCTTGAGCTTTGCCGCTAGCGATAAATTCGTCTACCACACGATCCATTTGTCCTTTCTCCATCCAGCATTGTTCATTGTCTGAAAGACCATGGAGCAGGTAGAGAACAGGATAATGTTTTTCGGGTGCCTGCTTGAAACTATTGGGGAGATACACCTTTAAAGGAACCGCCTCACCTAGTATTTTACTAGGAATGGTATCGTTAACTACAATCCCAGCCATGCTCGGTTGGATGCAAGCAAGCAGTAGGATGCAGTATATAAAAATACGCTTGAGAGGGAGGTTGAACATAGCTATATATTAAAGGTGAAAGGAGCAAGGAACTTGTTGTGATTACACATATTCCTTAAACCTTTCACCTTAGATTTTAGTAATTGAATTCGCCAAACTCGCTCTTGATAGTCAGTGAGCGCTTACCTTCTTCTACGTGGCCCACAATCTGAGCATCGATGTTAAAGCCGCGAGCGATGTCAATAACCGTTTGTGCATGCTCGGGAGCAAGGTAAACTTCCAAGCGGTGGCCCATGTTGAACACTTTGTACATTTCGGCCCAATCCGTGCCACTTTCTTTTGCGATAGCCTTGAACAAAGGAGGCACGGGGAACATGTTGTCTTTCACCACGCGGCAATTCTCATTTACGAAGTGGAGCACTTTGGTCTGAGCACCACCGGTACAATGTACCATACCATGAATCTCTGGACGCAACTCGTCAAGAATGCGTTTTACCACAGGAGCGTAAGTGCGAGTGGGAGACAAAACTAAGCGGCCGGCATCGATGGGCGCACCTTCCACTTCGTCTGTCAAGCGGTAAGAACCGCTATATACCAATTCCTCGGGAACGGCTTTGTCATAGCTTTCTGGATATTTTTCAGCCAAGTATTTGTGGAAAACATCGTGACGGGCAGAGGTGAGTCCGTTAGAGCCCATACCGCCATTGTATTCTGTTTCGTAGGTGGCTTGGCCGGAAGAAGAAAGACCCACGATGACATCGCCGGGACGAATGTTTGCATTGTCGATGACGTCGCTACGCTTCATGCGGCAAGTGACGGTGCTATCTACGATAATGGTGCGCACAAGGTCGCCCACGTCGGCCGTTTCGCCACCGGTAGCATAGATGCCGATTCCCATTTCTCGCATCTGTTGTAGCAATTCGTCTGTGCCGTTGATGATAGCAGAGATAACTTCGCCAGGAATCAACATTTTGTTACGACCAATGGTGCTGGATACAAGAATATTGTCTACAGCTCCTACGCAAAGTAGGTCGTCTGTATTCATAATCAGCGCATCCTGTGCAATACCTTTCCACACAGACAAGTCGCCAGTTTCTTTCCAGTACATATATGCCAAACTTGATTTCGTACCAGCTCCGTCTGCATGCATAATGTTGCAGTACTCGGGGTCGCCACCTAAAATATCAGGAATGATTTTGCAAAAGGCTTGTGGGAAGATGCCTTTGTCGATATTCTTGATAGCGTTGTGTACATCCTCTTTCATTGCGCTAACGCCGCGCATCATGTAGCGTTGTTTAGAATCCATGTGGTAGAGTATATAGGAAGTAAATAAATACAGTGTTTGAATGTTAAACCTATGAGGTGGAACCTTGACATAAGTATATTATATGTGCAAGGTATTTCCAAGTGCAAAAATACTATAAATAAGCCGATAGCCAAAGTGCAATGCTACTTTTGTGATGTTGTATAGGGCAGATTCTTCTTTGCTTAAGAAATTTATGTGAACATCTTCTTGTTTTTTCGGCTTCGGAGAGTTTTTTCTATGGTAAAAAAATATTTATTTTGCACTCTAAAATTAAACATCTCAGCTATGAAAAAACTCATTTTACTTTGGTCAATGCTTTGCTGGGTTACTTTGTTATTCTCTCAAATACCGGCAAACTATTATGCAACGACTTCTGGAAAGTCCGGAAAGTCTTTGAAGACGGCGCTCAGTTCTATTATTGATAATCACACCGTGCGCTCATATAGCAATTTGTGGACAGATTTCCGGCAGACGGATGCAAGGCCAGATGGTAAAGTTTGGGACATGTACTCATCCAAAACAAACTATACATTTGGGGTGGAGCAGGGTAAGAACTATAAACAGGAAGGCGATTCCTATAACCGCGAGCACTCTTTCCCTAAGAGCTGGTTTTCAGATGCTTCGCCAATGTATACAGACCTATTTCATCTTGTTCCAACAGATGGATATGTGAATGGAAGGCGTAGTAATTATCCCTTTGGCGAAACAAAAAATCCCACATGGACCTCATCTGGCAACTGGAGTAAACTTGGCCCATGTAGTGTAAGCGGTTATTCCGGTACGGTCTTTGAACCTAACGATGAATACAAAGGCGATTTTGCTCGCATCTATTTCTATATGGCTACCCGCTATGAAGAAAGTATCGATGGTTGGGACAGCCCGATGCTTTCTGGAGATAGCTATACCGCTTATGCTGACTGGGCTCTTACGATGTTGCTACGCTGGGCGGAAGAAGACCCCGTGAGCCAAAAAGAAATTGACCGCAACAATGCCGTATATACCATACAACATAACCGCAATCCCTATGTGGACTATCCTGGTTTGGAACAATATGTATGGGGCTACAAAAAGAACCAGGCCTTTGATCCTAACAATTACGAGCAAGGAGAAACTCCCGATGTCACTTTAGCGCCTCCCGCCTTCTCTATATCTTCGGGCGAAGTGGAGCGCGGTACGGTGGTGACTATTACTTCAGAAACAGAGGGCGCATATATATATTATTGTGTCAATGGCGGAGATTATCAAGTGGCCGCTCCACCCGTGGAAGTTGTGGTCAATGCCTCGTCCACTATTGAAGCCTATACGATGCTGGGCTCTCAACGTAGCGAAGTAGTTAAAGCAATATATACGGTGCCCGGCTCTTCGCTCTCTGGTAAACAAGTGTTTTATCTGGTGGAGGATGACGCTGAACTTAAGGCCGGAATGGACTTCCTAATTGTTTGTGAGGCAAAGGAAGTAGCTCTTTCGGCTTCGCAAAACAATTATCGCACTTGTGCCGAGGTCGTTCCGGAGAATGGCATGATTACTACAGAGGTCAATGCTGAAGATATGCCTCGTGCATTGGTTTTGGGCGGCGGTGTAGGTGCGTGGACCTTCTATGACGGAGTTGATGCGTGCTATTTGGCTTTGACCGGAAGCGAAAACAAGTTGCATAATCTGAACTCGGCAGACTCTAAAGATGCCCAGTGGAGTATATCTATCTCAGCAAGCGGGCTTGCCACGTTGACCAACAATGCTCGCTCAGACCGTTCTATTCAGTACAATGCTTCCAGTCCTCGCTTTGCTTGCTATAAGAGTAAGCAGCAGCCGGTTTCTATTTATGCGAAAAAATCGACGGTGGGGTTAGAAAAATCTCCTACTATCATTCCGTCCAGTCCTGTTATGGTTTATAGTCTAGATGGTCAGGTGGTTTGTACGGTAGTCACTTGGAATGAAGCACTAAAAAAACTCCCACGAGGCATTTATGTCGTAGGAGGTAAAAAGATACTTGTCAAGTAGCTCTCCTTGATAAAAGCTTTCTGAAAGGCCCTTGCTCGCTTACGCTGGCTCGTTCCAGATGTTCCAAGCAGCAAGGGCTTGTTTGTGGAGCATCTCAAGACCGTTTTTAGTAGTAGCTCCATGGGCGGCACCTTTCTTTAAGAACTCTGTCTCGCTCGGGTTGTACACCAAATCGTAAAGCAGATGTGCTTCGGTCAATAGCTCGTAAGGGATAAGAGGAGACTCCTGGACGTTGGGGTATGTCCCGACGGGGGAGCAGTTTATAATAATGGTGTGTGTAGCCATTACCTCAGCCGTCAGTTCTTCGTAGCTCAATCGCCCATCGCCGCCTTTCCTGCTAACGTATGTTCCGCCTATTCCCAATTGTTGCAAGCCTTTCATGATGGCTTTAGAGGCGCCACCCGTACCGAGAACAAGGGCTTTCTTATGCTCGGGTTTCAATAGCGGCTTTATAGATTCGACGAACCCCACGATGTCTGTGTTATGACCAATCAGTCGTTTCTCTCCATGGGCGTTGCATACTACTTTCACGGTGTTCACCGCACCAATCTCGTTTGCCGCGGGACTTACTTCGTTCAGTAGTGGCAACACGCTTTCTTTATAGGGGATGGTGACGTTGAAACCACAAAGCATGGGTTGTTGTTCCAGCAAACTGGGCAACTCTTCAATGTGCTCCAAGTCAAAGTTTTGGTATTGGGCATTGAGACCTTCGCGCTCAAACTTTTCTCCGAAAAATTGGGCGGAGAAACTATGCCCCAATGGATGGCCTATCAGTCCGTACTTTTTTTTTTCAGCATCCTGAGCCGGACTTGGTTTCGTAGCCGTATAGAGCGTACTGAGGCCGAAAGTGAAACGGCGGAATTCTACTTCGCTAAAACCAGCCTTTTGCAAGATGCCCTGCATGATTTCGCCTTGTGGGAAAGCCTCCATGGTTTGGGGAAGATAGGTGTAAGCGCTACTATCGCGCGACACCAATCGGCCGATGGCGGGCATCAGCAGATGCGAATAGAGCCAGAAGAGTTGCTTCATCGGAAACTTTGTCGGAGCCGTCAGCTCCACAATGACAAGTCGGCCTCCGGGACGCAACACTCTACACATCTCGCTCAGGCCGCGGTCGAGGTCTTCAAAGTTTCTGATGCCATAAGCCACCATTACGGCATCAAAAGAATTGTCGGCCATAGAGAGGTGGAGGCAGTCTTCTTTAGCGAAGCTGATTACTTTTTCAAGACCGGCTTCGCCCACTTTCTTTTCTCCTACCGCAAGCATGCCCTCAGAGATGTCTATGCCCAATAAAGATTCAGGTTGCAACTCGCGGGCCGCCAGCAGGGCAAAGTCGCCGGTTCCGGTAGCCACATCCAGGATGTGCTGAGGCTTGTAGGGACGTAGCGAGTTGATAGCTGCTTTGCGCCACCGCTTGTCAATGCCCATGGAGAGCAGGTGGTTGAGCAGGTCGTAGCTATGGGCGATGCTATCAAACATTTTTTCTACCTGTGCCCCCTTCGCGGAGTCTTCGGCATAGGGCTTTATCTTTTCTTGCTTGTAGGTCATATCTGTCTCAAAACTAATCTGGGCGCATCTGCTTTTGCAGAACGCAAGGCAAAAGTACAGAAAAAGCCTCGCAGCTACAAACTTTTTACGGAAAAGAGCACGCTCTCCACCGTAGAAAACTGTATCTTTGTAGCAGAAAATATTTTGATAACCCCTACTATATTTTGATTCTATGAACAAGCAACAACTCGTCAGCAACATCAAAGCCAAGAAATCTTTTCTCTGTGTGGGACTCGATACCGACTTGAAAAAGATTCCCGCCCACTTGCTTGGTGAAGAAGATCCTCTCTTCGCATTCAACAAAGCCATCATCGATGCCACCGCCCCCTATTGTGTGGCATATAAGCCCAACCTTGCATTCTACGAGTGCTTTGGTTTGAAGGGATGGGTAGCCTTTGAGAAGACCGTGCGCTATATCAAGGAGAACTATCCCGACCAGTTTATCATAGCCGATGCCAAGCGCGGCGATATTGGTAACACCTCTGCCATGTATGCCCGCTCTTTCTTTGAAGAAATGGACATCGACTCGCTCACCGTGGCTCCTTATATGGGCGAAGATAGCGTAACTCCTTTCTTGCAATATCCCGGCAAGTGGGTCATCCTGCTTGCGCTGACCAGCAATAAAGGCTCACACGACTTCCAGTTGATGGAGGACATCCAAGGCGAGCGTCTCTTCGAGCGTGTGTTGCGCACCTCACAACAATGGGCCACAGACGAGCAGATGATGTACGTAGTAGGAGCCACACAAGGCCGTTTGTTTGAAGACATCCGCAAGGTTGTGCCCACCCACTTCTTGCTCGTGCCCGGTGTCGGCGCACAGGGAGGTTCGCTTGAGGAAGTATGCAAGTATGGCATGACCGATGAGTGCGGCTTGTTGGTGAACTCTTCTCGCGGCATCATCTATGCCGATACCACAGAGCGCTTTGCCGAAGTAGCCGCCGAGAAGGCCGCCGAGTTACAACAAGAAATGGCCGCCATCTTGGTAGAGCGTGGCGTAGTGGGCGAGTAATTTACTCCTCTATTTCCCCAATCATAAACGGAAAGGCAGACAGAGCATCTGTCTATTTACATCATACAATAGAAGCCGGCTACGAACTACGTGCCGGCTTCTGTTTTTATAGAAGTGATTACCTTGTTTTTCTTAATAGCTTTCTAGGAATTCTTATTCAAGACCTAGGAAAAACAATTCAAGACCTAGGAATTTTTATTTAAGACCTAGGAAAAACTAGTAAACTCCGAAGAAATGGGCTGAAATGACCATTGAAAATCAAGGGCTTATAAAGACAGAATTTTTGTCCTTTTCTTTACTGCTTGGTGTGCCTAAATTTTATTCCACAATAGCACCCTCATCAAGGCGGAAACCTCTCATAAAGTCGGCTACGTCCATACGCTTTTTGCCGGCCAACTGGATAGATTTCAGATGCAGGTAACCATCGGCGAGCGCCACTTTCAATCCACCATTGTTGCTCTCGAGCAGACGTCCCACAGGTTCGCTCACTTGGCAAAACTCTTTTTCTGTGGCATAGATTTTCAGAACCGTCCGCTTACCGCCGTTGAGCAATTCGGTCCAAGCGGCAGGATAGGGAGAAAGGCCGCGGACAAAGTCGTAGGTGCGTTTCACTCCAGCTGTCCAATCTATGCGACAGGTTTCCTTGAATATTTTTGGCGCCGGGCGCAATGGTTCGTCGGTCTCCAACTCGCTTTGAGGGATGGGCTTTACTCGGTCGGCCAGGATATTATCTACGGTTTCTACTACAAGATCTGCGCCCAGCAACATCAGTTTGTCATGTACATCTTCAGCATTGTCAGTGTCGAGGATAGGAACGGGCACGCGCTGGATAACGCTACCGGTGTCTATCTCATGGTCGAGGAAAAAGGTGGTGATACCCGTTTCCTTGTCGCCGTTGATGATGGCCCAGTTGATGGGTGCGGCGCCTCTGTACTGAGGAAGTAGTGCGGCGTGGAGGTTGAATGTGCCCAAGCGGGGCATGGCCCACACCGCCTCGGGCAGCATACGGAAAGCCACTACGATTTGCAGGTCGGCCTGCAGACTTCGGAGCTCTTCTAAGAAGGTGGGGTCTTTCAGCTTCTCGGGTTGCAACACTCGCAAGCCTTGCTCTACGGCATAGCGCTTCACGGGTGAAGCCTGCAACTCGGTTTGGTGGCGCCCGATGGGCTTATCTGGCATCGTGATGACGCCCACCACGTTGTAGCCGCCCTCAACGAGGCGACGCAGGCTCTCCACGGCAAAGTCCGGAGTGCCCATATATACAATGCGTAAATCTTCTTTCTTCATAATGGTCTTAGGATTTTATTCTTCCGAGAAGTCTTTCATAATCTGTCTATACAAAGCGTTGAGGCGGGCCTTTGATACGAAGCCTACGAAACTACCTTCGGGCGTTAGGATAGGCAATGTGCCGGCTTCGGTGGCTTGGAATTTTTCCATCACCGTGACCATCGAGTCGTTGGTATTGAGCACTTCTTGCGGCTGGCGCATCAGTTGCTCAGCGCTATATAGGCGATATAACTCGCTACGGAATATGATTTTTCTGAGGTCGTTGAAATTTACCACACCCAAAAGGTTGCCCTTGATGTCGCACACGGCGAAGTGGATGGATTTGCTCTTTGAAATCACCTGGGCTATGTGTCCTAAGTGCATATCGGGCGAGAGGACAGGGCGCTCTTTGTCAATGACCGAGTCAAGCGACATGAGCGTCAATACGGCGCGGTCTTTGTGGTGGGTAAGCAATTCGCCTTTGCGAGCCAAACGCATGGAGTAGATACTATGCGGCTCGAAGGCGTGGATGGTCAAGTAGCTTGATACGGATACTATCATCAGCGGGATGAACAGGGAGTAGCCGCCGGTGAGCTCAGCAATGAGGAACACGCCGGTCAGCGGAGCATGGAAAACGCCGCTCATGAGTCCGGCCATGCCTAGCAGAGCGTAGTTGGTCTCTGGAATATGAATGCCGAAAGGAGAGTAGATGTTCCACACCCTAGAGAAAACAAAGCCGGCAATACATCCGAGGAACAGACTGGGGGCAAACGTACCACCGCAACCGCCGCCGCCGTTGGTAGCCGTTGTGGCGAACACCTTAAATAATATAATGAGTCCCAGATAGAGCAATAAGTATTCCGAATGGCCATAGAAGAACGAGTTGTTCATTACGTCGTTCAACTGTGTCTCAGAAGCAGAAAGCAAGGTGTTGATGGTGGAGTAGCCTTCGCCGTAGAGAGGGGGGAAGAGGTAGATGAGGAGTGCCAGGACAGAACCGCCAAGCAGCAGTTTGCTATATAGACTCTTGAAACGCCCGAACACTTGCTCGAAGGAGTTCATCGAGCGGGTGAAGTAGAGTGAGATGAGGCCGCAGAACACACCGAGCAAGATGGCAGTAGGTACGCGTCCCACAGTGAAGGGATCTACCAGTTCGAAAGAGAACATGGCCTCAGTTCCGGTAAGGGCGTAGGTGATGCAGGTGGCTGTCAGACACGACACGAGCAAGGGCAGCAGCGAAGCCATGGTCAGGTCTATCATCAATACTTCGAGCGTGAACACCAGACCGGCGATGGGGGCCTTGAAAATACCGGCAATGGCACCCGAGGCGCCGCAGCCGATGAGCAGCATCAAAGTCTTGTGGTTCAACTTAAAGAAACGACCGAGCTCCGAGCCTATGGCAGAGCCTGTGAGAACAATGGGCGACTCGGCTCCCACACTACCACCAAAACCAATGGTCAGCGCAGAGGCGAAGACGCTTGACCAGCAATTGTGGCGCCGTATTTTTCCCTGCTTACGCGAGATGGCGTAGAGAATTTTTGTCACGCCGTGCCCAATGTTGTCGCGCACTACATATTTAATAAATAGGGCAGTGAGAAAGATACCCACCACGGGATAGACAAGGAAGAGCCAGTTGGAACTGGTCACGTCAAATTGTGAGGTGAGCAATGTCTCTATGGTGTGGATGAGCCATTTGAGGAGCTGGGCAGCCAATGCTGCTCCCACGCCCACAAGGAAGCTCAGCAGCAGAATGAACTGTCTTTTGCTCAACCTCTTCTCACACCAAGCGATAAGTTTTTCCTGCATAATTTGTTATTGTATGGTTCGGAGACAAGGGACGTCTGTCTTGCGCCTTTTGGTGACCGATCTCCCGACGTCTGTCTCTTATTCTCTGATGATGCTAATTTCTCCCCCTGCGCCGAGTTTGATGATGGACGAGGCGGTTGCGGTCTCTTTCTCCTCGCGGCGCGATGTGCAAACATAGTCTACGGCCGACAGTATGTCCTCCGAAATCTCTGAGAAGTTGCGGGGCGAGGGCTGGCCGCTGACATTGGCCGAGGTGGAAACGATGGCGCGCTTCATCCTCATGCATAGCTCGCGGCTGAAAGTTTCGCGGGTGACGCGGATGCCCACACTGCCGTCTTCGGCCAAAAGATTCGGGGCCAAGTTGCGTGCGCCGTCAAAGATGATGGTGATGGGCTTTTCGGAAAGCTCTATCAAGTCCCATGCCACGTCGGGCACTTCGCGCACGTAAGATTCTACTTTCACTTCGGAGTCCACCAGCGTGATGAGCGCCTTAGAGTCTGCGCGCTGCTTGATTTCAAAGATGCGGCGCACGGCTTCTTCGTTAGTGGCATCGCATCCCAGTCCCCAGATGGTATCAGTGGGGTAGAGGATGACGCCTCCGCGGTTCATCACCTCAATGGCTTGCTTGATGTCTTCGCGGCACTCTGCAGAGAGAGCGGCCTTCTTATTGTTGTTCTGGGTTTGTTTCATAGTGATGTGGCTTAATTGGCGCTCTTGATTCGGGCGCAATAAATCCCTACAAAGTTAAACCTTTTTTTACAAATACCATGGAACGCAGCTCACCCTTTTGAGTGCTCAGAAGATAAAAGGGAAAGAAGAAAGCGACAGAGGGATTTTCTTCCGTCGCTTTCTTTTCTATCATAGATTCTTTAAAATTTTGTTCTTTGGAATCCTCAAGAACACGTGCACCCCTTACAGACTTTTGATAAGCTCTTCAAACCTATTGAGGTCGCGCGGGTCGGCATTGATGTCGAGGCGTTGGCCGTTGCGGTCGAAGAGAAAGTAAGAGGGATAGTGGGGCACTTTGAGGTGCAGCTCAACGGCTCGTTGCTGTTCGGCCGGTAGGTTATAGTGAATCACGTTCTCGCCCAACACATTGTTTTCCTTGATAACATTTTCCCAAGAGGATTTGTCGGAGCGGTTGGCCAGATAGATGAACACC
>JAZTXL010000023.1:0-7121 GCA_045636405.1 Alloprevotella sp.
CGAGATGGTTCCCACAGACAGAGAGAAATTAGAGACTGATTTTTCTGGCGTTCCTCCTTGTGTAAATGCCCACAACGACGAAGAACTTAACCGTAGCCTATTGGAGGCCATCAGAGGACTCGCTGTTCGTCAAAACGACAATGATCCAGAACATAATTACCTTGTAGGCCTCGCTTATCTTGAAGGTATCGATGTAGAGGTGAATCCAGACAGGGCTATTATGCTTATCACCAAGGCAGCAGAGGCCAACCTGCATGAAGCAATGGACAAACTATACCACTTGTATATGGATGGCAAAAATGTAACCGTCAATTATGGTGATGCATCCAAATGGGCAAAGCGGTTGTATGAAGACTTCTTATATGAATTAGGAGAGAACAATCCCACCACACTCAAGTGGCTAAACAACTTGGCGCTTACTTATTCTCATTCTGGTGAATATAAGAAAGCTCTTTCACTAACCGAGAAATTGTATACCTTGGGCTGCGAAGTTTTAGGAGAGACACATCCAGACACACTTACATATTTGAATAATCTGGCAGCCGTTCATGGCAAACTAGGAAATCAAAAGGAACAAGCAAGGCTAGCCGGTTTAGCCTATGTATTTCGTTGTGAGGTATCAGGGAAATACCATCCATATACTCTCGGTGCTCTAAGTAATCTGGCATATACTTATGCTACCGCTGGAGATCGAAAAACAGCACTTTCGATCCGAGAAAAAGTGTATGCCCGGCGTTGCGAGATTCTCGGCAAGAAGCATCCCGATACGCTCGTTTCAATGAGCGTATTAGCCAGTGCCTATAGTGATTGGGGCAATTATGCTAAAGCTATGGAATTAAGTGAAGAAGCATATAAACATCTCTGTAACATTTTGGGTGAAACACACCCAACCACGCTTGATTCTCTACATCGTTTAGCAATTATTTGCTGCGAAATGGGCAACTCTCCTAAGGCCATGGAGTTAATAGAAGAAACTCACGCACAGCTCTGCATTGTTCTAGGAGAGAAACATCCGAAGACATTGGATGCATTAAACGATTTGGCAGTTATCTACGGCAGAATAGGTGATCACGTCAAAGCTTTAGAGATAAAAGAGAAAGAATATAAACTTTGCAGAGAGGCCTTGGGTGAAAAACATCCCAATACACTCTCTTCCTTGAGTAACCTGGCCTTTGCCTACACAGCTGTAGGTAATCACAACAGGGCACTGGAGTTAAATCAAGAGGTCTACGCTATTCGTTGTGAAGCCTATGGTGATACACATCCTGATACCCTTACATCATTAAATAATTTAGCTGGCTCTTATGCCGAGGTAGGCGAGCACAAGAAGGCTCTTGACTTACATCACAAGGCATACACGCTGTTTTGCGACACCTTGGGTGAAAAACATCCAGATACATTGACCGCACTAAGCAACATGGCTCACACCTATGGACTGCTCGGCAACCACCAAATGAAGGCTGAGTTATTGGAAAAAGCATACTCGCTTCGGTACGAAGTCCTCGGCGAAACGCATCCAGACACCTTAAGTGCTCTAAATAACTTAGCTAACTCTTACGAACTACTCGGAGTCCGCGAAAAAGAAATAGCCTCGCGCGAAAAATTATACATCCTCCGCTGTGAGGCTTTTGGTGAAGTAGACTCCAAAACACTTACTGCTCTTCATAATTTAGCAATTGCTTATGGTGATGCCGGTAATTACCATAAAAAAGCTGAACTACAGGAGACGTTGTATTCCCTGTGTTGTAAAGCTTTTGGCAAAGCACATCCCGATACACTGTCTGCGTTGAGCAATTTAGCTAGCACCTACGACACGCTGGGCGATCACGGAAAGGAAGTTGCGGTGTGTGAACGCCTTTATTCTCTCTATTGTGAATCCTTTGGAGAATCGCACCCAGACACAATTACTATTCTTCAAAACTTGGTAATTGTTTATGACCAGATAGGCGATCGTGAAAAAGAGATTTCTGTGCGCGAAAAGCTTTATTCCCACCAGCGTACAAGCCTTGGTATGAGAGATCCTAAAACACTAACATCCTTACACGATTTAGCGGTTACCTATAGCCAATTAGGCAACTATACGAAAGCGCTAGAATTGGGAGAAACAGCTTATGAATTACGCTGTGAAGTTTTAGGAGAAGATCACCAAGACACACAGAAAGCTCTTAGTAATCTAGCCTTTTATTGTGACAAAGCCGGTGATCGTCCGAAAGAAATAGTATTCCGCAAAAAACTATACGATCTTCGTTGTTCACTTCTGGGTGAGAAGGATCCTAAAACTCTGTCCACTTTGCATAGTTTGGCAATTTGTTATAGTCAATTAGGTGACCACAAGAAAGCTAAAGAACTGGAAGAAATTGCCTACCTCTTACGCTGTGAAGTTTTAGGAGAAGATCACCAAGACACCCTAACTGCCCTAGGAAACCTAGTCTCTTATTGCAGGGAAGCAGGAGAGCACCACAGAGAACTCGATCTTCGTAAAAAACTTTATGACCTTCGTTGTACAACCCTAGGTGAAAAGGATCCCAGAACGTTAAAAGCACTTCGCAACCTGGCCATTACCTATGGCAATTTAGGAGATTGGCAAAAGAAAAACGAATTACTAGAAAAAGTGTATTCACAGAGATGCGAAGTTCTAGGTGAGAAACATCCCGACACACTTACTACTTTAAGTAATTTAGCTAATTCCTATAAAAAACTTGGTAATCGCAAAAAAGAAGTTGAATTACGTGAAAAGCATTATATCATTAGTTGTGAGATACTGGGTGAAACGGATCCTAAGATGCTAATTGCCCTGCAAGATTTAGCGACTTCATATGGCGACATAGGTGATTATCAAAAGAAAGCAGAATTACTGGAAAAGTTATATTCGCTGAAATGTGAAATTCTCAGCGAATCACATCCAAGCTCAATAAGTTTACTGAATGATTTGGCGCGTGCTTACGGTGTGTTTGACTGCAGAAAAAAAGCAGAATGTGAAGAAAAAGGAGTGCGTTTGGGGTATAAGTATCTTGGAGAAACGCACGCTACAACACTTATGTTCTTGAACAATTTACCTGTTGCATACAGGGAACTAGGTGAGTATCAAAAAGAGGCGGAGTGTCTAAATAAGCTCTATGCACTACGCTCCAAGATGTTGGGTAAACGAAATCTAGATGTTTTGACTGTGTTAAGGCGTCTTGCTCGTGCCTGCCATGCCACAGGGGATACCGCAAGAGGAAGGGAATTACACAATGAATTCTGTTTGCTTCGCCAAGAATACTTGGAAGAACTTCATTTATCTGTGCAAAACTCAACAGAGTCTAAAGAATGGTATGATACCGTTTCCCAGATACTTTATAGCGAAGAGTATTGATCTGTAATTACTATTCCTGCATTTTCCCATAGAATTTTGCCCTCTATCAGTTCAAAACGAACTGATAGAGGGCAATTTCGTTCATTGGGCAAATGTTACAGCTTTAAAATTAGTCTTGTCCCATTCTCTCTAAGCCACTTTCTTTGCGTTTTAAAATCTGGAAGAATCCGTTCAACAACATTCCAAAACTGTTCAGAGTGATTTAGTTCCTTCCGGTGGCATAGTTCATGCACAACAACATAGTCCAGCACTTCAGGCGGTACAAGAGCCAGAAGGCAATTGAAACTGAGGTTGCCCTTGCTGCTACAGCTGCCCCAACGGGTGTGCTGAGTCCGGATTGCTATCTGGCCATAAGTAACGCCAATGATAGGAGCATAGTATCTTACGCGCTCAGTGACGAGTTTTCTTGCCTGCTCTCGGAGCCGTTCAACCTCCATGGGAGTATACTTCTCAACATCCTGAGGAGGTCGCTTTGCCAGGTGCTTCTCGATCCAATCCGCTTTACTCTCTACAAACCGTCTAGCTTCCTCGATGCGCATCCGCTTGGGACATCTTACTACGACCTGACCGTCTGGCTTGATCTGGATCGCGATGGTTTTACGGTCGCTTTTTATGATCTGATAAGGCACGTTCATAGGCCAAATTCCTCCACGAAAAATGGGTGGCCTTTTTGCCACCCAACACTATCATTCTATCATGCACAATATGGTACTGTCAATCATGATTTGTTCTGTAAGAAAAGATTCTCCCTTTTGCATTAATTCAGGGCATTTGAAGAACTTTTAGGCGCTGATTTTTCGTTCAACATGGCATCTTGAAAACTGGGTAAATATCGGTTATTATATAGACACAAAGAGGTGATACCAATGATCTAGTCAATCAAAGATTCCCATGAAAAACGGAATCGAAAGACGAGCTCCCCACCTCATCCCGATGACATAGATTTCTCAGAAACAAAACTAAAGGAATTGAACCGGGAGCAATTCAAGGCATTGGAAGTTGCGTCTATTCTGTAGAAAGTAGAGGTTACGTAAATGATGGAACCCGCATACTGTGTGAAATAACCCTCGACCAGTTACAGTGATTAGGTAACAGAGTCGAGGGTTATTTCTTTTTTGTACGCTCCCAATCGGGGGCTGTTTTTTTATGCCCTTATTCATATCTTGCACTTCGTAGCATTGCTTGATATAATAGATACATTCACTCTTGGAGGCGTACCTATGAATAGAAAGAGCTTAAATCAATTATTTGATGCATACATACAGTACTTTGTGTGGGATAGCCTTGTGGAATGTAGCCGTGTCGGTTTCTGTGTCGGTTTTTGGGGTGGGTACCATTTGTCGTAAAAAAGAAGAAAGCCTAAAACCCGTTGGGGTTCTAGGCTTTTTCTTGGAGCTGCTAGCCAGATTTGAACTGGCGACCTCATCCTTACCAAGGATGCGCTCTACCGACTGAGCTATAGCAGCATTTTTAGACAGCTTTGGTATTATATCGCACGAACAGGGAATTGTCAAGGTATTTTCAAAAAATAAATCATTTTTTATATAACAGCCGCCCCCAAATGGGGACGGCTGCCATTTTGTTAAACTTCTTTGCTCTTGGAAGCGATTTCCATCAGGCACTTTGCGGTGAATTCTGCCGGGGTCATTGCGCCCAAATCGTCACCCTTACGGGTACGGACGGATACAGTGCCGTTTTCCATATCCCGGTCGCCAACCACCAGCATATAAGGCACCTTTTGCAGCTGCGCCTCGCGGATTTTGTAGCCCAGCTTTTCACTGCGGTAGTCGCCCTCAGCACAAATGCCGGCGTTATTCAGCTCTGCAACCAGGTTCTTGCAGTAATCGTGAGCCCGGTCGGTAATGGGCATCACACGAACCTGCTCAGGCATCATCCACAGAGGCAGCGCACCGGCGTAACGCTCAATGAGGTAGGCCAGGGTACGCTCGTAGCAGCCCAGGGAAGTACGGTGGATAATATAAGGAGTCTTCTTTTGACCGTCGGCATCCACATATTCCATACCGAATTTCTGCGCCAGCAGCATATCAATCTGGATGGTGACGATGGTGTCTTCCTTGCCGAATACATTTTTGTACTGGATATCCAGCTTGGGTCCGTAGAAGGCAGCCTCGTCGATACCAACCTCGTACTCCAGACCCAGATTGTCCAGAATGTTCTTCATAACGCTCTGGGCTTCTTCCCACTGCTCGGCGGTACCCTCATACTTGATGCCGGCACGGGCAGGATCCCACTGGCTGAAGCGGAAGGTGCAGTTTTCCAGCATACCCACAGTGTCCAGAACATACTTGGCGAGCTCCAGACAGCCCTTGAACTCTTCTTCCAGCTGGTCAGGACGAAGTACCAAGTGACCTTCGGAAATGGTAAACTGACGGACACGGATCAGGCCGTGCATTTCGCCGGAGTCCTCGTTGCGGAACAAAGTGGAGGTTTCGCCCAAGCGCATAGGCAGGTCACGGTAGGAACGGGCTCTCTTCAGGTAGACCTGATACTGGAAGGGGCAGGTCATAGGCCGGAGCGCGAAGCATTCCTTCTCCTCGTCGTCGGGATCGCCCATAATGAACATACCGTCACGGTAGTGATCCCAGTGACCGGAAATCTTATAAAGGTCACGTTTTGCCATCAGGGGGGTCTTGGTCAGCAGGTAGCCACGCTTCTGCTCCTCATCTTCAATCCACCGCTGCAGCTTCTGGATGACTCTTGCGCCCTTGGGCAGCAGAATGGGCAGACCCTGACCGATTTCTTCCACAGTGGTAAAGAACTCCAGTTCACGGCCCAGCTTGTTGTGGTCCCGCTTGAGAGCTTCTGCCTGCTTTTCCAGATATACTTCCAGCTCCTCCTTGGAGGGGAAGCCGATGCCGTAGATACGCTGCAGCATCTTACGGTTAGAGTCGCCACGCCAGTAAGCGCCGCAGGACTTGGTCAGCTTAAAGCCGTTGTGCTTGACTCTGCCGGTGTGGTCCAGGTGCGGACCGGCGCAAAGGTCGGTAAACTCGCCCTGGGTGTAGAAGGAGATGACGGCATCCTCAGGCAGATCCTCAATCAGTTCAACCTTATAGGGCTCGTTTTGTTCCTGCATATAGGCAATGGCCTCTGCCCGGGGCTTTTCGCTGCGCTCCAGACGGACACGCTCCTTGCAGATTTTCTTCATTTCGGCTTCAATCTGCTCTAAATGCTCGGGGGTGAAGGAGAAGGGGGCATCAAAGTCATAATACCAGCCTTCTTCGATAGCCGGACCGATGGCCAGCTGAATTTCCGGCCACAGACGCTTGACTGCCTGCGCCATAATGTGGGAGCAGGTGTGCCAGTAGGTCTTCCGGTATTCGGGGTTTTCAAAGGTGTACAGATTTTCTTCGGACATAAGTTTAACCTCCATTTTCCGGCGAAGCGATAAGCCGCCTCGCAAAAACAAATTTTCTTGGGGACGGCGAGAGATTTTTACACAGAACAACTTTTGGAGCTGCAGGAATACTCTGTGTATTGCAAGGCTTCAAAAGGAAGTGCTGCGGGAAAAGCTCCGCTGTCCACCGAAAAGGTGTTTTCAGAGACGGCTAAATAAAAAGCCACCCCTGACATAATCAGGGGTGGGATACATATTATATAGTATTCCACGGTTCCACCCTGGTTGCGGACAAGTCCGCCACTCATTGACGCTTTAACGGGCGCACCCGGGGGGCTATTTCCAACCCACAGCTCAGAAGTGGTACCGCTTTGGGAAAATGACAGAGCCTTGCACCGGCCGGCTCCT